>JAPOOK010000011.1 GCA_026713485.1 Chloroflexota bacterium | reverse complement strand
CATCTTTGGCCCCAACACAATGCCAGGGTACAGTAAAGCTCCACGGGGTCTTTTTGTCCTGCCGCGGGTAACCCGCATCTTCACGGGTACTTCAACTTCACCGAGTCCCCCCTCGAGACAGCGCCCAAGTCGTTACGCCATTCGTGCGGGTCGGAACTTACCCGACAAGGAATTTCGCTACCTTAGGACCGTTATAGTTACGGCCGCCGTTCACCGGGGCTTCAATTCGAAGCTTGCACCTCTCCTCTTAACCTTCCGGCACTGGGCAGGCGTCAGCCCCTACACGTCGGATTACTCCTTCGCAGAGACCTGTGTTTTAGTTAAACAGTCGCTCGGGCCGGTGATCTGAGACCTCCAGAGCGCAGCGGCGTGAAGCTGCCACGCCCAAAGGCACCCCCTATTCCAAAGTTACGGGGTTAGATTGCCTAGTTCCTTAAGGGGGGTTATCTCGTGCGCCTTCTCCGTTTTCGGAGCACCCACCTGTGTTGGTTTGCGGTACGGGCGCCTGTGTGCCATAGCATACGAAGGTTTTCTAGACAGCATGAACTCGGCGGGATTGCCCTATCGCCGTAGCGAGAAAGCTCTCCCCTTTCCTCACCTACCTATATCCGGGACGGATTTGCCTATCCCGGCATCGGCTAGGATCAGGGACACACCATGTCCAATAGGCATGCCCCGCCTATCCTCCTGTGTTACTCCGCAGCTTTAAACGACACACCGGCGGCGCTGGAATACTAACCAGCTGTCCATCGCTTACGGCTTTCGCCCTCAGCTTAGGCCCGGCTAACCCTACGTCGACAACCGTGGCGTAGGAACCCTTGGGTTTTCGGCGCCCGGGATTCTCACCCGGGTTCATTGCTACTCATGCCGGCATTCTCACTTCCCTGCGCTCCACTCAACCTCACGGTTAGGCTTCACTGCACAGGCAACGCTCCCCTACCACTCCCTCCTAAAAGGAGGAAGTTCACAGCTTCGGTGGCGGACTTAAGCCCCGGTACATTGTCCGCGCAGAGTCCCTCGACCAGTGAGCTGTTACGCACTCTTTCAAGGGTGGCTGCTTCTAAGCCAACCTCCTGGCTGTCTGTGGAACTCCACCTCGTTGGACACTTAGACCGCACTTAGGGACCTTAGCTGGTGATCTGGGTTGTTTCCCTCTCGACGACGAAGCTTATCCCCCGCCGACTCACTCCCATGGTCTGGACCTCCGGCATTTGTGGTTTGATTGGGTTTGGTAAGCTCTCGCCCCCTAGCCCATTCAGAGCCCTACCTCCGGAGGTGAACCCATGGGGCTGCACCTCAATGCATTTCGGGGAGAACCAGCTATCTCCTGGTTCGATTGGCATATCACCTCTACCCACAGCTCATCCGAGAACTTTGCACCGTTCACCGGTTCGGGCCTCCACGAGCTTTTAGACTCGCTTCACCCTGGCCATGGGTAGCTCACCAGGTTTCGGGTCTAATCCGTGCCACTTTGGCGCCCTGTTCAGACTCGCTTTCGCTACGGCTGCGGATGGCCACATCCTTAACCTTGCGACACGGATTAACTCGCCGGCTCATTCTTCAATAGGCACGCCATCATCCCTCTTTCGAGAGACTCTGACCGCTTGTAGGCACGCGGTTTCAGATCTATTTCACTCCCCTCCCGGGGTGCTTTTCACCTTTCCCTCACGGTACTAGTTCACTATCGGTCGTCAGGAGTATTTAGCCTTGGAGAGTGGTCTCCCCAGCTTCCCACAGGATTTCCCGTGTCCCGTGGTACTCTCGTCCAAAATGCACGGAGCCTTTCCCCTTCGCCTACAGGACTATCACCTTCTCTGGTGGCCGTTTCCACGGTCCTTCGGCTGGAGTCCGGTTGGTAACTCCGCGAGAGATCGCGGGATCTCTCCCATCTTGTCGCGCAACCCCGGACAGGCATAGGACCCGCGTCCGTTAAGCCTCTCCGGTTTGGGCTGTTCCCCGTTCGCTCGCCACTACTGAGGGAATAATCTCTTTTCCTCTGGGTACTTAGATGTTTCAGTTCCCCAACTTGCCTCCATCCGGCCTAATGTGTTCGGCCGGCGGTGACCCGCGATAAAGCGGGCCGGGTTTCCCCATTCGGGCATCCCGGGATCAACTTACTTGGCAATTCCCCCGGGCTTATCGCAGCCAAGTTACGCCCTTCTTCGGCTCCTGACGCCAAGGCATCCACCACGCGCCCTTAGTAGCTTAACCCTACTATCGTTCTTGACTCGTTTCCTCTTCAATTGAAGAGCCGCGGTCAGTACATACTGACCATTCTTGACCTATTCACTTGTTAAGGCGCCAACCAACATGCCCCCATCCGAGGACGGCGGCGAACTAACACTATACGAACGCGGGGATGGGCGTGTCAATGGAAAAAGAGGGGTTTTTGTGGTCGATTCGCGGTGAATTGGGTTGCGTAGGCGAGGCATGTGGTTCACCCTTCAACAAGCTCAGGGTGCGCTGGGGGCTGTGATAGGATGAGCGGCAATCAGAGAGAATGGAGCGACATGTCAATTCTCAAGTTATCCGGCGGGTTGAAGGATGCGTACCGTGGGTCGGACGTCGCCCGTCGCGTACGGGATTTCAATGATTGGACGACCAGAGCGGCCGGCGATAACGCGGGCGACGAATACGACCACGCGGCAACGGTGAAGGAGTATTACGACCTTTGCGGCGAGTTGATGGTGTACGGTTGGGGCGAATCCCTGCACTTCGCTCCGCTATCGCCCACGGAGAGTATTGAGGAGTCCAAGGTTCGGCATCAGCGCTTGATGATCGACAAGCTGGATCTGCGCGAGGGCATGAGTGTTATCGACGTGGGCTGCGGGCTGGGCGGCCCGATGCGCCGCGTGGTCAGCGAGGGCGGCGTCCGTGTTCTCGGTGTCAATAACAACGAGCTCCAGTTGGAGAAGGCGAAAGCCCTTAACGCCGAGGCGGGGATCGCCGACATGGTCGATTACCTGGCGTGCAGTTTCATGGATATGGACGCCATCGCGGACGACACATTCGACCGGGGATACGCGATCGAATCAACATGCCACGCGCCGGACAAGGCAGGCGCGTTCGCGGAGATCTACCGGACGCTGAAACCGGGAGCACTCTTATGGGGTCAGGAAATGTGTCTGACCGACATATTTGATCCCGACAATGAGCGCCACCAGGTTATCAAGCAGGAGCTCAAGCACGGCATCGCACTCAACGAGATTGCGACGATGAGTGAGGTGAACGCGGCGCTGGAGGCGGCGGGGTTTGAGGTTCTCGAGGGGATAGATCGGGGCGTCGTCGCGGAGGGTACCCTGACAACACCTTGGTATAAGCCGATGGATGGTCGGCACGGCACGCTGGGCAACGCCTTTCGCCAGACTCCCCTGGGCCGCAAGACAATCGAGATCGCATCCAGACTGGCCGAGTTGGTCAGGATATTCCCCAAGGGGTCTGCCGACGTGATCGAGCTGCTTGATCGAACTGCCAACGCCTATGTGGCCGGCGGGAAGACGGGAATCTTCACGCCGCTGTACTGTTTCCTGGCACGTAAACCGGGTTAGCCCTTCGACGGGCTCAGGGTGAGCGGGGGTTAGATTTCAAGCAGCGCGCGGCAGAACTGGGCGCCCTGTTCAAGCTCAGAAATCCTGACGCTCTCGCGCACGGTGTGGGCGTCATGCATCGCCGCGCCAACAACCACGGCTTCAATGCCGTTGAGGACAAAGACGTTGCCATCCGTGCCGCCACCGGAGATCGCAAGTTCAGGCGCCATACCGAGAACCCCAAGCGTTTCCTTGACGCGGGTGAGCAGGCCTGTGCCCTCATCCAGGCGATACCCGACGAATTGCTCGTACAGCTCGCACTCGATGGTGGCTTCCGTCCACCGCCCCCGCGTGTCCTGAACGATGTTTAGCAGATAGGAGCGGACGCGCTCAAGGGCTTCAGGATCGTGGCTGCGGGTCTCACCCTTGAGGCTCGCGTGCTCAGGCACAGCGTTTCGGACACTGCCGCCCTCAATGTTGCCAACGTTGAATGTGGTGTTCTCATCAAGGCGACCCAGGCGCATCTGGACGATCATCTCGGCGGCAATCTGGATTGCGGAGATTCCCTTTTCCGGCTCGACACCGGCGTGCGCGGCACGGCCGGTGATGTCGATGTCGAATGCGATGTAGGTGGGGCTGCCGGTTGTGACATGGTACGCAGGGCCCTCGCCGTCAAAGACGATTGCCTGTTTGGCGCGAAGCATGGAGAAGTCGAGATTCTTTGCCCCGACGAGGCCAATCCCCTCCTCGGGGGGGAGGGCTATTTCAAGGGGGCGGCGAGCCGCGCCATCGCTCTGCAGGGATTCCAGAGCCTCAAGGATGACAGAGAGGCCGGCCTTGCAGTCGCCGCCGAGGACGGTGGAGCCGTCCGTGTGGATAACGTCGCCATCAATAAGTGGGTTCACTCCACGTCCGGGTTCAACGGTATCCATGTGCGCGGAGAGAAGCAGCGGCGAGTCGCCGGGCTCGGACGCGATGACGTTGCCATAGGCGTCTCGTGAGACGGTGAATCCGAGGTTGGTGAGACGGGCGGTGAGGGCGTCGGCGATGGCGACTTCTTCACCGGATGGGCTGTCAATGCGGACGAGATCAGTGAACGTGCGGACGAGTCGGTCTCGGTCGATCATGCGCGGTTTTACCTCTACGTGTGGGCTTCTGTTTCCACGATAACAGCCCGACAAGCTAAAGCATGATCATAGAGTCGCCGAAGGAGTAGAAACGGTACTCCTGCGCGATGGCCTCGCGGTAGGCGCTGTCTACGAGTTCCTTGCTGGCGAATGCTGCCGCCAACATGAGGAGGGTGGAGCGGGGGAGATGGAAGTTGGTGATCATAGCGCCAATTACCTTGAACTGGAACCCGGGCAGGATCATCAGCTCCGTTTCGCCAATCTCGGGGTCGATAGTCCGCTGCCCGTCAGCGGCCTCGGACAAACCCTGGTTGATGGCGATTGATTCAAGGGCGCGGACCGGCGTTGAGCCAACGGCGACAACCCGGCGGCCCTCAGTGAGCGCCTGTGAGATTGTCTCCGCGGCTTCTTCAGGCAGCTCGTAGCGCTCCTCTCCCATGACATGCTCGCGCGGGTCATCCACTTTGACAGGTCGGAATGTACCGGGGCCCACATCCAGCGTAAGGCGGGCGATGCGGACACCCTTCTCTTGCAGGCTTTCCATCAGTTCCGGCGTGAAATGGAGACCGGCGGTGGGGGCGGCTACGCTGCCGGGTTTGGACGCGTAAATGGTCTGATATCGCTCAAGGTTTGGAATCTCCTGCCGGATGTACGGCGGCAGGGGAACCTGACCGACATCATCAAGGACAAAGCCCTCCGGTAGAGTGACCAGGCGGGTGCCATCCGTGTATTGCTGTCCAACGTGGACGCGGGGCGCGCCGGGGGCGTCCAACTCAACGATGGTGTTTGCGGCAACGCGACGCGACGGCCGCACCAGAGCCGTCCACATGCGCTCGTTTGCCTCAACCCCCTCTCCTGTGCCGGCCACAGGGCGAATGAGGAGAATCTCTACGTGCCCGCCGCCATCTCTTTTGGTGCCAAGGAGGCGGGCCGGGATGACTCGTGTTTCATTGATAACGAGAACATCCCCTGCAGTGAGGATGGAGCCCAGATCATAGAAGTGCTTGTGTTCAAGCAGGCCGGTGTCACGGTGGATAACGAGGAGTCGAGAGTGATCGCGCGGCTCAATGGGTTGTTGGGCAATCAGGTGTTCCGGCAATTCGAACTCGAAATCGGCCACCATCAGGGGGGCGGAGCTATGGTTGCCGGTATCGTCGGATGTCATCGGATATGTCAGCCTTGCGCAACTGCCTGTATCGGTGATTCTACAACGACAACGGTTCCCGTCATACCGGCGTCCGGATGACCGGGGATGGAGCAAATGAGTTCAAACTCGCCGAGCACGGTGGGCGTGAACCGCACTGTTTTCTTTGAACCAATCCGCATCGATCCTGTCGCGACATCGAATTCCTCGATGACGAGATCATGGTCGACAGTGCCGAGGTTTCTGAACTCAATAACGGCTTCCTCGTTCACGGGAATCTGGATTGTTTCCGGCTCGAAAGCGAATTCAGTGCCAACAATTATGTAGCTGCCGTCCGGCTGGAGGCCCGTTGCGCCGATATCACCATTGTTCTGGCAGGCGGCTGCGAGGGCGAGTACAAACACGGCACACAAGGCCGCCAGAGCCGCTAATCGCGAGACATAGAGCCGTGGGGGCCCTAGTTGCCGGTGCGCTTGACCCACACCTTGTAGACGGGCGCGCCGTCCTCCTCTCCCGCCTCTTCCCAGTCCGTGATGCGCCAGACGTCCCAATGGGCTACCTTTCCTGCGCTGCCCAGGGTCTTCCCCCCTCACTTATCTGACAATTGTGCCCGCGCGGCGGAGACTGTGTTGCGAAGCAGCATGGCAACGGTCATCGGCCCAACGCCCCCGGGCACCGGTGTGATCGCACTCGCCACGTCAGACACGGCGTCAAAGTCAACATCGCCGACAATCTTATAGCCCCGCTTCTGGCTCTTGTCCTCAACGTGATTGATGCCCACATCAATGACGACAGCGCCCGGCTTGACCATATCGGCCGTGATGGCAGCCGGAATTCCCACTGCCACGACAAGGATGTCCGCCTGCTTCGTCACCTCAGCGAGGTTCGGATCCGTCCTGTGGCAGACGGTGACACGCGGGTAGAAATTGGGGTCGCCCTGCATCCAGGCCGTTGCGATGGGCTTTCCGACGATGTTGCTGCGGCCAACAATAACGGCATGCTTGCCGCCAAGCTGGACGCCCTCCCGCCGCAGCATCTCCATGACACCAAACGGCGTGGCCGGCACAAACTGGGAGTCCCCGATGGCCAAGTGGCCGATATTGAGCGGGTGAAAGCCGTCTGCGTCCTTGTCGGGTCGAACACATTCAATGATGGCGTGTTCCTCAATGTGCGACGGCAGGGGCAGCTGAACGAGTATGCCGTGGACACGGTCCGCGTTGTTTAGCGACTCAATGAGGTCCACCAAGCCGTCCTGGGAGACAGAGGCGTCTATACGGTGAAGCTCCGTGTAGATGCCGACTTCGCGACAGGCGCGTTCCTTGTTGGCGACATATGTTTGGGAGGCGGGATCATCGCCCACGACGACGGCGGCGAGTCCGGGCATGACGCCCTTTGCCTTGAGCGCGGCCACATCACGAGCGACTTCCTTGCGAATGTCTGCCGCGATGCTCTTGCCGTCAATGATGCGTGCGGTCAATGGCGTTCCCTGTCTCCAATTGCCCCTCACTGAGTATAGCGGCTAGAGGGTAGATTCTTCGCTGCGCTCAGAATGACATGAGGGGCAGGGACGGCGCATATTCCGTTCTGCGATAATCTGGTGACTGCAACAACTGAGGAGTATTTGCGCGTAATGCTGACCACCGGAATCGATATGTGTGAGGTGTGGAGAATACGGGAGGCTCGTGAGCGCTTCGGGCAGCGGTTTCTCGATCGGGTGTATACACCAGAGGAGCAGCGGACGAGCCGGATGCGCGACCCGGAGTTGGCGGCGCGATTTGCCAGCAAAGAGGCTGTGATGAAGGCACTCGGCACAGGCGCGCGCGGCGTGGGGTGGAAGGATATCGAGATCCTGCCGATGATGGGCGGGAAGCCTGAGGTCAGACTCCACGGACGGGCGAAGGCCGTTGCGGAACGTATCGGACTGACCGACCTGACCGTGAGCCAGACGCACTCCATCGAATACGCCCTCTCCATCGTTGTCGGAACAGCGAAATACCCGTCGCCATACCACGCGCCGCAATTGGAGGATTAAGCGTCCGGCGGTGCATCATGAGAGCCGTCACAGCCGCAGAAATGCGGCGCATTGAAGAAGACGTAATAGCGTCCGGTGTAACCGTTGAAGAGTTGATGCAGCGGGCCGGCCGGGCCGTGGCGAATCATGTCGGCGACATTCTTGGCGGACAAATCGCACAGCGGCGGATTCTTGTGCTGGCAGGCCCGGGCAAGAACGGGGGCGACGGGCTTATTGCGGCGCGGATATTGAGGCAGCGGGGCGCGTCAGTAAGCTTGCTCTGCCCCATAGAGCGCGGGGACGGCGATCCCCTTCTGGCCGAAAGTGAGGCGGCCGGCTGCTCAATCATCCCGGACGTTGGTTCAGGTCTCGCGGCTGCGCTTTCGGGGGCGGACGTTGTTGTTGACGCCCTGCTTGGGACGGGGCACTCTCGCGCCATCGAAGGGCCGATTCTTAGTGCATTGGATGCAGTGCGTGGGACGGCGGTCAGGTCAACGATTGTGGCAGTCGATCTGCCATCCGGCCTCGATTCCGACAGTGGTGAGGTTGATCCGGCGACGATAGCGGCGGATTTCACCGTGGCATTAGGAAGCGTAAAGCTCGGGTGCCTGACGACCACGGGGGCACAGTATTCGGGCGCGATACGCGTCGCGGATATTGGGCTTGGCACATATACAACGAATGCCAGCGGTATTGCACAGCTGACTATCGGCGCAGTGCAAGAGTTGTTGCCGCAACGCGATGCTGTGAGCCACAAGGGAACGTTCGGCCACAGCCTCATTGTTGGAGGCTCGGAAGCATATCGCGGCGCGCCGGCGCTGGCAGCGCTAGCGGCTGCCCGCGCCGGGTCAGGAACTGTAGCCATCGCCGCTCCTGATTCGATTACAGCTTCCCTGGCGAGTAGCGCGCCGGAGGCAACATATATTCCTTTGACCAGCCATCCACAGACCGGCCTGACCGGAGCGGGGGCTGTTTCACAACTCATGGCCGCATTGCAGACAAAAGCACCCGACGCGTTCTGCCTCGGCCCCGGGCTGGGCCGGTCCGTCGGTACAGATTCGTTTGCAGATGTATTGCTTCGCGAGTTACCCGAGGACACGTCCGCTCTGCTTGATGCTGACGCATTGAATCGGCTGGCCGAGAAGCCGGACTGGTGGACGACCTTGCATGGCCCTATCGTCATCACCCCCCACCCCGGCGAGATGGCGCGGCTTTGCAGAATGTTAGTTGCAGAGGTTCAGCAGAACAGGTTTGAGATTGCGGAGACAAAAGCCAGGGAATGGGGCGTGACCGTTGTGCTCAAGGGCGCGTATACGGTTGTTGCGAGCCCTGATGAACAACCGGCCATTTGCCCTCTCGCCATGCCTGCACTCGCATCAGGCGGAACGGGGGACGCACTGGCCGGAATCATCACGGGGTTCCTCGCGCAAGGGCTGACAACCTCTGCGGCGGCGCGTGCGGGTGTGTATGTGCACGGGACGGCGGCGGCTTTGGCGGCTCAAGACAACGGCAACATGACATCGGGGCTGTCGGCTTCTGATTTGATAGAGAAGATCCCGGCGGCGATGGCGTTTATTGGGCAGGGAGAGGGGCCGGTTCCGCCGCTGTTTGCTTAGTTTGTACCCCCCACCCTGACCCTCCCCCACAAAGAGGGAGGGAATTCGGAGGCTAGCGTAAGGCGATGGCGCGGAGCCATTCCTCGAATGTGAGGGTCGGGATGCCCCATCTGGCCTTGAGGGCGGGGATGTCCTCGTCGTAGCCGCAGGCCTGGTACCACTTCGTCATGGCGATGGTTTGGGGCGGCGCCACGCGGGGCCAATCTTCTACCGGTATCTGTTCATATCGAACGTCGTGGCCGACAACACGACCGAGGGCGGCGGCAATGTCGTTCATGGTCAACGTCTCCGCAGCGATGTCGATCTCCTGCCCGGCATAGGTGTCCGGATTATTGAATGCGGCGGCGGCGAACGCGCCGATGTCATGGCCGGAGATCACTTGCAGTGTCTTCTCCGGCGTCAACATGCCACGGATGACGCCGTTATCGATGCCGGCCCGGTCGTATAGATAGTTCTCCGCGAACGAGACGGGACGGAGTATGGTGTACCGGATGCCGAGTTGGCGGATGTGGGCCATGATGTCGCGTTTGGCGTCCCAATATGAAACGCCGCGGTCGGGCTCTTTCGCTCCACATGAGGCGGTATAGACGAGGTGGCTTACGCCTGCCCTGACGGCAGCGTCCGCGACGGCGACGCCCTGTCGCATCTCAAGTTGTGGATCGTCTTCGGCGGCCTGTGATTGGACAGAGAAGACACCGTATGCGCCCTCCATTGCGGCATCAATCGACACAACATCGTCCATGTCTCCCTCGATAATCTCCACGCCCCGCGCTGCAAGCGCTTGCGCCTTCTCACCCTGCGGTGATCGCGTCAGGCCGCGCACATGCCAGTCCTTAGAGGAAAGCAGGTGGCCGACAAGACCACCGCCCTGGTTGCCTGTTGCACCGATAACGAGGATTGTGCGTGCTGGGTTGGTCATGTGTTTAGCTCCTTTTCCTCAGATTGTTTCAGAGGGGCGGTCACTATGGAAAGTCCCGCGCGTATAATTGCGTGTGTTATTGGAAGGCAACTATAGCAGGGAGCCGAGTACCGAATGCTGTTGGCCGTCGATATTGGAAACACGAACATGAAGCTTGCCGCATTTGACGGGGAGCGGATTGTGGCGTCTGACCGCATACCTACGAAGGAGAGTATCTCTCCGGTTACTGCCACCACCTTGATCTGTGAGTCGCTTGCACAACACGGGATTCGCAAACAGGACATCAGCGGCATCGTTTTCTGCTCCGTGGTGCCCCCGCTGACGACGATGTTGGAACGGGCAGCGGCCGACACGTTTGGTGTCACGGCATTGGACGTCAAGGAAGCAGAGGATCGTGGCGTGCGGCTGGACGTGGATAAGCCGGACGGCGTCGGCACAGACAGGATCGTGAACGCGGCGGCGGCATACGGGCTGTTCGGCGGGCCGGCTATCGTGGTCGACTTCGGCACTGCCACAACATTTGACGTTGTGACGGGGAGCGGCATATTTGTCGGCGGCGTCATCGCGCCGGGCATCTCGTTGGCCTCCGAAGCTCTGACAGCACGGGCGGCACAACTGCCGCCTATCAAGCCTGTGTTTCCAGACAACGTCATAGGACGCGACACGGATCAGGCGATGCGCTCCGGGTTGATGTACGGGTATGTTGGGTTGATGGAGAGCCTGATCAGGCGGATCCGCGCCGAGATTGGTTCTGAGACGAAGGTGATTGCGACAGGCGGGCTTGTTGAGACGATTGCCGAGAAGACGGACATAATCGACGAGCTGGAGCCGGACCTTACACTGCAGGGATTGCGGCTGATCTGGGAGCTTAACCAAGAGTAGACTGAGCAAATCACGGTTCCGGTTCCCGCCTTCGCGGGAATGACGGAGTGAGGCGGGACTGGCGGAATGAGGCGGGACTGGCGGTGTGAAGCGGGAATGACGGGGTGAGTAGGTAGGAGATGAGTGCGGCAGACGCGATAGCCGGTAAGCGAATCGTGCTGGGTGTATCCGGCAGCATTGCCAGCTATAAGGCGGCGGACATCGCCTCCAAGCTGATGCAGGCGGGCGGCCTTGTCGACGTTGTGCTGACACGCTCCGCGCAGGAGTTCATCACCCCGCTCACGTTCCGTTCCCTGACACACCGCCTCGTGATAACCGACCTATTTGACGCGAACTCTGAGGATCCTCTTGAGCACGTGGAGATTGCACGTCAGGCGGACGCAATCGTCATAGCGCCGGCAACGGCGAATGTGATGGCCAAGCTGGCACACGGCCTGGCGGACGACGCGCTTTCGACAATTGTTCTCGCGACGAAAGCCCCTATTCTCATCGCGCCCGCGATGGAGCACCACATGTGGGCGAATACTGCCACGCAGGCGAATGTCGCGGCGTTGAAAGAGCGCGGCTTTGAATTTGCCGGTCCCAATGAAGGCCGACTTGCCTCCGGCGCGGTTGGCAGCGGGCGGCTCGTCGAGACCACGGATATTCTCGAAGCGCTCGCGGGCATTCTTTCCGCTGATCAGGACCTCGCAGGGCGGCACATCGTGGTCTCGGCGGGCGGCACACAGGAACCGATTGATCCCGTTCGAGTCGTCACGAATCGCTCATCCGGCAAGCAGGGCTACGCATTTGCCGAGGCAGCGCGGGACAGAGGGGCGCGCGTAACGCTAGTGAGCGCGGCGAGCCTGGCCAACCCTCCAGGCATCAAGGTGGTCAAGGTGGAGAGCGCGCGCCAGATGCTTGCTGCCGTTTCCGATG
>JAPOOK010000010.1 GCA_026713485.1 Chloroflexota bacterium | reverse complement strand
GCCAAAAAGGCTGGGGCTCTTCGGTCACTCGAACGCATCCTCAACTACGGGCGACGGCACAGACTCGACCGCAAGAGCGCCGACGAAATCATTGCCAC
This sequence comes from Chloroflexota bacterium, assembly GCA_026713485.1. Lineage (GTDB taxonomy): Bacteria > Chloroflexota > Dehalococcoidia > UBA6926 > UBA6926 > VXMO01. The sequence goes on along the minus strand of JAPOOK010000010.1, from coordinate 7,278 downwards.
TGAATTTGTGCAGCCGCCAGCACACGTCCGGAAACTCCGGGAGCCGAACCTGGCCTGTGACTGCACCTCCATCCTCAAGTCCCTGTCCCTCTAGCCCCGTAGCCAGAATAACGAAGAGCCCTCGCCCAACATGGCTAGGCGGCCAATACGATTCCCGACGCGGATACTAACCCCCAGGTTCCCGGAACGTTTCAACAGATGAAGGTCATTTAAGTTCACAACTACTTGGCTCAAAGGAGGTTCGCAATGTTCTTCCATGCCACCAGATTCGGGGCCCTACTGGCGATGGTCGCGATAGCCATCACTGTCTTTGCTCCCACCGCAACTGCGGAGACCACCGACGTGTCTGACAACCGCCCCGTCGTGTCCTTCACGGCGCCGGATGCAATCACCGAGGGGGAGCCCGCACTGTTCACGTTCACACGGGTTGGCGATCTCTCAACTGCCCCAATGCTCGCGCTGCATTTTCACGGACCCTGGAATTCACGTCATCCCGCAGAGCGTCGATAAGGCTCAAAACAGCAGCGACATCGCCCAGGCTGCCGAGCGCTTTGGCCGATTCCGCCCGAACGTTGTCCGCGCCATCAGATTCAAGCGCCTCCACGAGCGGCTCAACCGCCCGCACATCGCCTATACGGCCCAGCGCTGAGGCGGCGGCCTGCCGAACGTCATCGTCAGGGTGATTCTTGAGAATCTCGATGAGGTCTTCAAGCGACCACTCAGCGATACTTTCCAGTGCCGCGTCCCGAACTTCACGGCTGGGATCCTTTACTCCGGCCGTGGCAAGAGCCTTGAGGGACCTCCCGCTTGGATAGTCCCCCAGTCCCGCAGCGGCTTCGGCACGCACATCGGGATCCGGAGATGATTCCAGATTCTGGATGAGCACGTCCTCAGCAGCGTTAGCGCTTTGGCCCGTCTCACCGGCTATGTCACCCCCGCCGCGGTTGTTCGGATTGACCACATCAAGCGTTGCTGAGCCTGTTTCGTCAGGATCACCCGGCGTGGAACCGTCGCCGCTTTGGCCGGTCAGGTCGACCGTTCTGTGTTGTCCAACCTGGCTGGCAAAGGCGTCCGGAACGGGCGCCGAAGTAACCGGTGTAAAGAGGGTGAGTCCTGCAAGGGACGAGGATGAGAAGAAACCGAAAATGAGACTGAGCGCCAGCCACGTGCCCAGCGTTACAAAGAGGAGGCGCGGCTTCAGGAACCCGATCAGGATGACGGAGAAGAAGAAAGCCGCAAGGACGACAACGCCGATGGGCGCAATCCATTCTCTGAACATCTGGTGACCGTCAGCATCTCCGTCCGTTGCTCCCGGTGGCTGTTCAGCCCCGGCCTGAAGCAGAGGTGATGATTCGGCAAAGGCGAGGTAGAGTCCTGCGCCCGCTATGAGAAGCGCAAGAACAAGCCCGGCAGCGAGTGGAATCATCCGCGCGCGTCGGGAAATCGGTGTACTGCCGTCGGATACAGACGGGTCTGTGGATAGCGATGGGCGGGGACGCGCTATCGAGACCAGGGCGACTATTGCAATGATGATGGCGACGACGGCGACTGCGATTGAAAAGAGTGAGGAGTTGCCGGGCAGCTGGACGAATTCGCCGTCAGTCTGTCGTTCGGCGAGAGGGTCCGAAGGGGCGGTCGAAACAGGGTCGGCAAGGATGTTGATCAGCAACATAAATGCGGCGATGGACAGCACCAGCATTAGCAACAGCCCAACGCCGCGCGCTAATCGCAGCCTTGCCTGTAATATCTCCATGCTTGCCCTCTCCGCCTTCACGCCGGCTTTTAACCGGTGAGTGGGCATCCGACCGGTCACTGGTTAAGGATATGGAATCCCGCCTTCGTGAAAGTATACGAGTATGGGGCGGGTCGTAGTTTAGAGAGGCGTGCTGCCGTTGACTCAACCTCAGCGGACGCAACGAGCACCCACAAAACCTTGGTGGATGCGTCAGCTTATGCCCGTCGAAGCTATGACCTGGATTCCTAAGACACGTCCGGCTTGACCATGCGGTAACCGATACGTGGCGCGGGGAATATGTACTTCGGGCTGTCGGCATTCTCGCCCAGCTTGCGCCGCAGCCGTTTCACGTAGGTTCGCAGGTTTCTCCGGTCTGCCGAGTACCCCAGGCCCCAGACCCGCTCCAACAGGTGATCGAAGGTCAGCACCAGTCCGGCGTTGATCGAAAGCTCGCTGAGCAGCGCGTATTCGGTGGGAGTGAGACTGACCGCCTTGCCGGCCACGCTGACCGTTCGCCTGGCGTAATCCAGGGTCAGGTCCTCCAGCACGAAGGGGACGAGCGCATCATCCTGAGTCGAAGTCAGCCGTCGGCGCAGGGCCGCCCGCACCCGGGCCTTCAACTCGGTGGAGGAAAAGGGTTTGACGATGTAATCCATGGCCCCGGAATCCAATGCCTTGGCTATCACCTCCTGCCGCCCGTATCCGGACAGGAAAATCACCGGCGCTTCGCCTATGCCGAACATATCCTCCATGAGGTCGATGCCGTCGCTCCCCGGCAGCAGCAGGTCCAGCAGCACCAGTTGGGGCCGCTCCGACTCGTACAGCCTGAGGGCCTCTTCCGGGTCCCCGGTGGCCAGGGGTGTGTAGCCCGCGCCGTTGAGAATCTCGCGCACGCTTCGCAGTGTCATTGGGTCATCATCCACGACGAGAATGCACCCTTGCTCTCTCGTCGCCTGCGGTGAACTGCCGGAAGGAAGAGAGGTCCCCGTCGCCGCCCTTTCAGTAACGTCGGCCACGGGCAGCGTGAAGGTAAGGCGGCTTTCCGTTCCCGCGCCATCACTGTCTGCCCGGATGCGTCCGCCGTGGGCTTCCACGATTCCCTTGCAGACGGCCAGGCCCAAACCCGCCCCCGTCGCCTCCTGGTCCGGGGCGTCTTTGTCGAAGGGGGCAAACCCGCGGAACAGGAGATCAAGGCGTTCCGGTTCCACTCCCGCTCCCGGATCGGTCACGGACAGCGCCACCACGCCACCCTCTCGCGCGCCCGTCAGCCGGATAGTGGAGGTCTCCGGCGAGCGCCGGGCCGCGTTGGACAGCAGGTTGCTCAGCACCTGGACGATGCGCCCTCTGTCCGCCATGACCCACGGCAGGTCCGGGTCCGGGTCCAGGTCGAGGACGATGCTTCTGCCCTGGCCCACCGCAAGGAAGGCGCTCCTTGCTTCGTTCACCAGGGCAGTGACCTCTGTCGGTTTAGGGGCAACCGAAAAGGCGCTGTTCTTGATGCGGGCCATGTCCTGCAATTCACCCATGAGATCCCGCATCCGGTCGGACTGGGATTCAATGATTCGGAGGAACTGCAGTATCTCCGCCTTCCCCAGAGAGTCCAGGGACTCCCGCAGCGTAACCGCGGAGCCCTTGATGAACGTGAGCGGTTCCCTCAGTTCCTGGCCGACCAGGCTCAGAAATTCGGCCCGCGACTGTTCCATATCTTCCAGGTCAGCCATGTCCTGCATAGTCACCACCAGGGTCTCCACCTCGTCCGGTCGGGGGGGGGCTCGGAGAGGCATCTCATCCCCCGCCGGATCGCGCGCCGCCGGTCCGGCCGCGGCTCCGACTATCCCTGGTCTTCCAAAACTGCCACCGAAGTGTCACCGAAAGCAGACTGAAATTCACAGGTAGTACACCAATGCTATGGTATTCTCCCTTTGAAATCAATACTTAGTCGCAATAACAGCGTCCAAATGATACATCTTCCAATATAAATATTGATACTTTCCCAAATCATATACCGATACTTAGTCGCATTAACAGCATGATATTCCGCTCTTGAGAGACGCATGGCAAGCCCATTTATGGACGGCGTCAAGACGGCGTGAAGATACAAAGGAATCTAACTATGAACACCACCAATGTTTCGCAAGTATCGATTAGGAAATCTGCCGGGATAGCCCTCGTCCTATGCCTGCTCGCCGCTGCCGTGGCGTCTTTTTTCTTTAGTGAGACCGCACAGGCCCAGGAGGGAGCGGAGTACCAATACGTCGACTTAGTAATGACTTATGAATATCACGGGCCTGGAGTTAGATACAGCGTTCAGAATAATGGCACCGAGACAGCCACCGGAGTGACTGTGTCGTTTCTACTTGAGGATGTGGACATTGCTGAGACCACAGGGCACCCCAAGCCTCCAGACAAGAGGACTGTAAACGGCACCGACGAAAGGTTTACATGGGAGGTTGGGACCATATCACCGGGCGCCACATCGAGTAATTTCCGATTTTCTGTAACTCTCCACCCTGATCTCCTAGATGATTTTCTTCTGGATCGCTCCTTCCGGATTGGGGTCACAACCGCCACGGCTTCCTCCGATCAACCTGAACCGGCTATTTTGTTGGGCAATAACGTCACAACGGTGTATCAACATATATTTGCTGCCACAAGTCATCACATGACAGGCAACAGTCTCGCGCTCCTGCTGTCCGTGGACAACCTGCGGCCGAATGCCGGAGGCGACGCAAACTTCGACTTGCTCGCCGATAACCAACAGGAGGGGCAGGCTGGGGGCGATGTCCTCAATTTCATCGCAGATGCAACGGTGCAAGTGGAATTGTCCAAGGGACTGGAATTCAAGAGCGGCTGGACTCCGCCCGATACATTTGTGAAATCAGACAGCCGATCGGCGATCTGGTCCCCGCCGGACACGGACACTGACTTTTATACTACAACTCCTTATTCACAGGAGATTGAAATACAGACCCAACTGACCTCGGACACCTTGGAGACAATCCCGCTGGAGGCGCGATGCATCACCGCCCGGGTGGTGGACAGCATCCCGCCCCCCAGCCCGGATTACGCCTTCGGCCGCCTTAAGCAGTGTCTGGGGGATGACCCGAAGTTGTTCTTCGAGCAGGGAACCCTTCAGGCGTTCACTGCATATCCGTGCGTTGACGCTGATGGGACTGCCATCAACTCGTATCCCTGCGACGCAACCGGCAGTACCTCCCAAATTGCCGTGATTGCGGTCGCCGATTCTGACGATCAGAATCCGGACCCTCGATTGCAAGGCGTGGGACGTTCCAGTGGCGGCGAGGTCGTGTTGCTTCCGGAGCAGGGAATCACCGTCCAGGTCAAAGACCCATCCGCCCGTGTCGTGAGCGGCAGCACCGTTACCTGGCAGACGGGAAGAAAGAAAGGCTCATGGAGCGGCAGCAAGGCTGTTCCCGGCGTGATTATCACCTACAGCTTGAAAGATTTCGTCGACGATACGATGGGCAAAGAATGCCCTAGGCCGGGCACGATAGAAACTTGCAGATGGTCGAATTTGTCTGACGAGGTCAAGGTAAAAGGGTTGACCCAAGGGCAGCACCCCCCAGGCGGAGTGAAAGTCAAAGTCAACAGTAAGTCCGACACCAAGCAGTTTGATGCAAACTCGGGCAATAGCTACACCAGCACAAGGCCAACATGGGATCTCGGGAGGTATGTATCTAACTATGTCGGCAACTTCTATCTTGAGTTTTCGACACTGGGTACCCATGTTGTTGACTTCACCGCCGGTGTCACCCGGCGCTCGGATTCTGTGGTACAGGAGCACATCGGCACCTACACCTTCCACGTCGGCCCCGTGGCGGAGCTGGAGGTGCGGGACGGGGGGGCCGGATCGCTGCAGCCGGGCCGGCGGGCCTTCAGCATCATGGCCGTGAACAACGGCCCGGACACCGCCCCCGCCGCCAGGGTGACGGTGACCGACCTGCCGGAGAACGCGACCGTCAACTACACCGCCAGCCGGGGCAGCTTCGAATTCGATGACGACGCCGGGGCCTGGGTCTGGGACATCGGCGAGCTGCTGTCCAGGGATATCAAACAGGCCAGGACCGGCCGGGACGGGGAGACCCTGACCATCGACACCGGCGCCGCCGGCCCGTTCACCGCCGCCATCGAGAACACGCAGGACTACTCAGTGTGCATCGCCAGCAACGCCAGAGACGTGGAACTCTCCTCTCCTTCCGAAACGGCCTGCACCACCGAGGACGCCACCAACTCCTGGCACACGGCCAAATACTACGACTACGACGACGACAATGACGAGGCGGTCATAAAGCGGGTGGCCGGCGCCGGCGAGGCGCAACTGTCGGCCGCGCAGGTCCGCAGAGACCAAACGGTCGTCTCCGTCTCCTGGCCCGAAATCAGCACCCTCAACCAACGCCCGGTGACCCACTACGAGGTAGCGCGGTCCATGGACGGCGGCAAGAACTGGAAGCTGCTCTCGGACCGCTGGCCCATAACCACATACTTCGACGCGGAGGCGAGCGCCGGCCCGAGCGTGCGCTACCGGGTACGGACGGTGAACGACCGGGGTCATAAGGGGACGTGGTCGGCCGGCATCGGCTCCGGGCAGTCGGCCAATACGCCTGCCCAGCCGCAGAGCGTGACAGCGGCCACATCCGACGCCGGCGCAATCGAGCTGTCCTGGGAGTCGCCGACGAGCGACGGGGGCTCGCCCATCACCGGATACCAGGTGCAGGCGTCGGCCACCGGCGAGGGAGGCTGGCGCAACGTCTGCAGAATCACCGACGCCACGGAGCTAATCTGCGAGCACACGGGTCTGAACGTTGGGACCACCCGCCACTATCGGGTGGCGGCCCGCAACGCCAACGGCCTGGGGCCGTGGTCGGACCCGCCCGCGGTGGGTTCCACCGAGTTGGGCGTGCCGGACGCCCCGCGCAGCCTGAGAGTCCAGGCGATCCAGGCCGATTCCGGCAACGCTGTCCGGCTGACCTGGACCGAGCCGACCAGGGACAACGGCAGCCAGATCGAGGGCTACGAGGTCGAAGGATCCCTTGACGGCTCCGACTGGACCTGGCTGGGCAACACGAATAGAAAGTCGGCAACGGACCTGCTGGACGATGGGTCAGTCCTGTGGTTTGAACCCGGGCAAACGCGCTACTACCGCGTCAGGGCGTTCAACGATGTCGGCAAAGGCCAGTGGTCCAACACCGTCCACGCCGCCACGGCAACGGCGGTGCCCGAGGGGATGTCGGCGTGGGCCCAGGCCAACGGCCAGAACGCCATAGACATCTTCTGGTGGGAGCCTAGCCTGAAGGGCGCAGCTACAATCAGCAGCTACGAGGTGCAGGTGTGCGTCCCGCCGAAGGAGTGCGCCTCCAACAACGACAGCGACTACTCGCGGGTAGCCAGCCCCTCGGGCACAACGCTGTCCTACACGCACACCGGGCTGCAGCCTGGCGATGAGCGATACTACCGGGTGCGGGCGCGCAACAGCGCCGGATGGAGCGAGTGGTCATGGCCGACCTCGGCAACCACGCTGGATC
>JAPOOK010000009.1 GCA_026713485.1 Chloroflexota bacterium | reverse complement strand
GAGGTACCTGGTAGCCCCGTGCAGCGAAGCACCCCCCCGCCACAAAGAGATCAGCCCCTGATTCCCGTACCTCATTAACAACGAGTTCCATGACGCTTTCCAGGTTCTCGGCAGCGTAGTTGTCGCCGCAGACGATCGTCTTGACGACCGTTGAGTCGTCGCCAAGCACCTGCTCCAGCAAGCGCCCCGGCCCGACAGCCTCGTCGCGCACATCCGCCCCGACGCCCGCATGTTCCTCGCCGCCCAGTCCGCCAAAGAACTGGTTCAAATAGTGAACGACCTTCATTTCAGGCCTCCCCTGTTCCTTTCCATGAGTCCGCAGGTTCCTGCGGCTCAGTACACCACCGCCCGTACAACCGATGCGCCCTGCTGATTCGTCACGCCACAGAGCGCGCCCGCCGGAATATGCGTCATCTGCGCGAGTGCCTGAGCAACTGCGGGAGAACCGCCGATAACTCGTTCAACCGGCTCCGCGTCCCAGCCGATATCCCCGCCCCCGCCGTACACAATCGCATCTACTTCGGGATAGTTGAACAGCATGGCGGATTCCGCCCGGCGGTCGCCGGATGAATCCGACACCTGCACCACGGTCTTCATGCCAAGCGCCTCGCAGATGCGGGCCGTCTCGCCCATGTCCACGTGCGGCGCGCCGCCGCCGTACTTGGTCAATACAACGCCGTCCGCGTTCAGGTTCCACTTGGCCTGATGCGCGGCGAGCAGGCAGTTCCGGTTGCGATCCGCCTCAAGCGAGGCCGCCACCGTCGCCACTGTCCCCACAAAATTAATCTCACCGGCCTCGTGCCGCCGATACAACTCCTGGATGATTGGATGATTTTGATAGAAATAGCTCTCCACGCGCATCACCCAGTACGAGCACACAACCGCGCCATCCATCCACTCATTGGGATGCATCGTCAGCGGAACCATGCCCTCCGTATTGCTGCCGTACAGGATGCGCTCATCCTCTTCCACCACCATCTGATGCCCGTGAATCTGCGCGATGTACGCAATGCGCGGCACGTCCTCTCGGTGCGTGGACGGCCCATCGAGTTCGAATTCCTCCGTGGAATCCGCATCCTGTCCAATGCCGGCGCTGCCGAGAAAGACCGTCGCTCGCGCTGATGCCTGTCGCAATGCGTTCAACCCTACGTGGCGCGGCGTGCCCGGAATCATGTGCGGAACAATAACGACGTGATGAAGATTCCCGTAGGGTGAATTGGCAGCCGCCTCTCCGTGCATCTCCATCATCTTTGACGCGATGCCCGGCTCCTGCTCAGCGTCGACGGCAGTCAGCGCCGCGCCCCGCAGTACGTGTGTCGTTCCCTGCCCCGCCACGGCCATCGGCCCCAAAAGGCCGGGGAAATCGGTGCCTGTGCCAGGCTCCTTGGCGCGTGGCTCGAGTATGTCGAACACCACCCCGATGCGGCATGGCTGACCGGGATTCGCCACCTCAATATCAACACTCTCAATACGGCGGTCTTCAAGGATGGCCTCACGAAGCTCGTCCGCGTCGACCGTCAGAACCCCACCCTCAAGCGATGTCCCTGAACCCAGTTTCGCGTCGCTCACCTCATGGATTGCGAGCGTGAGTTTCATCCCAATCCCCCCTTGTGATTCTGGCGCTCAAATCGCCTTTCTCACGTTGACACACAATAGGCGGCGTAGCTACCCTCTGTCAATGACATAACAAGGTGAACCGGACTCGGATAACACCGTTATCCGGCGCGTATCCACCGCCAAAAAGGGAGTTTGCATGAGCCAGCCCGTCGTTAGGGAAATCAGGTTCTTTCTCGCACACACACCGGGCCTCGTCAGGCACGGTTCCAAGCCAACAAGGGAGATTCACGCCAATCACAGCGTCTGGCAGGACATTCGAGGAAGCCTCCGCTCCTTTGACGACGCAGTCGCCTACGCCCCCCACCAGGTCATGCTCGGCAACATGCAGCCCGACGATCTCAACACCGCCGAGGCGCCGTGGTACGAGAATATGCTCGCCGAATACTCCACGAGCGGCCCACATGGTGAAATGGTAAACGAAGACCAGTTCCACGGTCTCCTTAAAGCGGCCGATGAATTCGACCTCGTCCTACTCGAAGAGGGTTATGCGACTCGCGTCGCCGCTGAACTCCGCAACCATCCCCGAGTCACCGACGAGGAGATTGAGCGCATTCAGGGCGTCCCGTTCTCTCGCATTGAGGAGAGGCTGTCGTCCCGCGAGGGCGCGATTCCTCTACTGACGCGCGACGGCGCGACAATCGGCCTCGTGCAAACCGACTACGTGGACGATCCCTCACTCGCACCGGACATCCTCCTTGAGAATCTTGCCGTCAAGGCCACCGCAACAATGGCCCTCCGCTCAGTCCTGGCCGAGTCCGGCACGGACCCGGCCAGCCTCCAATACGTCATCGGCTCCGGAGAAGAGGCCATCGGCGACCGTTATAACCGCGGTGGCGGCAACCTTGGCAAGGCTGTGGCTGAGGCATCCGCGTGCGTCAACTCGACCGGCGCGGACGTCAAGGCATTCTGTTGTGCGCCCGTCCACGCGATGGTCGTTGGCGGCAGCCTCGTGCAGTCCGGAGTCTTCCCCGAGGTTGCAATCGTGGGCGGATGCTCGCTGGCCAAGCTCGGCATGAAATACCGCGGCCATCTCGCAAAGGAGATCCCGGTCATGGAGGACGTGCTGGCCGGTTTCGCCGTGCTCATGGGGCCCGATGACGGCACAAGCCCAGTTCTTCGGCTGGATAGCGTTGGCCGCCACACCGTGGGCGCAGGTTCCGTTCAACAGGCCATCGTTGAGGCCCTTGTCGCCGATCCTCTGGACAGGCTAGGCCTGAAATTCGGGGATGTCGCCAAGTACGCCACGGAGATGCACAACCCGGAAATCACGGACACGGCGGGCAGCGGCAACGTCCCCCGCACCAACTACCGGCTCATCGCCGCCCTCGCCGCACAGCGTGGCGAGATTCCCACCGGATCAGAGTCGCGCGACAAGTTTGTTGAGGAGCACGGCATGCCCGGCTTCTCACCCACGCAAGGGCACGTCGCATCCGCCATGCCGTTCATGGCGCACGCGATGGACGACCTAAAAGCGGGTGAATACCAATATTCGATGTTCTTGGCCAAGGGCAGCCTGTTCCTTGGACGCATGACCCACATGTCTGATGGAGAGTCGTTCATCATGGAGGCCAATTCAGGTGCGGAGTAAACCGCATTAAATTGGCGTATTATGTGCATTAGCGGGAATAACCCCGCCGCGCATTAAAGGGAGAAGGTGACATGGATCTTTCGGGCAAGAGAGTGATCATCGTGGGAGAGCGGGACGGCGTTCCCGGCCCCGCCATTGAGGCATGCGTGCGCAGCGCCGGCGCGGAGCCGGTGATGGTGCAGACGCAGTGCTTCGTTTGAACCGCCGCCGGAGCACTTGACCTTGAAGGTCAAGAAGGAATCAAGGCGACGGTCGATACGCACGGCGCTAACGATATGGTAGTCCTGCTTGGATCACCGACAGCGGAGAGCGCTGAGGTGTATGCGCGAACCGTAACAGAGGGGGATCCCTCGTGGGTCGGCCCATTGGCGGGCATCGCGCTCGGCCTCCCCGTCTTCCACGTCCTGGAGGAAGAGGTTAAGAGCCAGTTCGACGCCGCCGTCTACAAGGAGCAGGTCTCGATCATGGAGTCCGTCCTCGATACGGATGACATCATCGACGCCATGCGCCAGGTACGGGACGCCGTCGGAGTCTAGGCCCGCACCGATAAGGAGCAAATCATGGCAACTCAAACCAAGACCATCGTCCTGTACACCAAGAAAGAGAACTGCCCCGACTGCGAAGTCGCCAAGCGCTTCCTCGCCGACCACGACATCGGCTACGAATCAAGGGATGTTGTCGAGAACCGCGACTACATGCTTGAGCTCGTCCAGAACTACCGCAGCATGTCCGTACCAACCCTCGTCGTAGACGGCCAGGCCATCATCGGCTTCAAAAAAGACGAGTACGAGGAAATCCTCGGGCTGTAATGGCCACTATCCGTGCACGCTACGAGAATGGCGTCCTCAAACCGCTGGAGCCTCTCGATCTCGAAGAAGGCCGGGAGGTGGATGTCTATGTGCCGGTTCTGGAGCAACCTCAACAGCCCGCAGCCGAGAAAGGCGCTCCCCCGCAGGATCATCTGGCACTGGAAAACACCTCCGACGCCGCTCCCTCAACAACATGGGAGGAGGGGGACATCGACCTCGATAATCCGCCTCCCAATGTGAATCCCGCCCTATGGCGGATTGCCAACATCCACAAGAGGTTCCCGCCGGGCTCTTTCGACCATGTCCCGACTGACATGTCCATAAACGTTGATCACTACGCGTATGGTCTTCCCAAAGTAACCGAGGAAGAATGACCGAGATCTTCGCGGACTCGGGCTACTTCATTGCCCTTCTGTTACCGCGCGACCAGCACAAGAATACTGCCATGCGGGCCGCAGCAGAATTCGAAGAATATCATGTCGTCACCACCGAAATGGTTCTTGTAGAGACTTTCGCCGCCAGCTCTCGACAAGGTCCTCAAATTCGCGAGGCGGCGATTAATCTTCTCCAGGAACTCAGAAATCACCCTAAAGTCACCATCATCCCTCAAACCCCTGAACAGTTCGCCGCCGCCGCGCAACTCTTCGCTCAGCGTCTTGACCAGCGTTTTAGCCTGACAGATTGCGCCAGCTTTCTCGCAATGGAAGAGCGTGGAATTACCCAGGCCCTCACTTTCGATATCGATTTTCGAGCGGCAGGATTTACCACAGCGCCCACGTAGATCGCAAGCTAAAGCGATGGCGAGCAGGTCCTGGGGGCCTGTAAGCCGGGTTCTGTCTCCGGCCGGCGTCACCGCCAACCGGTCGATGGCCATCCATCTGGGCGTCGACTCGCGCCGACGCTCAAGCAGCCTACCCGAGGACGGGGTGGGCGGTCCCCTGCCCGTCTTGCGACAGGCGTCCTTCTATTTGGCCTTGCTCCAGGTGGGGTTTGGCCGCCGCCGCGTCACCACGGTCGGCCGGGCGCTCTTACCGCCCGTTTTCACCCTTGCCTGTGCCCAACGACGAATCGTCAGGCCATCGGCGGTATCGTCTCTGTGCCACTATCCGTCGCCCCGCGGCTCAACACCACGAAACGCCTGGGTGTTACCCAGCACCCTGCCCAAGGAGCCCGGACTTTCCTCCCAGCCCGCCGAAGCGGACTGCGCGGCCATCCGGCCCCCGGCCCTGCTCGCCGTTGCCAAATATAGTGACGCAGAGGCGCGGGCGCAAATCACATCCAATGTCATTCTGAGCCCAGCGAAGAATCCAAAAACGCCCGCAACACCTCATCGGACACATCCGGCGGCACATCATCCCGCAGCCGACCCCGCCCGATGCCGTCGCACAGAATCCACCGTGTCCGCCCCGCCGCCACCTTCTTGTCCACGGCCAGCGCGGCCTGAATTACGTCCATATCCAAATCTGACGGCGCGGTCGTCGGCAGACCATAGGTGTTCAGTAGATCAATCTGTCGCTGCCGTTCTGCAGCCGTAATCGACCCAACCCTCTCCGCGAGATGAGCTGCAAAGCTCGTCCCGATCGCGACAGCCTCCCCGTGAAGGATGCCCGTGTACTCCAGCGCATTCTCCACCGCGTGCCCAAGCGTATGCCCAAGGTTCAGCCGCGCCCGCAGCCCTGTCATTTCGCGTTCATCCAGTGAAACGACACGTCCCTTGATGGCAGAGCACTGAAGCACCGCGTGGGCGCGCTTGACTTCATCGCCGGCAAGAATGGCCTCCGCATTGGCCTCAAGAAAATCAAATAGCTCGGCGTCAAAGATCGCGCCTGTCTTGATGACCTCTGCCCAACCCGCCGTCAGGTGGCGAGGCGGCAGTGTATTCAGCGTCCGCGTATCCGACAGCACCAGTCGCGGCTGATAGAACGACCCCACGAGGTTCTTTCCAGTGGGCAGGTCGATGGCCACCTTGCCGCCGATTGAGGCGTCCACCATGCCCAGCAGCGTCGTCGGTACTTGCACAAAAGCGATTCCACGCAGGTACGTCGCCGCCACATAACCCGCCAAATCGCCAACCACGCCCCCGCCCAGCGCGACAATCGCATCCCGCCGTTCGATACGGTGAGCGCCCAGCTGGCTGAACAGGTCGCCTGCTTGCGAAAGATTCTTCGACGGCTCTCCCTCCGGAATCTCGAGAATCACCGGATTGAATCCGGCCTCTGACAGGCTGCCAAGCGCCGTCTCGCGCCATTGCCCCGGTATGCCGCTGTCCGTGATTACACACACCCGGCCCGAAATCCCGAGTTCGCTCAGGCGTTGTCCCAGCGTCTCTAGCGCCCCCGGCGCAACCACAATCGAATACGCCGCAGTCTCCGTCCTCACCCTGAACGCAACGTCGGTATCCGCATCGTCCGCCACTGGCTCCAGCAACTGCCCTGCTGCCAAGCGCTCCCAACCCTGTTCCGCGCCGCGCTGAGCCTCCGCAGAAACCTCCTCCATCGTCAGTTGGTCTGTGTTAACCGTCCAATCAGCAATGGCATACGCAGCCTGCCGACTCGACTTCAACGCCGCGATCCGGCCAAGCGGATCACCGGACGCCAGCAACGGACGCTCAGTGGCATCGGACTCATCCGCCCTCATCCGATTGAGAATCGTCGACGGCTGAGCCTCGAGGCTGATTACCGCGCCGGTCCGTTGCATAACATCGCGATTCGCTGGATCGAGAACGATGCCGCCCCCCGTCGCAACAACCATGTTCGGCCACTGCGAGACCTCCCGCAGCACCTCTGATTCCAGCTCTCGGAATACGGATTCTCCCTCAGTGGCGAAAATCTCGGGGATAGTCTTGCCGGCACGAGATTCGATAAGTTCGTCCGTATCAGCAAAATCGATATGCAGATTGACCGAAATCTGACGCGCGACGGTGGATTTTCCGGTATACGAAAACCCAATCAGATAGATATTGCGGCGTGGCGAGGACACACAAGTACCTCAGACCGAAGATGCGGGCGCGTGGCTCGGCCCCGCCGTCTCCATGTATGCCTGCACGTTGCGCACCGTCTCATCACGATGGTCGCCGCCGAACTTTTCAAGCACGGCGTCCGCCAGCGCGATGCAGACCATCGCCTCGCCGATGACCGCGCACGTCGGCACGAATGTGATATCACTGCGCTCGTAATGCGCCCGGTCCACCTTGGCGCCTGTACGCAGATCCACCGTCTCCAGCGCGTTCATAATCGTGGCAATCGGCTTGACCATCGCACGCACAACAACCGGCTCGCCAGTCGTCATGCCGCCCTCAAGTCCGCCGGAGTTGTTGGAGCGGCGCGGCCACGGGCGCACCCACGTCCCATCGGGATTCCTGTCCCACTCGTCAATGGGCTTCACGACGTCATGCACCGTAGAACCGCGCATCGCCGCCTGGTCAAACCCCGCCCCGAATTCCACACCCTTGACGGCGTTAATGCTCATCACGGCAGCGGCCAACCGCGTGCTCAGCTTGCGATCCCACTGAATATGCGAGCCAAGTCCAATCGGCGCGCCGGTCGCAACGACCTCAAATACACCGCCCAGACTGTCTCCGTCTTGCCGTGCCGAGTCGATGGCCTCGATCATGGCCTCCGTCGCCACCGGGTCCGCGCACCGTACCGGAGATTCCTCCAATTGCACCCAGTCGATAGCCTCCTGCGGCGCGGCAACAACTCCACCAATACCAACAACGTGGCTGTGCACCGCAATCCCAATCTCCTCAAGGAATCGCCGCGCCACCGCCCCGGCAGCCACACGCGCCGCGCTCTCCCGCGCGCTCGATCGTTCAAGGATATTTCGCGCATCGTCGTGCGAGTACTTGGTAATCCCCGGCGTGTCTGCATGACCCGGCCGCAGCTTGGTGATCGGCTCAAAAGGAACGTCCGACGGCTCGACGGACATCTCGTCCACCCACGGCACGCCGTCCGGCCCCGTGCCTGTTGAAAAGTCACGATTCTCAACAAACATGGCAATCGGCCCCCCGAGCGTCAGCCCGTGCCGCACACCCGCCGAGATGCGCGCCCGATCCGTCTCAATCTGTTGCCGCGCCCCGCGACCGTAGCCACGCTGGCGACGCGCCAGATCCTGTCGAATGTAGTCGTCGGACAACGAAACACCCGCCGGCAT
>JAPOOK010000008.1 GCA_026713485.1 Chloroflexota bacterium | reverse complement strand
GCCAAAAAGGCTGGGGCTCTTCGGTCACTCGAACGCATCCTCAACTACGGGCGACGGCACAGACTCGACCGCAAGAGCGCCGACGAAATCATTGCCACTGAATTTGTGCAGCCGCCAGCACACGTCCGGAAACTCCGGGAGTCGAACCTGGCCTGTGACTGCACCTCCGCACATGGCGGGCGGCGTTGCTATGCATTGCAGGTTTGCAGACAGCCCCACGCCGGTCGCCTTGATGATTGCCTCCTTGAGCGTCCAAATCTCAAAGAATGCTCTTGCTGCGTGGTCTTTCTCTGCGGCTGAAACCGTAGCCTGCTCATCCGGGCTGAAGGTCGATTCGATGATCGCGTCAAATCGGAATACCTGGCTAATCTCTTCAATATCGATGCCTACCTGGTGATCACGTGAGATCGCGAGCATCCCGTTGTCGCCGCTATGGCTCACATTGAAATGGAGAGGGGCGGGGATACCGTCCACGTATGCCCTTGGTTTACCTCGTTCCACCCAGCCAAACTCAAGTTCGTCGTTATCGCAACTGAGAGTCTCGCAAAGAACCGTCCGAAGCGCCGCCCGGCTGAGCGCAAAGCGACGTCTAGGGGCTCCGGGATAGTAACGCGTCCACCGTTCACGTTCCCATTCGTTTAGGAACCACAGGGCTTGGGATTCGCGTGCCGCGTTTGGCGACAGATCGACATGAATAACATCAACGTCGTCAATGTGAGTGAATCGAGACCACCATGGATCGGCGATAAGAGTTGCCATACCGGGGACGGTCTCTGCGGAACTCATGAGTATTCCTTGCGCTTGCCGTCCGTTCAATTAAAACGCTACCCGCGATAGAACTGACTAATCGCGGGCAGCGCAAAGAATACTAGGCGGCGTTCGCGTTAATGTGAGCCACCAAGTCGCCAACGTTGTTGAACCCGGCGAAGTCGTCCGGGCCGACTGTGATGCCGAACTCATCCGCGACGAGCTTGGCGAAAGCGACGACCTGTGCCGAAGGCACGCCCGCTGCCGCGAAATTCAGGGTCAAATCCAGAGTTTCGCCGGACTGCTCGACGTCGAGATTATCGTGAACCAACTTGCGAAGGCGTTCCTCAGTTGTTGCCATTATAAACCTCCTTCTTTCCGTTCAAACATGCCATTTTCACTATGTATAAGCGTATCGTATTAAGCGATATATGTCGCTTGCCTGCCCTTAATCTGATCCGTTTTTCGACTGCGCCCAGAACCGTCGACGCTGGAATGGGTAGCCGGGCACGGAGATTCTTTGCCGCTCCTCTCCTGCGAAGAAATTCACAAAGTTGATGTCCTGCCCAGCCTCGTATGCTCGCGCAGCAGTGCTTAGAGAGTTCGAATCTTCATTCGCCGCCCCGCCATCCGCGTGGGGATCACTATCGATGAGGCGCCGGAGGCCGTCCCGCAACTCATCGATGTCCCGGAAGACCACCCCCGCGCGGGCAGGGAAATGGCTGCGCCCGACAGACGCCGTCCACGCCATATTGGCGAGCGTGTCGTCGGCGTGATTGGCTGCGTCCGGTGCCCCATTTGCGCTCTCGTCGAGCCAATCGTGGTATCGCTCTACAAGGTCGCGCAAGGCCGTGTTGTCCTTCGCTGAAAGCGGTAGCAGCCGCGCCTTTGGCGTGCCGGGTGTAGTCGATTGCGGGGCAGCTGATTCGTAGCCCTCGACGATAACGTGCGCGTTGGCACCCGTCATGCCGAAGATGTTGATGGCTGCCGTGGCAGGGCGATCGGGAGACGCGGGCCAGTCCATCGCCTCCGCCGGGATCCGCAGCGGCATGTTGTTCCAGTCGATCTCAGGGTTGGGTCTCGTGAAGTGGAGGTGCCTGGGGATGAGGCGGTGATTCATCGAGAGAATGACCTTGATGAGGCTTGCTATCCCCGAGGCCGCTTCAAGGTGTCCGATGTTGGTCTTGGTCGAACCCATGATGAGCGGACGATCCGTCTCACGATTGCCGCCGTAGACGGCGGCAACGGCGTTGGCCTCAATGGAATCTCCGAGCGGCGTACCCGTGCCGTGCGCCTCGAGGTAGTCAATATCCGATGGCGCAAGACCGGAACGCTCAAGAGCCTCGCGCATCACAGTCTGCTGAGCGGCGCCGTTGGGGCTGATCATGCTGAATCCCGCGCCGTTCTGGTTTACCGCCGATCCGCGGATAACGCCCCAGATTCGATTGCCGTCCGCCTCCGCCTGCCCCAGCCGCTTCAACACAACGAAGCCGCATCCCTCGCCGCGCACAAAACCATCCCCTGACGCGTCGAAACTGGCGGTTTTGCCGCTCTGGGAGAGGATGCCCAGTTCAGCGAGGAACCGCGATGTCGATTGGGAGAGTATGATACTCACTCCGCCGGCAAGCGCCAGGTCAACCTCGCCGTTCCGGAGTGCCGACACACCCTGATGCACCGCTGCCAGCGATGAGGTGCAGGCAAGATCGATCGGCACGGCGGGCCCCTGCAAGCCCAGGGTGAAAGCGATTCGCCCCACGGCCATGCTCGGGAGGGTACCGAGGATGTCATCGCCGCCATTGCGGGAAAGAACGCTCCGGTATTCGCTCCCGCTTATGCCCGCATAGACTCCCGTGCGGCTGCCCTTCAGGCCCTCCGGATCAATGCCCGCGTCCTCAAACGCCTGCCAGCCCGTCTCGAGCATGATGCGTTGCTGCGGGTCCATCGTCCGCGCCTCTATGGGCTGGATTCGGAAGAATCGCGAATCGAACTCGTCGATGTTCTTCAGGAAGGCGCCCTGGCGCTCATATGAGTTTTCGGCATTCGGGTCGCCGAGCATTCCCGTCCAGTCGCCCCCATCCATACGGCTCTCCGTGACCGCCGACCGCCCTTCGTCCAGCAGCCTCCAAAATGCGTCCACGTTCTCCGAGCCGGGGAAACGGCACGCCATGCCCACAATTGCGATGGCGTCGTCCGTGGGACGAGGGCGGGGAGGAGTCCTGGGCGCTTCAGCCTGCTCCGCCACGCTGCTGGACGCTGTAGTTTCAGCGCCAACCGCCGCCACCTCGCCAACTTCCGCTGCAAGGTATGCCGCGAGCCGAGAGATTCCCGGATAGTCAAAGACAACTGTATTGGGTGCGACAAACAGACCCTTGATAGCCCTGTTGATGCTGTTCCGCAACGCGACCGCCATGAGTGAATCCATGCCAAGCTCGGAGAACTCCGTCCCTGGCACAGGCAGCGATGGCATTCGCATGATGGCCTGTAATTCGTGCTGCAGAAACTCGGTAAACACAGCTTCGCGCTGCTCCAACGAGACGCCGCCGAGGCGAGCAGGTAGGTCATCGATGGCATCTGCCGACGCGTCGCTATCGGAAGCAGCTGATGCAGCGAATCTCTCCAGCATCGCGGGCATTCCCTGCGTGCCGGACAGGATCCCCTCCCAGTCAATGGAGGCGGCCACGGCATTTGTCCAGTCCTGCCTGACCAGAAAATCAAGTGTCTGGATTCCTCGCTCCGGTGACATCCACTGGATTCCTCGCTCAGACAACCAGCGACCGATGCTCTCCTGTCTTTCCGCGGCCTCACCAACCTCTGACCATGCGCCCCAGGCGATGGCCTGCCCGGCCAGACCCATCGCGCGGCGATGTCCGGCCAGCTGGTCAAGGAACGTATTCGCCGCCGCATGATTTGACTGTCCGGGGCCACCCAGAATGCCTGCGGTGCTTGAGAAAATGACGAACAGGTCGAGGTCCCGATTCATGGTCGCCCTGTGCAGATTCCAGGCTCCAAGAACCTTGGGCGAGAGAACACGCTCGAATTGTTCCCACGTTTGATTGGCCACAATAGCGTCTTCAATCACGCCCACACTATGGATTACACCCGCGAGTGGCGGCAGAGATTCATCAATACGAACGAGCATGGCGTCGATGGCAGCGCTGTCTGTAACGTCCGCAATCTCCACCTGCACGGTGACGCCGCGAGCGCGCAACTCGTCGATCACTTCCTGTGCCTCGGGGTCAGGATCACGTCGCCCGTTGAGCACGATTGCCCCTGCGCCCTTGTCCGCCAGCCAACGCGCAACAGTGGTTCCGATTCCACCGAGACCGCCGGTGACAAGATAGGAGCCGTCTGCTCGCAGGCTGCCCCACTGAAGGGCAGAGTTGGTCAGCGCGATTTTTCCGATGTGGCGGGTGTCGCGCATGTACTTGATTGCAGCCGGCGCTTCGGACAATGACCAGCGCGTGTGGGGGATAGGGGCGAGTTTGCCTTGCTCCATCTCTGCCAGCAATTCCGCAAGCCACTTTCCAGGTATTTCAGGCTCGTAAATCTTGAGTTCATCCACCCTAACGATGTGGTACTCGACATCGGGCCGCTGTTTGGCCATCTCCTCTTCGGTCAAGATGCCCTCGCCGGCCAGCTCGATAAAGCGACCATTCTGCGAGAGGCAGGACAGGCTCGCGGCGATGAACCCCTCACCGGTCAAGCTGTTGAGGACGACGTCAACGCCTTTGCCGTCGGTGTCGCGTAGGATCTGTTCAGCAAACTCAGTCGAGCGACTGTTATAGAGGTGAGCGACTCCAAGAGACCTGAGGCGCGGCTGCTTCCATATGCTGGCCGTTGTGTAGATTTCCGCCCCTACAGCTTTCGCCATTTCAATGGCTGCCAAGCCCACGCCACCTGAGCCGGCATGAATCAGCACCCGTTCTCCGGCCTTGAGGCGGGCCATGTCATACGAGAGAGCAACAGTCACGTACGCGGTGGGCGCTGTTGCGAGACCTGTGCTTGATATCTCCGACGGAGCGGGTGCGAGGAGGGCCGCCGGCGTGATTGCCTGCGGTCCGAACGCG
>JAPOOK010000007.1 GCA_026713485.1 Chloroflexota bacterium | reverse complement strand
CTTGATCTTGGCCCCGACGGGTCAGTGATCGCTGCGGCCGGCGCCCTATGGGGGCATCAATACTCGGTGTTTCTCAAGTTCAGGGGCGGCGCCGGCCTGGCGTCCGCTTTTGGCGGGGTTGCCGGAATGATGCTTGGGCCGACCGTTGCGGCCGGATTCGTCGGATTTCCGATGCTGCTCGTGACGAAGAACATGGGCTGGACCGGAGGCGTCACGATCGGTATAGCATTCATCATCACCGCCATATCGGTTTGGACCGATGTCACCCTTCCTTCCGTCCTTGTCATAGACCGGGCAGGGTACCTATTCGGAGGGCTGGTTATAGGTCTCCTTCTTGCGTTGCCCTTCTGGCTGCGGATGATCCTCGCGCTTCGCGCCTCTCGCGGCGGAGACGCCGCACCCGATGCCGCGTCGACCATGGAGGACCAAACATAATCAGGGTGCCAATGGCGATGACGGTCGGCGGAACGAAGAAGGCCACATGGATGATGAGGCCAAACGCCAGCGCAACTTCTTTGTCTACGCCGTAGAATCCCAGGAATGCGACCGCAGCTGCCTCAAACGGGCCGATGCCAGAGGGCAGACCCGGCAAGATTGACCCCAACGTCATCGTGCCCAGCACCACGACATAGATGATGACGTAGATTTCGATTGCGTTCTGGGAATTGTTCGGCTCGATCCCATTTGACAGCGCCACCAGATATGCAGCCAGTCCTAGCGTCATCCACGTTGCGAGCGTTACACCCATGACTGAGGCCAGTTTCCCCGGCTGTGCGATGAGTTCCTGCCACGCCGCCGAATACGTTCGCACGACGGGGAACCGATCAAACCATGTGATCTTGTGTGTGTACAGGGAGAGCACCGCAACGATGACAAGAACGCCGACCAAGGCGAGGATGACGATGCTCAGGAACTGCGCGCCCTCCGGCGCGAATATTGCGAAACCGACTGCAAGGCTTCCGAGCGTTATTGCGAGGTCTGACACACGACCCAGGACGATCGACGCGAGCACGGCCCCCCGTTCGTACCCTTCCCTCAGCGCGATGTATCCGAATTGAATGGGTTCTGCGACGACGCGAATAGGGGTGAGATTGTTCAGGCCCTGGCCTGTGTTCTCTACAAAGAAGAGCAGCGTGGCGGTCGGCGCCCGGCCATGGTAGAGCATTCTCCACCTGACCGCCCGGATGGCGTTGCTGGCAACGACCACGCCCATAACGGGAATCATCAGGAACCAATTGAACGCGGAGAGTTGTTCCAACAACTCTCCAAAATTAACCTCACGGACAATAATGTAGGCAATCCCTACGCTAACGGCTACGCCAATGAGGATTCGCCCGTAAAGCCAGACTTGCCTTAGCATGTTTGGTTCCCGCTACTAGCGTAGTTTATGAATTCGCAGGGCGCCAATTGTGCTTTGCGACAACGCCATACCCTCGGTGGGCTATCATCCGTTTCTCCTGACGACTGAACGGAGTCGATCCCCTTCTTCCTCCGGCGCGGAGCGGAGTCGTTCATAAAGAGATTGGGCGCCGCCGGGCGTCTGTTGCCGCGAGGTTGGAATTGAACGGGTAGCCTGCAGCAGGAGTGCTACACCGCCCAGGAAATCGCTGATGGCGATGTTTTCAGCTTGAATGGAATCTTCGCCAAATCCGTTGTGATAGTGGGCCAGTGGGAACGCGACGCCCGTGGACTCGTAGCCGTGCGCCACAAAAACCGATGCCTCACAGACACCGCCGGACATGAGTTGGCGTTGAACCGGGATGGGCGGGTCCCTGCGTTGGAGCACTGTCCGCGCGTCTTGCAAAATTACTTCTGCAGATTGGGAGAAGGTGGAAATTGCGTCGCCGACGCGGATGACGGGGCCGTTTTCTTGTTCTGCGCCGGGGAGCGTTCTGGACGATTCTACGGAGATAACAAGGGTTTCCTTCGGAAGAGAGCCATTGGCGGCCAGTAAGCGCGCTCCGATGAGGCCATCCTCCTCTGCACGCGTGAGGACGCCGAATACGTCAACCGGCTCATTCTCGGCGGCGAGCGTCTCTAAAACGCTTAAAGTGGCGGCGCAACCGGCGAGATCGTCCAGGGCACGTGCAAAAACCCTATTGTTACGGAATTCACAATCTACGAGGTCAAAGACGGCAAAAGCGGGCAAAACGAGCTCGTTTTGCTCTGCTAAATCGGCATAGAGGATGCGCGTCTGCATGTCTCCGTCTTGACCGGTGGTCCGGGCAGCACACGACGAGCCGTCGGCGCAGTGGACGACGAGATCCACCTGTTGATCGTAGATGACGTCTGAGACGCGGCCCCTCATCTGCAAGGTCAGCCGCCGGCCGTCGACCTCCACAATTTCGAATCCCGGGTGGTCCATGTGGGCGACGAGCGCGATCGGGCGGGGCGGCGTCGGGTCTGATGTGTCGCGTCGGGTGAGGCGGGCGATGATGTTGCCGAACTCGTCCTGCTCCCACGGGATTGCGGCGTCTGCAAGGATGCGCTCAACTTCTCGGGCGACTTTGTCTTCAAAATAGGAGGTGGCGGGGTGGCGGCAAAGTGTTGCCAGGATCTCCAATGACCGCGGGACTTCCTGCATAGATCAGCTGCTCCGGGGAGGTCGAGGTTGTTGCTCGCTGCGTCACGTCATAGCTGCGCTATTAATTGTCCCACATTTCGCCGATCAACTCGTTCTCGGCCATGATCTGCTTTCCTCGTGCTTGTCCTGAGCGTTCAATTAATTGAGGACATAGAGGGCGAACAGTAATGAGACTCATAAGCACCATCGGATACCGAGAGATTGACAAGCGTGCGAACGGGTCTATGCTGGTAGCCAATCCCTTTAGGGAAACCGGGAGGGGTGTCTGGTTTTGACAGGTGCGCAATCGGTCGGAACCAACACAAGGAGGTGCGCAGATGAAGGCGATTACGGACGAGATTCGTGCCGATATCGCAGAGGACGAGGCCCGGCGCGCGCCGGGTACGGCAGACGTCCCGATGGAGGTAAATGAGACCTCCGTGGATGTCATCGACCTCGACGATGCGCAGGAAGAGAAGGCGAACGCTGCGAAAGTCGGCGAGTTCGACAGCGGCTCCACGGAGAACCTGAACGATCCTCTGAGGGGCTATCTGCAGGACATCGGTCGTCGCAAGCTGTTGACGCCTCAGCAGGAGACGGAGCTCGGCATCCTGATGGATGAGGGTCGTCGCGCGACCAAGCGCCTTGCCGGCGCGGACAACATGAGTTCCGTTGAGCGGCGAGACCTGATGAAGGCGGTCAAGGAGGGCGAGGACGCCCGCAAGTCCATGACTGAGGCCAACCTCCGCCTCGTCGTCAGCATCGCCAAGCGGTACCAGGGCAGAGGCTTGTCCCTGTTCGACCTGATCCAGGAAGGGAACATCGGCCTGCTCAAGGCGGTGGACCGTTTCGACCACCATCGGGGGTTCCGGTTCTCGACGTACGCGACGTGGTGGATCCGGCAGGCAATCGCTCGGGGCGTGTCCGAGCAGGGGAACAGCATCCGTCTGCCGGTTCACGTGGGCGAGATGTCCGCGAAGGTTGACCGCGCGCGCCATCGGCTGCTGCAGCAGTTGGGCCGTGAGGCAACGCCGGAGGAGCTGGCCGCAGAGACAGAGATTCCGCTGGAGAAGGTGGAGCAGCTGATCTCCCTGGCACAGCAGCCGGCGTCCATCGACGCGCCCATCGGCGAGGACGGGGCGACACTGGCGGACTTTGTAGCGCAGGATGAGGCGGAGACGGCCATCGACATGGTGGCGCAGACGATGCTTCGAGAGCGCATGGCAGCGGTGCTGGGGTCGCTCTCGCCGCGAGAACGGTTGGTGCTGGAGCTGCGGTTCGGGATCATGGACGGCAAGGAGTACACGCTGCGTGAGATCGGCGACATGCTGAGCCTGACGCGAGAGCGTGTGCGCCAGATCCAGGCCGGGGCGATGAAGAACATGCGGCTGCAGCGGAATCGCGAACGCCTGGAAGGCTACATCGAGGATTGATCTCTCGGTGCATCTCGCAAGAAACGCGGGGCGGCCTCAACGAGGCCGCCCCGTTAGTGTTTTGGGGTGCTCGTGCGGTAATTGCTGAATGAGGTGTGCGAAAGACGTTTGACGTACAGCGTACATTTCGCTAATCTGGGCAAGCATGATCCTGAGTTATCGAGACCGTCGAACTGAACGCTTTGCCGCTGGGGAGTTTGTGCGAGAGTTCCAAGCGTTTGAGGTACAAGCGGAAAGGCGGTTGGCGATTCTGAACGCGGCGCCGTCGCTACGAACGCTGGCTCAGTTGCCAGGGAATCGGTTGGAAGCCTTGCGGGGGGACCGAGCAGGGCAATACTCGATACGGATCAACCGTCAGTGGCGGATCTGCTTTTCGTGGCCCGATGGTCCAGGACCGACGGACGTGGAGATTGTGGATTATCACTCGTGAAAGGAGGGAGTCGTGACGTTCAGGCGGGTTGTTCATCCCGGTGACATTCTCAAGGATGAGCTGGCGGAGATTGGCATCACTCTGACAGCTTTCGCGCGGGATATCGACGTGCCGCCGAACAGGGTTAGCCAGATTATCGCGGGCAAGCGGTCAATTACCGGCGACACCGCCTTGCGTTTCGGCCATTGGTTTGGCGTGGAGCCGCAATTCTGGTTGAATCTTCAGTCGCAGTATGATCTCGCTCTCGCGGAAAGAGAGACCGGGGAGAAGGTCCGGGCGCTGCCGACAGCGGCTGGGCGGTAGAGTGGGCGGCCCTTCCACAGGCTCAGGGGAGCCGGGGAACTCAGAGAAACCCAAATATCCTTGCGGCGCCAGCAATTCCGACACCGATGCCAAGCGGGTGCAATGTTTTCTTGAGCGCGAAGACAATTAGCCAAGGGTATCCCCGCAGGAACATCTCTTCACGAATCTCTGGCTCACCCGAAAAGCCACGGGTATACCCCTGATGTAAACGTAATTCGGGTGGCCTAGGTGGATACTGAGAAATTGCCACATCGGAGTTGTTGATGGCCAGTAGGAGAAAAAACTCCATTAAGCGTGAGCGAGCCTTCGAGTACACGTAGCCACCCACTCCCTACTTCTCTGCCATTCGGCCGCGCTTACGATTCTCCCGGCGTAGGCCCTCAAGCGTGTAGACGTTGCTCTTGATGCGATTGCACGGCCCACAAAGTAGTACGCGATTCATGATGTGATTCCAGCCGCCTTGGGAGCGCGGGGTATTGTGGTCAAGCTCCAGGTACAGCTGATCATCAAAGGTCCGGTCACACCCCTGGCATCGCTGCCCGTTCTGAGCGATGAGATATTCAAACATCTCCTGCCGCGACATTCTTGTCCCCTCAGGCTCCTTATACCGCTCCTTCACCTGTAGGAAAGGCACTGCCTCCTCGGCCTCGTCCGTCCGCTCCGGCGACTCCGTGATGTAGTGAATCTGTGGGTTCGGGTCCGTCAGCAGTTGACGGTTGTCTTCCATCCGTTGTTTGACGACCTCAAGCGCCCCGTCCCAAATGTCCGCCCCGACCCACTTCCGTCCGAGACGTTCCGCCGCGACGGGCGTTGTAGCGCACCCTGCGAATGGATCGAGAACGATATCCCCCTCATTGCTGCTCGCGTTGATGATGCGCTCATAGAGTGCGAGTGGCTTCTGCGTCGGATAACCGACACGCTCACGAGCTCCGGAGCCGATGGGATTGATGTCATCCCAAGAATCCTGTAGTGGCACGCCGGGCATCTCATCCAGATATCGCTTGTAGCTGGGAACGCGACCAGGCTTGGTTTGAATCACACGACCAGCATCAATCAACCCTTGCATCTGTTGCTGGCTATAGCGCCAATAGCGCGTTACTCCCATAACCTCATATTGAGGATTGCCTTTAGCAGCGCCTCCAGGGCCAGTCAGGTTATCGAGGCGGTAACGGCGTCCAGTTTCAGGTTCGACGTGGCGGTACATGCTGTTGACGTATGAAGCGTCGTATTCGGTGTACAGCTGATTCCACGTCCACGTACCGCCTTTGGTGTAGAAGAGGATGAGATCGCGTATCCGGCCATGTTGGCGCCGTCCTTGCCGCGCATCACTATGGGCACTGGTCCGTTTCCAAGAAATCTCAGTCTTGAATCCATCAGGGCCGAAAAGCGCATCCATTAAAGCCTTGAGATAGTGGCTCGCCGTCGGGTCACAATGGAGATAGATGCTCCCGTCACTGCGCAGAACACGATGCATCTCGATGAGCCGCACGGCCATGAAACAGAGGAACGCACCCATGTCATCGCCGTAGCTTTCTCGTGCGCCGTTGATCACGTTCATCACCTTGGGCCAGTCATCGGTAATCTGATCGACCCACTCGCCCTGCACATCGTCGTCCCACTTCCAACGGTCTTGGAACTTTGCGCCGCGAGCGAGGCTGTCCGGGGTCGCGTGAAAATCTCGCCCTTTGTTGAATGGAGGGTCTGTGGCGATCAGATGCACCGATTCGCTGTTCAAGCCGCGTAGGAACGGGAGGTTGTCGCCGTGGAAGAGGGTGCGGTTGGGGACGTTGAGTTCAGGCACGATTCGCTCGATTATGTCGGCGACTTAGGGGCGCTTGCCATCAATCGCTTACGCAACCAGTTCGTTCGTGGTAATTACTGCTCACTGATTCGTTCCCAATCAATAAGCCAGACGAGCGCAGCAACAAAGCCGGCCAAGATGAAGCTGGTAGCCAGCAAGTCCCCGCGAGAGTCTACTCCACCATCCAACAACACGACCGCCATAAGGAACACCCATCCGATTACAAAAATCCAGCCTCTCATGGTTCAACTCCCGTTCTTCTCGAGACTACTATGATGCTGTCTACTTAGAGTAGCACAACCGTACGGCGCAATTATGTTCTTGGGTTCCTCGGCTGCGCTCGGAATGACAAGGGGCACCCCCTCACCCTAACCCTCTCCCTCGGGGAGAGGGGATACCGTGGTTGGCGTTGAGGGGCTTGGTTGGCGCAATGGGATTCAGATTCCCGCCTGCGCGGGAATGACGGAGGGGGGGTGGCCCTTCGACTACGCTCAGGGTGAACGGGGGGTTGGTTGGCGCAATTGAGGCTTTAGATTCCTCGGCTGCGCTCGGAATGACAACTGGGGTGGCCCTTCGGCAGGCTCAGGGTGAGCGGTGTGGATGCTATGATTGATGCGCCGGGATTCGTGGCGGTTTGTTCCATCCGGCAATCTCCGAGAGTAGTTCTTTGTTTGCCCAATGTTGAAGTCACATAGTTGTGGGGAGCTTTCGCTTGCGGAGGCGGGGCAGGTTGTGCGTCTGGCGGGGTGGGTTCATCGCCGCCGGGATCATGGCGGGTTGATTTTCCTCGATATGCGCGACCGCACCGGGCTGGTGCAGGTTGTAGTCGATCCGTCGGCGGCGGAGTCGGCGTACCAATCCGCGGACGCGCTGCGCAATGAGTGGGTGGTGGCCATCACCGGCGAGGTGCAGGTACGGCCCGCGGGCACGGAGAATCCACGCATCGCGACTGGCGGCATCGAGATCCACGCAAGCGAGGTGACGGTGCTGAATCCGTCCAAGACGCCGCCTTTCTACATCAATGAGGAATCGGACGTCGATGAGTCGCTGCGGCTGCGGTATCGGTACCTTGATCTTCGGCGTGAGCGAATGGCGGCGAACCTCAGGCTGCGGCATCGCGTCGTGAAGTACATCCGTGATTTCCTGGACGAGCGCGGCTTTTTGGAAGTCGAGACGCCGATGTTGATGAAGAGCACGCCGGAGGGGGCGCGGGACTATCTTGTGCCGTCACGGGTTCACCCGGGCCATTTCTATGCGCTGCCGCAGTCGCCGCAACAGTTGAAGCAACTGCTCATGGTGGCGGGTGTGGAGCGGTATTTCCAGATTGCGCGGTGTTTCCGCGACGAGGATCAGCGGGCGGACCGGCAGCCGGAGTTCACGCAGCTTGATTTGGAGATGAGCTTCGTGGACGAGACGGACGTGCTGGACCTGATGGAGGAGTTATACACGGGGCTGGCGCAGACCACCGCGCCACATATGGGCATGACATCGCCGTTTCCTCGGATGACGTATGAAGAGGCGATGAAGCGTTTCGGCTCGGACAAGCCGGACCTGCGTTTCGGGATGGAGATCAGGGATATATCGAGCATCGTTGCCGAGAGCGGCGTGGGGGTTTTCACGTCGGCGCTTGCGGAGACGGGCGGCACGGTGCGGGGAATCGTCGCGCCGGGGTGCGCGGGGTACAGTCGGCGGGAACTCGAGAATCTGACAGAGATCGTTAGAGGGCAGGGCGCGCGCGGGCTGGCGACCATTGGTCTGGACGCGGAGGCGGGAACGGCAGTCTCAGACCTGCAGCCGGACAACGTGCGGTCGGCGCTAGCACGTCATCTTGATATCGAGACGGTGCGGTCGATTACGGAGGCGATGGGGGCTTCAGCGGGCGATCTGCTGCTGATTGTGGCGGCGGATGAGAGCATCGTGGGCGCGTCGCTGAGCGCGCTGCGGACGGAGCTGGGGGAGCGGCTGGAGCTTGCGGACCCGAATGAGCTGGCGTTTGCGTTCGTGACGGAGTTCCCTCTATTTGAGGCGGCGGACGATGAGGGCGGGTTGAGTTCCGTGCATCATCCGTTCACCGCGCCGGTGCCGGAGGATGCGGGGCTGCTGGAGGAATCGCCGACGGCTGTGCGGTCGCGGGCGTATGACCTGGTTGTGAACGGGCTGGAGCTGGGGTCAGGCTCGATCAGGATCCATGACCGCGAGCTGCAGGACAGGATTTTCGCGCTGCTGGGACATTCACCGGAGGAGATCGAGGATCGATTCGGGCACATGCTGGAGGCGTTCGAGTACGGGGTGCCTCCGCATGGCGGGTTCGCGCCGGGGATCGACCGGACAGTGATGGTGCTGGCAGGGGAGCCGAATATCCGGGAGGTAATCCCGTTCCCGAAGACGCAGTCGGCACAGGACCTGATGATGAGCGCGCCGTCCACGGTGGACGAGCAGCAGCTGGTTGATTTGAACCTGCGGCTGCGAGAAGCCGCGCAAGACATCGCGGCGTCTGACTGATTGTTGGGCGCCCCGATGTATAATGTTGTTCCTGCCTCATAGCCAATCCGAATACGGAGTTTCCACGCGTGAAGATTACGACTGAAGATATGCCTGACCGCCAGGTTGGGCTGCTTATTGAGTTGGAAGAGGCGGAGATTGAGGATCACAAGCAGCGGGCGTACCGTCGGCTTGTGCAGCGGTACGTCATTCCAGGATTTCGGAGGGGCAAGGCCCCGCGCATGATCCTCGAACGTCATATCGGGGCGGAAACGCTCATCCAGGACGATATCGAGGGGCTGCTGGAGCGGTCGGTGGCGGACGCGGTGGAGCAGCAGGAGCTTGAGCCCATCGCGCGGCCACAGGTGACGGACCTGGAATCTCTTGATCCCATCACGTTCCGCGCCACCGTGGCGCTGCGGCCGGAGGTGGAACTCGGCGACTACGAGTCGATTCGCGTCGACTGGGAAGATCCGGAGGTCACCGAGGAGCAGGTCGAGGAGGTGCTCAATAACCTCCGCAGGCAGGGCTCGCCGTGGGAGCCGGTGGAAAGGGCTGTTGAGCTCGGTGATCTTCTGACCGTCGATATGAGCGGCTATGTGGACGAGGACCCGGAGGACGCGGCGGAATCCGAGGACGGGGATGATGAGGATTCTAATGCGGAGTCGGAGCCAACCGCTGAGGCAGACACTGAAGCTGACGCCGACGATGGCGATGAGTCCGAGGGCGAGCCGGAAGTACCGGGTCGGCGGACGTTCGTGGAAGAGACGGGCATCAGCTACATGGTGCAGGAAGGCGTGACGTATCCCGCGCCGGGGGTGCCGGAGCAGCTCGTTGGCATGAGTGCGGAGGAGACCAAAGAGTTCACGATCTCCGTGCCGGATGATTTCACGATTCGCGATCTGAACGGCAAAGAGGCGCATTTCACAGTGACGGTTCGCGAGGTCAAGGAGCAGAACCTGCCGGACCTCGATGACGAGTGGGCGCAGGGAGTCGAGGGATTCGGCGACGATGTCTTTGAGACGGTGGAGGCGCTGCGAGATAGGATTCGCTCTGATCTGACGGAGCGGACGGAGGCGCAGACACGCGCCGAATTCGAGGAGAATATCCTCGAGAGATTCGCTGAGGCGGCGACGGTCACGTATCCGCCCATCGTGGTGGATATGGAAGTGGATCGCATCCTGCAGGACCAGGACGAGCAGATGCGGGGAATGGGCATGTCTCTCGCCGCGTACGCGCAGTCGACGGGCCAGGGCGTGGAGCAGCTGCGCGATACCGTGCGGCCTCAGGCGGAGCAGCGCGTACTGCGCGGACTGCTGATAACGAACCTGGCCGAATCGACGGGCATTGAGGCGTCGGACGAGGAAATCAACGAGGACATCGCTGAGGTGGTGGGCGCGCAGCAGGATGAGGCGGCGCAAGAGCAGGCGCGACAGGTATTTGAGAGTGAGGCTGCCCGCGAGAGTGTGGAGCGCAGAATTGTCGCGCGTAAGACAATGGATATGCTGGTAGATATCGCGCGACGGGAGCGCGACGATTCGGAAGAAGCCTCCGAGACTGAGGCGGAGACCGAGGCCGACGAGGATTCGGATAACGGGGACGACTAGCACCAACGGGCGCATGGGCCCGACGGACACGTCAGAGGAGACTTAGCGAAATGACAACGTGGACAGGCGGAACGGGCGAAGGAATGCCTGGAGGCATCGTGCCGGCGGGGCCGCAGGGAATCGTGCCGATGGTCATTGAGACCGGGGCGCGGGGCGAGCGGGCCTTTGACATCTATTCCCTCCTGCTCAAGGAGCGGATTATCTTTCTTGGCACGCCCATCAATGACCAGATTGCAAATCTTGTCGTGGCACAGCTGCTGTACCTGGACCGGGAAGATCCCGACAAGGACATTTCGCTGTATATCAGCAGCCCGGGCGGCGTCATCACATCCGGCCTGGCCATCTATGACACAATCCAGCTGATTCGCGCAGACGTTTCCACGATCTGCGTGGGAATGGCGGCAAGCATGGCAACGGTGCTATTGACTGCCGGAGCGGCGGGCAAACGGTACGCCCTGCCGAACTCGACGATTCACATGCACCAGGCCATGGGCGGCGCGCAGGGACAGGCTGCGGATATTGAGATTGCGGCGCGTGAGATCCTGCGTCTGCAGGAGATCATCCGTGGTATTCTGTCGCGGCATTCCGGGCAACCGGTGGAGAAGGTGGCGCGTGACATGGATCGCGACTACTATCTCACTGCGGACCAGGCCAGGGAGTACGGCATCGTTGATGAGGTGCTCTCGGGACCGGAAGGCGAGAGCAACGATGCCAGCGCCGCATAACTGCCAGGAATAGAGGCTCGTGCGGGACGGGCTTTAGGGTTGCCTTAGACTCGGTGACGGGGGAGGAGTAAAGGCAAGGGCATGGTTGACGAGACTAGCGGTCGACGAAACGGCGGCCAGGGAGAAGGGCCGCATCGGTGCTCCTTCTGTGGCAAGCCCGAGGGAACGGTCAGGCTTCTGGCGGGACCGGACCATAAAGCCTATATCTGCGACGAGTGTGTTCGCGTCTGCCTGCGCATCCTTGAGGGACGGCCTCGCGGAAAAGGCCGCGATGAGCCGGTGGAAGAGGGACAGGAGCAGGAAGAAGAGCCGCAACCGATTCCCGCCCCCAAAGACATCTATAACCTGCTGAGCGAATTCGTTATCGGGCAAGAGCGCGCCAAGCGCGTGCTCAGCGTTGGCGTCTACAACCACTACAAGCGCACCAGCGTCAAGAGCGAGGAAAGCCCGGACGTCGAGCTCGACAAGACAAATATCCTGCTCGTCGGACCAACGGGGAGCGGCAAAACACTCCTCGCACAGACCCTGGCGCGCATCCTGAACGTGCCGTTCGCCATCGCGGACGCAACGTCGCTGACGGAGGCCGGGTACGTGGGCGAGGATGTTGAGAACATCCTGCTCCGCCTGATACAGGCTGCGGACTATGATGTATCCAAGGCGCAGCGGGGCATCATCTACATCGATGAAATAGACAAGACGGCGCGCAAGAATGCCAACCCGTCCGTGACGCGTGACGTGTCCGGAGAGGGCGTGCAGCAAGCCTTGCTGAAAATTGTGGAAGGATGCATTGCGAATGTGCCGCCGCAAGGGGGGCGCAAGCATCCGCAGCAGGAGTTTATCCAGATTGACACCAGCGGCATTTTGTTCATCTGCGGCGGTGCATTCGAGGGGATGGATGAGATCATCGCTGCCCGCGTAAACAAGGACAAGCGCAGCATCGGGTTCGGATCAGAGCGAATGGCGGATGATCCTGCAGAGCGCAGCCGGGTGATGGCTCAGCTGAGCCACGACGATATTCTTTCGTACGGCATGATTCCGGAATTCGTTGGACGGATGCCCCTGGCAGTTGCCCTTGATCCGTTGCAGAAACCTGATCTGCTGGAGGTGCTCACGAAGCCCAGGAACGCTCTTGTGAAGCAGTATGCAAGCCTTCTGGGGCAGGATGGCGTGAACCTGGAATTCACGGATGAGGCGCTGGAGGCGGTGGCGGACAGGGCACTGTCACAGAAGACAGGCGCGCGCGGACTGCGGACAGTTGTGGAGGAAATCCTGCTGGACGTCATGTACGAGTTGCCGAGCATGGAGGGCATCACGCGCTGCCTGATCACCGCTGACACAATTCACAACAAGGTTCCACCGTTGCTGTTCAATGCCAAGGGCGCGACCGTGGCGCTCAGGCCGGAAGAAGAGAGCGCCTAGCCTTTTTGCCTTCGCCCCAACCCTCTCCTACAGAGAGGGGGTTTTGGCGGTTGGCGTTACTGTATTGGATGGCATTCCAGGATTCAGATTCCCGCGTTCGCGGGAATGACGGATATGGGCTGGGAATGACGGGAGTCAGGATTCTCTAATTAACGCCTCGATTCTGTCCGTTATATCGAGGCCGTTTTGCAGCGGCTGACCGTTGCCATCTGTCACGACCCGGTCGTCACCGATTCTTACGTTATCGTCAGCAATCTGACGCAGCGCCTCGACGAGTGTCAGGGCCTCGCGTCGGAGGCCCTCCCGGCGGATCCTGGCGAACAAGGGGTGCTCTTCACCGTGTTTTTGTCGCAGGGTATCGAGAGACTGTCCGGCGATATCATCCCAGAGGCTGTCGAACTCCGGCCCTCGAATTGCGAAACGGCACCAGGCAATCACGGGGCCTCTATCGACTTCTGCCGTCGATAATTGCACCATGACGCCGGTTTCTTCCGCTTGCGTGGCAATCAGCTCCCATATGACGTCCTGCCACGCGCCTACGGGCCCGCCGGGTAGGGCGGGGTGGAGATTGAGTGTAGGGTAGGCATTAACGATGTCCTCGCTGACGATGAGCATGAGGCCCGCGAACACCAGGGCGTCGACCGGTCGGTCTTGAATGACGGATAACAGGTCGGCGTTGTAGCGGTCTCTCCATGAGGGGTTTTGGGCACGGTGTTGGCGATAATCGCGGAGTGAGAGCGATACAGTGGTCAGGCCGTGACTCTCGGCTTGGTCGAGGAACAAGTCGCTGCCCTCAGCCTCGCCACGCGCACGCGTGCAGAGAACGTAGTCGATGGATGCGTTGAGCCCGCCGTCGTCAATTGCCTTGTGCGCCGCTGCGAGGAGCCCACGAGAGCCGGGACCGCGTCCTGTCGAGAGCCAGCCAATGCGGAGGGGAGGGCGTGATGCTGTTGCGTCGTCAGTCGCCATTGGCTAAGCGTAGCATCGGGGCGTGTACGATAGTCGCTGGAGGAGATTAACAAATGGATGTTGCACAACTTCGATCCCAGATACCGGCGCTTGCAAATCAAGTCTGGATGAACACCGGGTGGTCAGGGCCGTCGCCTTTGTCGGTTGTAGAGGCCATAAAGAACCGCATTGATATGGAGGCGATGGAGCCGCCGGCCAGTATGCGGGTGATTGAGACGGCGCGGGAGATTCGCGGACAGGCCCTGCAGGCCGTCGGCAGGCTGATGAATGCCTCCGAAGAAGAACTGGTCATGACGCGCAACACAACCGAAGGGCTCAATATCGTCATGAGCGGGTTGGACTGGCAGCCGGGCGACGAGATCGTTACGTGCAGCCTGGAGCATCCGTCCGTTCTTGCGCCCGCGTGGATGATTGGCCTGCGTTACAGGGTTGGCGTTCGCATCGTCGCGTTGGATCCTCACGATCCCGCCGACGTCATCCTGGAGAAATTCCAGGCGGCCATGACACCCAGGACGCGGCTGATCTTCATCAGCCACATCCAGTATTCAACCGGGATGCGGATGCCCGCTCCCGAACTTGCACGGATGGCGCATGAGAACGGCGCGGAAATTCTTCTGGACGGGGCACAGACGGCGGGACACATTGCGCTGGATATGGTGGCCGACGACTATGACTACTACTCCATACCTGGCCAGAAGTGGATGCTGGGGTTTGAGGGTGTGGGGGCGCTTTACATCCGGCGAGAATTACTCACTGCTGTTCATCCTGCGCATACGGGTGGGCGGCACATGGAATCGCCAGTCACGCCGAACCATATCGTTCCGAATCCCGCCACCATGGACAAGTTCCTTGGAGGATCAGG
Source organism: Chloroflexota bacterium (assembly GCA_026713485.1). Taxonomy (GTDB): domain Bacteria; phylum Chloroflexota; class Dehalococcoidia; order UBA6926; family UBA6926; genus VXMO01. The sequence goes on along the minus strand of JAPOOK010000007.1, from coordinate 52,504 downwards.
GAGCATCCCGCTGCAGGCGGCGTTTCTAGAGGCGACCCGCTTTATTGAGCCGATAGGGGTCGGCAATATCGAGGCGCGCAACCTCCAGTTAGCATCTCGCCTCAAAGCCCAACTGAGGGAATCACCCCATGTGACCGTGCTGTCGCCGGAGGATGGGCCGTTGGCGTCCGGTCTCGTTTCATTCTCCGTTGAGGGCTGGGAACCAGATGCGCTTGACGATCAACTCTGGGAGAACAACCGCATTGTTGTACGCCACATTGAACATCCGGAGGGTGTGCGCGCATCACTGCACTTCTTCAATACGGAAGAGGAAGTGGATCAACTGGCCGCGGCGGTGCGGAATCTGGCGTAGAGAAAGGGGGAGCCTACAGCGTCGGTTCTAGATCGATGAGCTCTCCCTTAACGGGATCGACTCCAAGGCCCAACTCCTCAAGCGTTACCACACCGACCAGAGGCCGAGCATCGTCAGGACCAAAGCAGACAGCTACCACTTCGGCATAGCCGTTGACACGCACAATTCCCCGGCCGACCGGATATTCTGCCGTCCTCCCGTCGGCAAGACGGAAAGTCATAGTCCGGTGCGGGGCAATACCCAACTCGCGTAGCATCGATGCGGGCATGAAGGAGTAGGTGGCTCCGGTGTCCACCATCGCCTCTACCTCTCTCGCTTGCGTGTTTTCGAGATTGGAGATTTGCACAGTAACGTCTACTCGTCCCATGCCAACACTATAACGTGATTCTCAAGAATGGGATTGGCGCGCCAGGCCGATCTTCCGGCTGAAGACAGTCCAGCGCGTGGCGAGGTGGATGAGGGGCGTGGTGCGCTTGCCGTGGATTGACGCATGGCGGAGGGCGTCCATGAAGTCGTCGCGTCCCTCAAACGCCGGTATGTCCGTATAGGCATTGCCGATCTCGCGGGCGGTGTGGGCGTCCGTGACGCCGACGGGCCGGATGTCATGTTGCTCCCCATGCTCGCGGATGAACTCCACGCCGCGCATGATGTCGCTCCTAAGGGTTGTGCGGGCGTTGAACGCTTCAATGATGTCGACGTCTGGAAGTATGTCCATCAAAGCGGGAAGGGTAATGTGCTTGCGGCGGAATCGGTCAAACGGGTGTGGCACCTGCACGATGCCGCCCTGGTCCTTGATGCGCTTGACAGACTCCTTGGCGGAGAGGTCGCGCGGGATGTCCTCTTTAAGGAACAGTCCGATGATCTCTCCATCCGCCGTTTTGAGTTCCGCGCCGATGATGACGGGGAACGGGGCGATCTCCCTAACGGCAAGCGCGCCACGGATGGTGTGGTGATCCGTGACGGCGATGATGTCTATGCCCTTGCGCTGGCAGGCGCGGATGAGGGATTCGGGGGATAGCTGGGAATCGGGGGAGACGCGGGTGTGGATGTGGAAGTCTGCGCGCATTAGTGAAGGGAAACTAGGCGCGCTCCACGTAGTCGCCGCTACGCGTGTCCACGACGACGGCGATGCCGTTCTCGACGAACATGGGGACGGTGATGACGAGACCGGTCTCGAGCGTGGCAGGCTTGGTGCCGGCGTTGGCGGTGTCGCCCTTGAACGCGGGGGGTGTCTCGACGATTTTCAACGTGACAGTTGTCGGGAGTTCGACGCCGATGGGCGCGTCCTGATAGAAGACCATGTCGAGGTTCATGTTCTCCGTCAGGTAGGGAAGGGAGTCCTCGATTTGGTCGCGGTCGACGGGGAATTGTTCAAAGGATTCGGTGTCCATGAAGTGGTAGAGGCCGTCCTCGGTGTAGAGGAACTGGACGGAGCGGGTCTCAAGCGTGGCACGGGTGAAGCGCTCGCCGGCCTGGACGGTGCGCTCTATGGTGTGGCCGCCCTTGATGTCGCGCAGCTTCATGCGGACCTGCGCGGAGCCGCGTCCGATCTTCAGGTGGTGAAAGTCGAGCAGCTGGTACAGTGTGCCGCCGATCTCAATGGTTACGCCTCGGCGAAGGTCGCCGGTTTCAATCATTCCGTGCTAACTCCCGTTCTTCACGTTAATCTTGGGCGCGCTGCTCAAGACGCTGCAGCGCCCATCCTTGAACTCAACGATGTCCTCAATGCGAACTCCACCCCAACCGGTGATGTAGATGCCGGGCTCGACGGTGAAAATCATGCCCTGCGTAAGGACGTCCGGCGCGCGCTGCCCAAGGCGAGGGTATTCATGGACTGCAAGGCCGACACCGTGGCCGAGCGAATGGCCAAACTCGGGGCCGTGCCCTGCTTTTTCGATGATGTTTCGCGCAAGGGCGTCTGCCTGATCTCCCGTCATGCCCTCTTCGATAGTAGCTATAGCCGTTTCCTGGGCGGTTAGGACAATGTCATATATGCGCCGGAACTGGTCGTCGTGATCGCCGATGCAGATGGTGCGTGTCATGTCGGCGTGATAGCCGTCCACACGCGCGCCGATGTCGATGACGATTGGGGCGCCGACGGCGATGGGCTCGGCGGAGGGGCTATGGTGCGCCATCGCGCCGTTTGGGCCGGATGCGACGATCAGGTCGAAGGCGATGCTTTCCGCGCCGCGGTTGCGCATGGCCATCTCAATGCGCCACGCGACGTCCTGTTCGGACGCGCCCGGCTCCAGGGCGTCGCGCACTTCGACAAATGCCTCGTCCGTGATGCGGATGGCGGAGATGAGGGCGTCGCGCTCGGCGTCGTCCTTGATGGCTCGGATGGTCTCGATGATGTCGTTGATGGGGACGAGTTCCTTACCGGCCTCGCCGCAGAGATCGGCGAGCCGTTTGTGGGTGGCGACGGTGACGTGGGATTCCTCGAAGCCGACGCGTTTCGCGTCGCCCATTGATGCCAGCATCTCCTTGAACCACTCGCTGCCCGGACCGGCCATGTGGACGACCTGGTACTCCGGCGACTGTTTGCCGGCCTGCTCTGTGTAGCGGGAGTCGGTGGCGAGCAAGGCGTTTTCAGGGGTGATAAAGAGGGAGCCGGCGGAGCCGCTGAATCCGCTCATGTACCTGCGGTTCTCGGGCTGGGAGACCCACACGGCGTCCACGCCGGCGGGCTCCATCGCCTCACGCAACTTGGTAAGTCGGTCTGTGACGCTCATCGGTCTTCTTATCCCTGGCTGAGCTCATCTATGAGATAGTCTAACGCCCAGAGGTAGGCCCGCCAGCCGAAGCCCGTCATCTGACCACGGGCGATGGGGGCGATGACACTGCGCCGCCGAAACTCCTCACGGGCGTGGATGTTGGAGAGATGGACTTCAACGGTGGGCGCGCCGACGTCCTGCAGGGCGTCACGGAGACTGAGGCCGTAGTGTGTGAGCGCGCCAGGATTTATGACGATGCCGTCAATGCCATTTGGAATCTCCGACTGAAGAAAATCGACGATTCCGCCCTCGTGGTTCGACTGGAAGCAGACGCACTCAGCGCCGCGTTCCTTGACGCGTGAAGTGAAGGTTTCCTCGATCTCGGCGAGGGTTGTCGTGCCGTAGACGGCGGGATCCCTTTGGCCCAGGCGATTCAGGTTCGGGCCGTTAATCAGCAGTATTCTCATGCTTTTTGTCGTTCGCGTTCAGTGTCGAAATGTCAGGGGAGTAAGTGTTTCGCGTTCCGGCCTTAGCAGCCGGTGCGTCCCGCTCCCTTGGTGCCATTCTATCAGTCGGGAATGTCTTTTCGTTGAGATTACGTATCGTCGTCGCGGTTCATGCCGGGGTGGGCGCGGGCGTATGCTTGCGCCATCTGTGCCTGCGAGACGTGGGTGTAGATTTCCGTGGTGGCGACGGAGGCGTGACCAAGCATCTCTTGCACGAGTCGCAGATCCGCGCCGCCGTCCAGCATATGCGTGGCAAATGAGTGGCGGAGGGTGTGGGGATGGATGTCCTCCGGGAGGTTCTCTACACGGGCCCACTTCTTGAGGGAGAGTTCGATGCCGCGCGTGGTCAGGCGTCCGCCACGACTATTCAGGAAGACCGCGGCGCGTGTCCTGATTCCTCGGGCAAGCAGCGGGCGAGCATCGTTGATATACATTGCGAGGGCCTCTCGGCAGGGTTCTCCGAAGAGAGTCTCGCGTTGTTTGGAGCGTTTACCCCACACACGAGCGACGCGGTTGCGGAGATCAAGCCCTGCCAGGTCCAGTGAGGCGATTTCCGCCACACGCAGACCCGCGCCGTAGGCGAGTTCCAGGACGGCATGGTCTCGCAGGGCGAGGGCGCGCTGCAGGGCCGCCTGCTTGTCCACGGTTGATGCATCAATGCGGGTTGCGAACCGGAGCGGCGCGTGGACGAGCCGCTCGGCATCGCGTTCAGAGAGGAGGTCCGGCAGGCGGCGGCCGATCTTGGGTGAGGGTGTCTTCGTGATTACTTCGGGGTTTTCGATGACACCCTCGCGTGCCAGGAAGCGCCAGAAAGAACGGAGAGCGGAGAGACGACGGGCGATGGAGGAACGGGCCGAGCCGTCCATCGTGAGGTCATAGACCCATCGTTGCGCGTGGTCGCGGGTGGCGTTCGGCAGCTGCTTGACGCCCACCTCGGCCAGGAATTGCAGGAATAGGCCGATGTCGCTCATGTAGTTGCGGAGCGTATAGCGGGATGCACCGCGTTCATATTCGAGGAACTCGGCGAAATCCTTGAGCCGGGCGGCCCACTCTTGGGGGATTGGAGCGGCGTCCGTCGGCTCGTCTACAGTCTGAGCGCGTGCTTGTGCCATACACACATTTTAGACCAGGTTTGAAAATGGGGTGAGGGGAGCCTTGAGTCGCGCTACCAGATGGTTGGCGCAATGGGATTCAGATTCCCGCCTTCGCGGGAATGACGTGGTGATGGCAAGGAGGCTCACCCCCTCCCTCGCCCCCCCCCGTCAAGAGGGGGGGATTCTGCGCCGATTAGACTTCGACGAGTTGGGGTTCAGCTTGCGGCTGTTCGGCGGTGAGCTCCTCGCGGGAGCCCTGCCAACCACATTCCTTGTCATTGCAGGTGGCATTGGTTCGGCTCGAAGCAACAACAAGGCCGCTGCAATCAGGGCAGGGTTGAGGCAACGGTTCCTGGTTGGTGAGGAAGTTGCAGTTGGGGTAATTGGAGCAGCCGTAGAAGGGGCGGCGAGACTTGCGGGACGATCGCTGCACGAGTTCGCCTCCGCAGTCCGGGCAATGTGCGCCTGTGCCCTTCTGAATGCGCTTCATGCCGCGACACTCAGGGAATCGCGAGCATGAAAGGAACGGGCCGTAGCGGCCGCGTTTGATGACCATGTTCGCGCCGCAGTCCGGGCAAATCTCGTCCGTCTCCTCGTCGATGTTGCTGACGCGCTCAATGTTCGCCTGGGCCGTGTCGATCTTCTCATTGAACGGGCCGTAGAACTCTCTCAGCACGGGCACCCACTCGCGCTCGCCCCGCGCAACATCGTCAAGCTCCTCTTCGATGCGGGATGTGAAATCGAAGCTGACAATCTCGGGGAAATGCTGTGAGAGGAGACCGGACACCGCGGTGCCGAGCTTGAGGGGTCGGAAGCGGTTGTCCGCCTTGTCCACGTAGCCGCGATCCTGGATGGTGCTGAGGATGGCGGCGTAGGTGCTTGGGCGTCCGATGCCGCGCTCTTCCAGCGCCCTGATCAGGGTGGCCTCCGTGAAGCGGGGCGGGGGCTGCGTGAAGCGCTGCGTTCCCGCGACATTGCGCAGGTCGAGCGGCTGTCCTTCCCGCATATCCGGGAGCACTCGCCCCTCGTCGGATTCCGCGTCCGGCTCATCAAGGCCCTCGCGATAGACGGCCAGGTAGCCGGAGAACGTCATGATGGACCCGCTGACGCGGAGGGTATGGCTGACGCCGGACGGCGCGCCGGAGGCTGTGATGTCTACCGTCGTCTGGTCGAACTTCGCGTCGGCCATCTGTGATGCGAGCGCCCTCTGCCAGATGAGTTGGTACAGGTTGAATTGCTCGCGGTTCAAAGAGTTTCGCAGAGAATCCGGGTCGCGCATGAAGGACGTGGGGCGGATCGCCTCATGGGCTTCTTGCGCTCCCTTGACGCGGCGCGAGAATGACCGGGGTGAGGCAGGGACGTGATCCTTGCCGTAGCGATTGCCGATGACGGCTCGCGCCTCTTGCACGGCCTCATTCGCCATGTTGGTTGAATCCGTCCGCATGTAGGTGATGAGGCCAATGGGGCCCTCATTGCCGATGGACAGTCCTTCATAGAGCTGCTGTGCGACGGTCATGGTCCGGCGGGCTGTGAATCGCAGCTTGCGGAACGCCTCCTGCTGGAGTGTGGACGTGATGAATGGCGGGCCGGGGCGGCGTGTGGTCTCGCGGCGGCGGACGGATGCGATCTGGTAAGAGCTGGCGCGCAGGTCCTCGAGAATCCTGTCAGCGGTCTCCTGATTCGGGATAACGACGGCGCGGCTTCCGCCCAACTCCGACCTGTAACGCGCAGCGAGCTCTTCAGGCGAAACTGCCAGTGCCGCCTGGGTTGCGAGGTCGGCGTCGATTTCCCAATACTCTTGGGGCACGAATGCGTCGATTTCTGCTTCGCGTTCAACGACAAGGCGGAGCGCGGCAGATTGCACGCGGCCTGCAGAGAGTCCCTTGCGGACCTTGCTCCAGAGAACGGGGCTAAGGCGGTATCCGACGAGGCGGTCAAGGACGCGGCGCGCCTGGTAGGCATTTACAAGATCAACATCGATGCCGCGAGGCTCGCCGCGAGACTCAGTCGAATCGTTGCCTTCGGATTCTTCAAAGGCGCGGCGGACGGCGTTCTCCGTCACCTCATGGAATACGACCCGGCGGATCCGCTCCTGTGGAATGGCGGCTGCATGCATCAGATGCCATGCGATGGCCTCGCCCTCACGGTCAGGGTCTGTTGCGAGATAAACGATGCCCGCGGCGCTCGCAGCGGCTTTGATTTCCTTGACGACAGCAGATTTGTCACGCGGCACCACGTAGTCAGGCGCGAAATCCGCATCCACGTCGATGGCCAACTTGCTCTTGGGCAGGTCGCGGACGTGGCCGACGGAGGCGAGGACGTTGTAGCCGTTACCCAGGATGCGGGAAAGCGTGCGAGCCTTGGCGGGCGACTCAACGATGACGACATCGCCGCCGGGGACAATATTGCTGCGGGTCGCCGCGCTCGACCGACGGGCAGTCGATGAGCGGCCCTTGGTTGATGCAGGCGTCTTCTTTGTCTTGCGTGTGGTTGTCGACTTCTTTCGACCGGTTGTCATTCGATTCTTGCCTCTTTAGGTGAGCTGATTTTCAGCAGTTCTGGTCTCGGTCTGTTCCCCGCCGTTGCTGTTCTCTCTTTTTGATTCGTAAATCGCATGGGCCTCTCGTGTCAAGACGTAGTGCATACCGCCTACCTGTCTTACGAGATCGTTCAGTTCCAACATAGTAAGGGTACTGGACACTTCAGGCATCGACATTCCGGAGGCACGATAGATCTCATCGATGTGGATGGGAGACCGGCTGAGAACCTTGAGAACAGCGGCCTGTTCCTCGTCAACGGGCTCTGTCGTGGACGGGAGATTTAGCTGTCGATCCTCCTGTGACAGGTTCAGTTCCTGCAGGATGTCCTCGGCAGTCAACACGAGCTTGGCCTCGCCGTTCTGAATGAGCAGGTTGGGGCCGCGGCTCCGCTCGCTGAGGGCGCTTCCGGGGACGGCAAAGACCTCCCGGTTCTGTTCCAAGGCCTGGCGCGCCGTGATCAGCGCGCCACTCTTTTCGTTGCCCTCAATGACGAGGCAGCCGAGGCTGATGCCGCTCATGATGCGGTTGCGGCGCGGGAAGTTCTCTTTCATCGGGGGCGTGCCGATTGGGTAGTCACTGATGAGCGCGCCGTGCTCTACAATCTCTGCCGCCATCTTGCGATTCTGCGCGGGATAGATGATGTCAACGCCGCTGCCGAGTACTGCGATTGTCCTGCCCCGGTTCTGCAAGGTAGCGTAGTGAGCTGTTGAGTCAATGCCGGCGGCGAGCCCGCTGGATATCGTGAGTCCTGCATGTACCAGGTCTCTGACGAATTCACGAGTCACCTCGCGGCCGTATGGCGTGGCCTTGCGGGTTCCGACGACAGCCAGCGAAAGATCGTCCTCCGGCTCGAATTCTCCCTTGACGTACAAGACAGGGGGCATGTCATAGATCTGCCGTAAGCGGGCAGGGTATTGCTCATCGTGCCAGGTGTAGGCGCTCACCCGGTGACGGTGCAGCCTCTCAAGCTCATCCTCGGGTTGGATGTCGACACGCGTCTTGAGGATTTCGTCGACCGTACGCCCATCGAGACGAGTGGCGCGGAGCTCGGACTCTGTGGCGTGCCAAGCGTCTTTCAGAGTAGGGAAATGCGACTCGAGATGTCCGAATCTGACCCGGCCGAGCCTGCTGACGCGCTGAAACGCAATCCAATATGGGAGATCGTCATTCACGATTCAAAGCTATCGATTTGCCAGACTCTGGTCAAGGATTGTTCTCGGTTCGCGATCCATGTTGATGGGCCTGTGGGGTTCGCGATGCGCGTTCCATCTTTGGCGGTGGATGGGGGAGCTGTGTTGATCTGCCTTGCGGTTTGAGGTGCGCGTTCCGGCGCGAGTGGTTGTTGGGCAATAAGAAACAAGTGGCGGAGAGAGCGGGATTCGAACCCGCGAGGGCCCGGTAAGACCCTACACGCTTTCCAGGCGTGCCTGTTCGGCCACTCCAGCACCTCTCCGTCTTGTGTAATGGCGGAGAGGGTGGGATTCGAACCCACGGTACCCGTGAAGATACTCCGCTTTTCGAGAGCGACGCCTTAAACCGCTCGGCCACCTCTCCGTGGAGGCCTCTCCGATGGACATTATACGCGTGGCAAGTGGAGGTTGTGTTGGAAATCTGGGCTGAGCGGTCATGCGTACACAAGGCGATAATTCAGGTGGAAGGGGCTTTTTGAGGACGGTTCTTCTTGACAGTTCCCTACCTGCGCCAATATGATTAAGTGTCTTTAAACCGTTCGGCGCGCGTATTTCGGCCAATCTACACAGCGTCAGACGGGGTTAGCAGGAGGGAGCAGCGCGTGTTTAAAGGGAAAGCATTTTGGATGCCCCTTGTTCTGATTACTGCCTTTATTCTTGTCTTGGCGGCATGTACGGGTCCGGGAGGAGCGCAGGGTGAGCGAGGCCCAGCGGGCCCTGCAGGAGCGCCCGGCTCGGACGGAGTTGACGGTCAACAGGGGCCGCCCGGCCAGCCAGGAGAAGCAGGAGCACCCGGAGAAGCAGGGGCGCCCGGCGCGCCCGGACCGGGAGCCATCAATCCCGAAGCCAATATCAATACCCTCGACCCGAACGTTATTCTCGTTCCGGGAACGACACGGGTGACATTCAGGCTGTCCGGCTTCCCACGACGGGATGACGTGACGCTCTACATTCGTGAGGCGCTTGGCGCGGCCACTGATTATGAAATGGGAACCGCCCAGGTGAATTCATCCGGCGCGCTTGAGATGGTGGTTGGCACCGATCTATTGCCCGCAATCCCTGAGGCTCTGCCACCCGGCGTATGGACTGTTATCGCGGTGGGAAGTCGCACACCGGAGGGAGCGGCCGGACCGGCGGCGGCAAGCACAGCAATCCGCGTCTACGGCCCGGGTGAGGCTCCGACGCTGGGCGGCAAGTAGCCGACACCTGACAACTCTTTAGTCACGATTGCCGGGGGCGCCCATGGGCGCCCCCGTATTCGTTTTGGTTAGGGACTATGCCTCCCCCACCATGAACCTTCCCTTACTAGGGGGACGGGATTCTTGAATCGCGATACAGGGTTGAGCAGCGCAATGGTGATTTCAGATTCTTCGCTGTGCTCAGAACGACAAGGGAAGCGCCCAGAATGACAGGGGGGTTGGGGCGGGGATGATGCGGAACGCCCTTCGACGGGCCGGAGCGAGCGGGTGTGGCGCGAGATTAGGCGGAGGCGGCGGTGGGGGTGTGGTCTTCAGTGTCGATGCCGGTGGGTGACTCGCCGTGAAGGAGTCGCACTTGGCGGACGCGACGGCCCGTGGTGGACAGGATGGTCATGGTCAAGCCGTTGTCGCTGACGGTCTCGCCGGGGTGCGGGATGCGACCGAGCGCGTAAAGGATGAGCCCGCCAACGGTGTCAACGCCCTCTGCATGGAGTTCCACGTTGAACATCTCGTTGATGTACTTGAGGGGGGCGCGGGCGTCGACGATGGCCTCCTGCTCGTTCACCCGGCGAACCAGTGGTTCGCTCGCGGTGAACTCGTCATCGATGTCCCCAACAATCTCTTCCAGCAAGTCTTCGTTTGTGACAAGGCCGACGAGGCTGCCGTATTCGTCGACAACTAAGGCGATATGAACGCGGCGTGCCTGGAACTCACGCAAGAGGTCGCCAACGCGCTTGGTTTCCGGAACGTGCAGCGGGGGACGGATGATAGATTCAAGGGTTGAATCTCCGGCCTTGTTCTGAAATGCGGCCAGTAGATCCTTGGCGTAGACGATGCCGATAGTGTCGTCGAGGCTGCCCCGGTAGAGCGGCAGGCGACTGTACCCCTCCTGCATGACGATCTGGACGGCGTCTTCGAGTGACGAGCCGGACTCAATGCCAACAACATCCGGTCGCGGAACCATTACCTCGCGGACGGCCAGCGACTCCAACCGAACAAGGCCGCGCATGACGTTTCGCTCCCACTCCTCATCCAGGGTGACGGCAGCGTCCGTGCCGTTCGGATGATCGCTGTTGCCATTGCGTTGGTCGGAGCGTTCTACAGGCGCGTTATCTGACCGTTTCTGTCCCAGTGCGCGGGCGAGCGGACGGAAGAGGGCGCGGAGAGCTGAGGCCGGTATGGAAAGAACGGCGTTGACGAACGCTGCCGGTGGCGCGGATACGACGGCGAGGCGATCGGCGTCATGGCCGCCCCAGACTCGCCCGGCGGCCTGGGCCAGTATGACCCCCCCGATGGTGAGCACGATCCCGAGCAAAACCTCCAGAGACGGCCAGGGGGTATACGTCGACACGAGGCCAAAGCTGATGATGGCAAATAGAACCGTCGCCGTGGAACGGATCATGAGGGCGGCCATCGCCAGCGAATCGTGGGATTCCTGGAGTCGGGCAAGGCGGCGCGCACCCGGTCGTCGCCGCTGAACAAGGCGCTCCAGCCGCTCTCCCCGTGTTTGGAAGAAGGCGTCCTCAAGCGCCACAACCAGTGTCAACAGGATTAACGCCAGCGGGTACGCCGGCAGTAGTAGGGCGGACATTGGTGTCTATGCCCCGGCGACGTTAGTCATGCGTCGACCCGGCGCAATTTGTGTGTGCCCCGTACTTGGGGGCTCTAAATCGGTTGCCATATCTGAACGACGCCATGCTATGGGGCGAAGGGATATTCTGTCAAGACGCCTCCGCAACTTTTTCAACGTTGCGAAACGTGCGGCGGTGAATAGGGGAAGGGCCGATCTGCCGCAACGCAGCCAGATGTTTGGGCGTCCCGTACCCCTTGTTTCTTGCCAGTCCGTAGCCGGAGTGTTGGTTGTCCAGCCGGCGCATGACCTCGTCGCGGGCGACCTTCGCAATTATGGATGCCGCCGAGACCGAGATGGAGACCTGGTCGCCGCGCGTGAGCGCCAACTGCGGAATATCGTCAGGGAGAGGCAGCGCGAAGCCGTCAACGAGGATGCCGTCCACGCGGCTGCCAAGCACGTTGAGGGCGGCGAGCATAGCCTCACGGGTTGCGGTGGCGATGCCGGCGGAATCGATGCGGCTTGCGGGCGACATGGCGAGGCCAACGGCGGCGTCCTGCAGGATGAGCTTTGCCAGGCGTTCTCTCTCGGGAGCGCTGAGTTTCTTGGAATCGTCAACATCATCGAACCATGCCAATGGTCGGGCGGGGAGGATGACGGCAGCTGCGGCGACCGGGCCCGCGAGAGCACCGCGACCCGCTTCGTCTATGCCGGCGATGGTGCGGGCGCCCTTTAAGAGCAGCTCACGCTCGTAGGAGAGGCCGGGGCGAGTGACGGGAGGGACGATGGGACGGCGTGACCGAGAGGCGCCGCCGTCCGGAGGATCAGTTTTCAGCGGGAACCTCTCTTGAGGCTGTGAGAACTTCCCTGATGTGGTTAATTGCGCCGGCGTGGAGGTTGGCGTGGGTGGTCAGGGTGATGAGGTAGCGGATGCGACGCATCCCACTGTCCGTCTCAATGTCCAGGCCTTCCGGCCCGAGTTCCTCAATGGTGCGCAAAACGGCCTGGAACGTTAGCCTCAGGTATTCCAGCAACGCTTTCTTGGGCGGCTCCTGGAAGTGGGCGCGCTGTGTTGCGGTGTACGCCTGCCCCGTGTCTTCAAGGGGAAGACCGAATTCCCGCGCATAGCCATGTGTCTCATTGATTTCGGGGCGGTTGAGGATCTGCTTGTGGAGCAGGGCGTCCTGCACGCGGGCGACGTGCCAGAGGTAGTAGCCGGCGGACGGCGTCTCAGGGAACGGCCGCCATGCCATGTCCTCCTCGGACATCGTTTCGACGGCCTGCGTCAGGGTGCGGTGACATGCCTGGAAAACGCCAGCAAGGGCGTCGCCGGACGGATATCCATTTTGCACATGAGCGGCGGAATCCCCGCGATTGAGAAAGTCACGAAGCCCATGCGACAAGGCGATGATGGACATTATTACCCCTTTATCCCGAGAACGATTTTACACCGCCTGGGCAGTAAAAGTAGAGACTTGCGGCTCCTCGACGGCTACCGCTCGCTCAATCACGCCGCCGCCGAGCATCCGGCCGTCATTGTAGAGAACGACTGCCTGACCGGGCGTGACGGCGCGCTGCGGCTCGTCAAACTCAAGAGTGAAGCCGTCGCCGTCCGCGTCCGGGATGAGGAGGGCGGGCGACTCGGGGGACTTGTACCGCACCTTGGCCAGCACGCGCGTCGGGACGCCGCCGGGGGCGACTCCGTCGATATACGTTGCCTGCGCTGCGCGCAACGAGTCTGCGAGGAGGTGATCCTCTGGGCCGATGACAATGGTGTTCTCGGCGGTGTCGATGTCGATGACGTACATGCGGCGGCCTGCGGGGGACGGCGGGAGGCCCTTGCGCTGACCGACCGTGTAGCCCGCAGTTCCCATGTGAGAGCCGACATGCTTGCCGTCGACGTCCAAAATGGGGCCGGGCGTGAGCGCCATGTGTTCAGAGAGAAAGGCCCTGTAATTTCCCGAGGGCACGAAGCAGATCTCCTGACTGTCCGGCTTGTCCGCGACGGGCAGCTCAAGTTCATGCGCGATGCGCCGCACATCCTGCTTGGGCAGCTCACCGATGGGGAACAATGAGCGGCGCAGTTCCTCCTGTCCGAGCCCGTAGAGAACGTAGGTCTGGTCCTTGGAGGCGTCGACGGCCTTGTGCAACTCAATGCGGCCGTCCGCGTCGGCGCGGCGTCGAACGTAGTGCCCCGTGGCGATCCAATCTGCTTCAAGCGACAGTGCCCGCTGCAGGAAGAATGCGAACTTGATCTTGTCGTTGCAGGCGATGCAGGGGTGTGGAGTCCGACCATTCTTGTATTCGCGGATGAAGTATTCGATGACGTGCTTGCGGAACTCCTCCTCCATATTGAGGACGTAGTGCGGCATATCAAGCTTCTGAGCGACCCGCTTGGCGTCAAACACGTCCTCTACGGAGCAGCAGGCACGGTTGTGGCGTGACGCGCCCTCTACGTCGTCGCTCCAGAGGCGCATGGTGACGCCGATGACGTCATACCCCTGCTCCTTGAGCAGGTAGGCGGCGACGGAGGAATCCACCCCGCCGCTCATGGCGACAATAACTCTTTCTTTGGTATTCATTTCACCTTCTACGATACGGAGTTAGGAGATAGGGCGCAAAGGCGGGTTCGCATTAACATGTGGTTGTAGAATGATAGCGGAACGATAACTAGTGTCGTGAGAGGCAAACCGATGTCTTCGACTATGACAGTCGTCAAGGTGAATATCCACAAGACCCTGGAAGACCGTGGTGACTACTGGGCAGCACGGTTAGAGGGATTGGCTGTGACTGCCTATGGAGACTCGCAGGAGGCGGCTGCTGCCGCGGCGGACGAGATGTTTGATTTTATCGCCACGACATTTAAAGACAACCACACCGTAGACGAATTTCGCGGTTACCTGGATAAACACCGTGTCGGCTACACGATCTCCTATCCTGACGACAAAGAACAGTCAGTGAGCCGAGAGGTCGTCTTTGCCTAAGTGGCTTAGCCACACGCAAGTCAGGGCTGTATTGACGCAGATGGGGTATTCACTCCTTTTCAGTGAGGGGACGCATGAGGCGTATACGAATGGGGATCCCACAACCAATGTGTTCCTGACACTCGCCGAGGACATCCCGGTAGAAGACCTGCAGGATCAATTGGAAGCGCAGGGCCTCAGCATGGATTCGTTCCATGCATTTCTTGAGGGCTTGTAAATGCTGAGCCTAACGTGAGGGAATTCCCCTCACTCTCTTTGTTATTCATCCCACTTTCTTCTATGCGGAGATGAGGAAGGCTAAGCAAAGGCTCGTCCCAGTTAATGGCGGAAGAGGCGAAGAACCAGCCTGCCTGTTCTGGAGGTTAGCCCAGCGTTTCATTCACAAGGCGCAGGCCGTCCCGCAGCCGTTCGGACCAGTCCTCCCGTGCTCGGCGGATGGTGTTTGTGCATAGCCGAAACAGACAGACAGCCTCGCGATAAGCGAGCTCCGGCTCGCTCCATCCGAAGCGTTCCAACGCGGCCTCCCTGAAGGACGTGTGGTACGCAGCGAACCTCCCGGCTCGACGTTCGCTGCCAAACGTGCCGGCCCAATTCAAGTGCGCCAGAAAGTTGCCGATGTCCAGGAGGGGGTCTCCCAGCCCGGCCTCTTCGAAGTCGACGACGGCAATGCGTCCGTCATCAAACACCAGCATCTGGTCGTCGTAGAAGTCATTGTGTGCTGTGGCGGTGGGACGCCACGAATGGACGAAGGGATCCAGTGCTGCCGTGGCTCCATTGAGGTCTCGCAGAGAGGTCACGTCGTCCTGAACATTCTGCCCGATGCTGCTCTTTGCTCTCTCATACGCCCCTGCCAGGTTGAAGGGAGGGTTGGTACCGGGATCGGGAGGGGTATCCCACAACGTCTGCAGTCCATCCAGAATCAGCGAGGGCTCCGGGGCCTTGTCCCGCCGAATCTGCTGCCGCAGATTCTTGCCGGGTATCTCCGAGAACCACACCACGCCGCCTTCGGCCCAATGGCCTGCGAGGCGAGGTGCGACGAATCCGGACTGCGCCACCAGGTCATGAGCCCTCAATAGTGGGACGACGGCGTCCGGTCGCATGACTCGCGCATAGAACTTTGCCCTGCCTGCGCGATGACGCAGCACGGCACGGTTCATGGCCCTGTAACGGATCACATCCACTGCGGCGCGCCGTTCCCGGAACGGCAGTACGTGCCTATTGAGCAGTGCAAGGGCCGTGTCCGGATGGTAGGCATCAGGCAGTCCGGGCAGACGCCGATCATGCGGAAACCGGGAGAGCTCGATAGGCCTGCTTCTCTCCAGGTAGGCGTAGAAATGCTGCGAGGGTAGATACGTGTCAGCGTCCCATTCCATCTCGTAGCTGACGAGGGCTGTCCTGCCTACGCGGTGAGCGAACTGACGAATACGAATGTCCTTCGGATCGACTTCCGGGCGTCCGAACTCGCGGCAGTAGGCACGCCATATCCAGTCGGCATCGAAGAGGCACGGAAGCTCACCCAATTGTGGGTCGATGGGGAAACTAACTTCCGGTCGGAGGGGAATAGCTGGTGACGTAGACCAGCTGGTTTCCTCAAGAACTGAGGTCATTGGTGTCATCACTATCGTCGTCGTTGTCGGTAGGTGTTGGAGTATCGATACCGTCGGAGTCGGTGCCGTCGTGATCGGTATTGGCGGTGGTATCGAAGCCGTCGTGATCGGTATTGGCAGTGGTATCGAAGCCGTCGTGATCGGTGTTGGCGGTGGTATCGAAGCCGTCGTGATCGGTATTGGCGGTGGTATCGAAGCCGTCGTTGTCCGTATCGACCTGTTGCTGCTGAGCTATAGCCTGATCCTGTTGAGCGGCGACCCTGGTCTGCTGTTGGGAGGGTTCTGGCGTGTCGATGCCGTCATTGTCGGTAGGTGTTGGAGTATCGATGCCGTCAGAGTCTGTGCCGTCGTTATCGGTCAGTGGAGGGTTATCACTGTCGGGGTCGGGATCGTCCTCGTCATCATCATCTGAATTGTCGGGGTCGTTCTCGACTGCCTGTGTACGCGAAGCAGGAGCGGCATCGTCCGGAGAATCATCGCTAATGGCGACAGCCACAGTCGCCCATACCAGAGCCAAGCCCAGTGCCAGCGAGAAGAGGATTGCGCCGAATGCAGTAATTCTGCGCATTGCCTGAACCCCTTCGTCCTTACCTTTCTCTTAGCGCCAACAAGCCGTTCAACGCGGACAGGATAGCACTGTCAAGCCCTTCACGCAGCGTCGTCAACCGGCTAAGCCGAGAACGGCGACGGCGATGATGGCCAATACGAGGCCGCCGCCTTTGCTCCAGTTCATCTCCTCCTTCAGGAATATCACGGCCAGCACCGCAGTGATGACGAAACTCATCTGCACGATGGGATAGCTGATGCTGGCGTCGCCGATGCGGAGGGACTCGAAGAGGAGAACCGCCCACGTGACCTGGATGACTGCGATACCCGGGGCGAATTGGGCGACGGGGCGGGTAATGCTGAAGTTGCGCCTTCGCAAGAGTGTGATGATGGCGGCCTGCTGGAATCCGACGGTCTGCGTGAGAACCATGGGAATCGCGCCGATGTCGCCGGTATCGAGGCCGGCCTTGGAGATCAGTCCGGCGACTCCAAAGAATCCGGATGCTGCAACCGCCAGAAGGATTGACCGGAGGTCGGAGCGGATGGCCGAGATCTGGGTGATATTCAAGAGAACGAGGACGGCCAGGACAGCCAGGAGGATGCCTCCAAGCTTAATCGGCTCGGCGGACTCACCGAGGATGACTATTGCGCCCAACGCCGTGACGACAAAGTTGAGCCTGAATATGGGCGCGTTGACGCTCGCGTCCCCAGTACGGAGACTCGCCACAAAGAGCGTCAACCCCAGGTAGCCGAACACGCCCGCGGGCACGCCGTAGAGCCATGTGCTCCTGTGGATGAAGTCTACTGGGCCGTCATCGCCGAAAACTCCCCAACTCGAGACGGCCACACCCCAGATGATTGCCGTGAAGATGGTCGATTGCCAGAAGATAAAGTTGGGGGCGTCAATACCGCGCTGCTGGGCGACACGATAGAGGAGGTCGGCAACTGCGCCGAGGAGGAGGGCGGCGACGGCAAGTGTGACGGCCAGTGAATCCATCAGTCAGCCTCGCGGGGTTGGGGTGCGTTGTGTAGTATGGCCTCATGACGGAACAGGTTACTTCTACGGATACTGATGCGGCCGCCGCCGGCATCGAGCTGGCGCGGAAGGCGGTCGAGATTGCGGAGGACCGGCAGGCGAGCGATATCCTCCTGCTCGATGTGCGAAATATCTGTGGCTACGCGGACGCCTTTGTGCTCATGACGGTGGAGTCCAAGCGACAGGGGCAGGCGATCCAGGAGGCGATGCACAAAGGGTTGAAAGATTCCGGTCAGGCAGTCCTGCGAACGGAGGGCGACGCGGACTCCGGTTGGCTCCTGATGGACTTCAACGATGTGATCGTCCACATCTTTGCCGGGGAGCAGCGGCAGCTCTATGGGCTGGAGCAGTTGTGGCGCAGCGCTGTGCCGCTGGTCAGGATTCAATGAGCCACTGCTCCGTGGCCTGCTGATAGTCGATCAACTCGGACTCGTCGAACCAGAGCGAAACCTCACGCGCCGCAGATTCCGGCCCGTCCGAGCCGTGCACCAGGTTCAACCCAACTGAGAGGCCAAGGTCGGCGCGGATGCTGCCCGGCGCGGCCTTGCCGGGATCCGTTGCGCCCATCGTCTGGCGGGCAAGCTCGATGGCCCGCTCGCCTTCCAGCACCATCGCCAGCAGCGGGGATGACGTGATGAAGTCCAGGAGTCCCGGGAGGAAGGGCTTGCCAACGTGCTCGGCATAGTGCTCCTCTGCAAGGGACCGCTCAACACGCATGAATTTCGCGCCGACGACCTTTAGGCCGCGCTTCTCGAATCGTCCAAGAATCTCACCCGTCAGGCCGCGCTGCACGGCGTCCGGCTTGATGAGGATAAGGGTGCGTTCTACTGCCATTCTGTCTTCGTGTCTCCTATGTGATGACGCTGGGGAAATGTCTTCAATAGGGTAGCAGACAGGGATAGTTGACACGTGCGCCTGGGTCAAATACTTTGGGTGAGTGAAAGTGTTGGATACCAATGGACATTCGGCGGTGCGAGAACGAACCGGTGACGACGTGACAACGTCGGATGAACCTTCTCGCCCTGCCAACCCAGCAACCCAGCGGTTGATTGAAGACCTTGAGGTCATCTTCCGTCTGCTCAGGCCGGCAATCGCAGACGACTGGTTCACCGTCGATTTGACGATGCCCCAGCTGCGCGCGCTCTTTGCTCTGCGCCGCCACGGTGACTGCCGCATGGGCATCGTTGCCGGCCAGCTTGGCACATCGTTGTCCACCGCGACGGGGGTCATCGACCGCCTTGTCGAGCGAGGACTCGTCGAACGCTGGCAGGATCCCGATGATCGCCGCTCCAACGTCTGTCGCCTCACGTCCGACGGCGTTGATCTCGCGGAGCGTCTCTTGAACCTGCGCCGCAGAGCGTGGGAAGAGCGTCTCAATGAACTCACGTCCGACGAAGCCGACGGCGCGCAACAGGGCCTCGCTACATTGCTTGAGGGCCTGAAACGACTACAGGAAGCCGACGCCGCAGAAGAGAACCGATCTGAGGTGCCGGCTCGATGATGGGCGGACCTCCGATGGGTGGACCGGGCGGACCACGTGGCGGCCCCGGCGTTGGCGGACAGCCTCCAGGCCCCGTCACTGAACGGCGGGGCGTCGGATTCCGCGCGATTGCCTCCCTGACCGTCCCGGCGTATCGCCTGTATTTCCTGTTTGTTCTCGGCCAGATGGGCGCGATGAACATGCAAATGATGGCGCGCTCCTGGTACGTCTATGAGTTATCCAAGACACCCGGCACGAACGACGGCAGCGTGACGATGCTTGGGGCAGTGGCGCTGGCAAACGGATTGCCGATGTTGACCCTCTCCCTGTTTGGCGGAGTGCTTGCTGACCGCGTGCCGAAGAAGCAAGTGCTCATCATCGGGCAAATCATGTCTACGATCATCACGGTGGGCGTGGCCATGTCCATCACGCTGGGCTCCATATCCGTCTGGCATTTGCTCATTGCGTCGTTCCTGCAGGGAATCGTGATGGCGCTGATGATGCCTGCGCGACAGGCGATCATCCCGGAGCTAGTGAGCGCGAACATGATCACGAACGCCGTGGCGTTGAACGGCGCGGCGATGAACCTGCTCCGCCTGATGGGCCCGGCGCTGGCCGGATTCCTTATCGCCCTGTGGGACATCGAGGGCGTGTATTACATCATGGCGGTGCTGTACGGCACAGGCGTCATCATGCTGATGGGTCTCCCACTGTCGGGCGCCGTTGCTCTGCGCGGCTCCGGGATGCTGAAGCAGGTGGGCGAAGGTCTCACGTATGTCAAACGAAACAACGCCCTCCTCATGCTGTTGATCTTCTCGCTATTCTCCTTTGTGCTGTCGATGCCGTACATGTTCCTGCTCCCCGCTTTCACCGACACCATCCTCACCGTCGATCCCTCCCGGCTCACCTTCTTCACGTCGCTGCCACTGGTGGGGACGTTATTTGAAACGCTCGACCAATCATCGGCGCGTCAGGGCTTGCTGATCAGCATCTCCGGCATCGGCGCTCTGGTCGGCTCCGTATTCGTCGCGACGATGGATGACAAGAAACGCGGACTCTGGCTGTTGATCAGCATGTTCGTGATGGCGGCGTCCCTGATTGTGTTCAGCTTTACGAATTCGTATCTCATCGCCTTCATCATGTTCATCCCGCTGGGATTCGCTCAGGCGGGTCGCATGGCTCTCAGCAACACGCTCGCGCAGGTGTACTCAGACGACGAGCACCGGGGCCGTGTGATGAGTATCTACATGCTCAACTGGGCCATGACGAACTTCGGCGTGTTTTTCGTTGGTGTGCTGGCGGATGTCGTCGGCACGCAGGGCGGCTTTGCGGGGGCGCAGCTTGCCGTGGGCGGTTCTGCCATCATTCTCCTGTGCGTAACGACCTTCTTCACCTTCTTCACGAAGAGGGTCCGCCAAATGGACTAGTCCGGACCGCGACAGGTGAGACCACGCAACACCGGCACGGATACCGAGCAGGGGACGACTGCGCCCGACGAACCCTTAGAAGGGCGACGCACTCCTAGAGGCCGCGCCTCACTGAGAGAGGCCGTTTCCGCGTTCGCCGTCCGCGATTACCGCATCCTGTGGGCGGGCGTGAGCATGCACGCGCTCACGCTGTGGATGGAGATTGTCGCCCGCAGCTGGCTGGTGTGGGAGATCACGGGGGACCCGGTCGCCGTCGGCTGGGTCAACTTCTGGCGCTCGATACCGGTGCTGTTCCTCGCGATTCCCGCCGGGGTGCTTGCCGACCGCGTCAACCGCAAGACAATCCTCGTCGTCACGCAGATCGGCATCCTCGCCATCTACGTGGTGCTGCTTGGGCTGTTACTGCAGGATCGGCTGGAATTGTGGCACGCTTACGCCCTGTTTGCGGGACGGGGCGCGATGATCGCTTTCAATCAGCCGGGGCGGCAGGCGCTCATACCGGCGATTGTGGGCAGGGAGCGAATTGCGAACGCGGTGGCGCTGCAGCAGTTCTCTTTCAACGGCACGCGCATCGTGGCCCCTCTGCTCACCGGCGTGCTCATCGTCGTTTCCGGCTTTGAGATGGTCTTTATCATCATCATCGCGTTGGAGTTCGGGATCATTGGCGCGTGGCTCTGGATGAAGTCGTATCCGCTGATGCAGCGCGGCGCGGCGAGCATGGGCGTGTCCGGCGCGTTCCGGGATACGTGGGAGGGACTCAAGTACGTCCGGCGTCACACGACCATCCTGCTTCTGCTGCTGCTCGGGCTGCTGTCGCTGATGTTCCTCCAGCCGTTCATGGTGCTGCTGCCGGAGATTGCAGACGAGCGTTTCGCATCCAATGCCGAGTGGCTATTGACGATTGCCGACGCGTTCAACCTGAACCAGAACGCCGGCGCGACGCTGTTCGGCGGGATGCTGACGTTCATGGGGATTGGGTCGATTATCGGGCCGTCGATTCTTGCTTACCTCGGCAACGTGCGCAACAAGGGAATGCTGATTGTCGTGACGATGGCGTTGAGCGGCGTGGTACTATCCGCGCTTGGGGCCGCGCCATGGTTGATTCTCGCGCTGGCTCTCATGGTTCTGCTGGGCCTACTCGACTCAAGCCAACGGGTGCTGACGAACGGGATGCTGCTAACGCAAACGGAAAGCGAGTTTCATGGGCGCGTCATCAGCCTCTACCTGTTGGACCGGGGCTTTGTTCCTATCGGCAGCCTGGTGGCGGGGTACATGGGCTCCGCGTACGGGGCCGGCTGGGCATTAGCCATTCTGGGCGCTGCGCTGGCGGTGTCCGTGGTGATAGTAGCGGCGATAAAGCCGCAATTCCTAAGGGCGGGCTAGGGCTCCGCGTCACCCCCACCCGCGCTGACGCGCGACCTCCCCCATCAAGGGGGAGGTGCGGATCCAGCGCTCGAGCATGGTAGCCCCATGCGCTAATCTGGTTCTATGACCACGCGAGACTGGAGCGGCGTTTCCCGCTCTGCGGATGAGACGAAAGAGATCGGGCGGGCGATTGGCAAGTCCGTGGAGGCCGGGACGCTGGTCCTACTCATTGGGCAGCTTGGCGCGGGCAAAACGACACTGACACAAGGCCTTGCCGACGGCCTGGGAGTGACGGCGTACACCAAGAGCCCCTCGTTCGTGCTGGTCAACGAATACCAGGGCCGCTTGCCCCTCTTCCATATGGACCTATATCGAATCGACGATCCGGCGGAGGCGTGGGAGCTGGGGCTGGACGACTACCTGGGCAGAGACGGCGTGCTGGCCATCGAGTGGGCCGACCGCGCGACGTCCATCTTCCCCGAGGATCGGCTAGAAATCCACATCGAGTACGTATCGGACACCGAACGGCGGCTATCGGTGACGGCCAGCGGGCCTGTGTCCGCCCAGGCTCTGAGCGCGCTGCCCGAAGGCGTAGGGGCGACGGAATGATCATCGCCATCGACACCGCTACCGAGACGGCAAGCGTCGCGATTGCCCATCCCGACGGCACAATTGCAGCGGAACTGACGTGGCGTGCAGGCCGCAATCACACCATGCACGTGCATCCAACACTTCGCCACGTGATGATGCTGGCGGGGATCACGACCGATGATCTGACCGGCGTTGTTGCCACGCGGGGGCCGGGTAGCTTTACAGGGATTCGTATCGGCCTTGCCACGGCGAAAGGACTCGCGCAGGGGCTTGATGTGCCGATTGTCGGTGTGGGAACTCTCGCCGTTGCAGCGTATGGGGCCGTTCATCTGGGACGCACGGTGTGGTCGGCTGTGGACGCGGGTAGGAAGCAGTACGCCGCCGCAGCGTATACGGCCTCAGATGAGCACGGCGTCGTGCAACTCGTAGAGGAGGCCATCGTCTCGCCGGAAGAGCTAATCTCACGGATGGCCGAACGCGGCGAGGATTGTGTTCTGACAGGGGAATTCGATGAGGCGCTGACAGAGACGGCGCTTAGCGGCCTCGGAAACGCGCTGACGATCGCGCCGGACGTCATTCGGACGAGGACGGCGGCGAATGCGGCGTGTCTCGGTCTTCTTCGCTTAAATCGCGGTGACGTCGATGACGTTGCGACGCTGGAGCCGCTGTATCTGAGACCGCCTGCGGCCGTGGAACGCGCAGAGGCGCAGGCGGCTAATCGGTAGCGTCCTGCCGATTCCGCTCCTCGTCGCGAAGACGCTTGCGCCGGCCGAGACGGGACATCAACACCAGGATGGCAATAATGGCGATGATGAATCCGAAACTTATGATCTCGTCGGCCCATCCGCCCGCGCCGGTGAGGGCATGGGCGGGTAGAGCGGGGGCAAGAGTTTGCGCGATATTGACCATAAGGCCAGCATACCGCGCACTGGGGTAGGCGTTACGGAGTCAGGCTGCACAGTGTAGCTTTGGATTCTTCGCTGCGCTCAGAATGACATGCGAGGGTGCTCAGAATGACAGGTGTTACAGGTGTTGAGGAAAGGCTTGTAGATGACTGCAGATGTGCCGCGGGACCGCTATACGCACGGACACCATGAGTCCGTGGTGCAGAATCACGCGCGGCGTCGCGCGGAGGGTGAAGCGTGGTTCCTGCTCCCACACCTGAAGGCCGGAATGCGCCTGCTTGACGTGGGATGCGGCCCGGGGACGATCACCGCCGGTCTGGCACGAGCAGTCGCGCCGGGCGAGACCATCGGCATCGACCTCTCAGAGGAGATACTGGTTCAGGCACGCGACCACGCTGCGTCCGAAGGCGTGGACAACGTGACGTTTACTGCTGGCGACGTTTATCAACTCAACTACGAAGATGAGACGTTCGATGTCGTGTATGCCAATCAGGTCCTACAGCACCTGACCGATCAGCCGTTAGCTCTGCGAGAGATGCGGCGGGTGCTCAAGCCGGGTGGTTTGCTCAGTGTGCGAGAAACGGACTACGCCACGATGACGCCGTCACCCAAGTTCCCGGAATTCGAGGAATGGAGTCGGTTGTACCACGCCGTGGCGTATCGCAATGGAGCTGAGCCGGATGCGGGCCGCTATCTCGCCCGGTGGGTGCGGGAGGCGGGATTCCCGGAGTATGAGATTCACCCAAATGTGGTGGTGATGGACGGTGACGACGCGCGTTTCTGGGGCGGCATGTGGTCGCAGAGAATCCTGCACTCGAACGTGGGGACGGACGCGCTGGCTTACGGACTGGCAGAGCAGGACGACCTGGACAGGATTTCAGCGGCGTGGACTCGATTTGCAGAGTCCGAGTGGCCGTTCTATATGTATGCGCAGATAGGCGTGTTGGCGCGACGCCAGGGAGCGGGTGAATGAAAGCCGCAATCCTCAACGACATCAATCAACCCATGACGGTGGAGGACCTGCCGACGCCTTCGCCCCGCGCAGGCGAAGTCCTGCTCAGGATCGCCGCAACGGGCGTGTGTCACACGGATCTCCACGTGATGAAGGGGGAGGTGGCTTTTCCAACGCCGTGCGTGCTTGGCCATGAGACATCCGGCACGGTGGAGGCCATCGGCGACGGCGTAACGAATGTTGCGGTAGGCGATCGCGTCGTGTGCAGCTTCATCATGCCGTGTGGATCGTGCGCGTACTGCCGCCGTGGCAGGGATGATATGTGTGAGACGTTCTTCGCCTACAACCGCCTAAAGGGACAGCTCTACGACGGCACGACACGGTTGGCGCGGCCCGACGGCTCGCCAGTGTGGATGTACAGCATGGGGGCGCTTGCCGAGTACGCAGTCACGCCGGCGTCGTCCGCGTTTCGCCTGCCGGACGGTCTCTCGTTACAGGAATCGGCCATCATCGGCTGCAGCGTGTTCACCGCATTTGGCGCGATCCGCAACCAGGCCGAACTGAGGATGGGTGAGAGCGCCGCGGTGTTCGCCGTGGGCGGGGTCGGCACGAACGTCGTGCAGATTGCCGCAGCCGTGGGCGCATCGCCGCTCATCGCCGTCGATCTCGACGACGACAAGCTGGAACTCGCGCGGTCGTTCGGCGCGACACATACGGTGAACGCAGGAAAAGAAGACGCGGCGGAACGAATTCGTGAGATCACGGGCGGGCAAGGCGTGGATGCGGCGTTCGAGGCGCTGGGCAGGCCGCAAACGGTGCAGCAGGCGTTTCAATCCGTGGCGGACGGGGGGCGTGTCGTGATGATCGGCATCGCCTCAGCCGGGGAGACGGTGCCGTTTGAGATTACACGGATCGTGCGGCGCGGCATCCGGATCATGGGGTCGTACGGCGCGCGGGCGGGGACGGACATGCCGCAGATTCTGAACCTGGTGGAGCGGGGCGTGGTGGACGTCAGCCCGAAGATCATTACGCGCCGCTACGGTATTGAGCAGGTCAACGATGCCTACGACGCGCTTGGACGTGGCGAGGTTGTGGGGCGAGCGCTGATCGAGTTCTAGCCAGCTTGACCACGAACGCGCGTTCTGATACCGTGCTCCCAAGGTTGTAGGGGGCATATGCAATGCTGCGACGGCTGACCATCGAGAACATCGGCGTCATCGACCGGCTGGATATCCCGTTCGACGACGGATTCACCGTGCTGACCGGCGAGACGGGCGCGGGAAAGTCGATCATCGTCAACTGCATCGCATTGATTCTTGGCGCAAAGGCGGATGGGGCCATGGTTCGCTCCGGAGCGCGGCAGGCAAGGATCGAGGCCGTCTTTGAACAGGACGGGACCTACGGCACCCTACCAACCGCGCTCTTGGAAAAACTCGACGTCAAGCACGGAGAGGATGCGCTACCGATTCACGTCGCCCGTGAGATTGATGACACGGGCCGCGGCGACTGCCGGGTGAACGGGCGCAAGATTGCCCTCAAGACGTTGCAAGAGGCGGGGCGAATTCTCGCGGAGTCGCACGGGCAACGTCAGACTTTGGCGCTGTTGGGACAGGTTGAGCAGAGAGAAATGCTCGACCGCTATGGCGACCTGGAGGGCGATCGGGAGTCTCTTGCAGAGTTCGTCAGGCATCTCAAGAAGATTCGCTCCGGTATTGGACGGCTGCGGCGCGAAGAGGCAAAGGTGACGGCCCGGCGCGACGAACTGCAATTTGAATTGGCCGCATACCGGGATGTCGCGCCCGTACTCGGCGAAGACGTGGCGCTTGAACGGGAACGCTCCCGCCTGGCACACGCGGAGCAGCTGGGTACGCTAACGGGAGCCGCGCGGTCGCTCCTGATTGAATCGAGTCGAGGCGAAAACGGCGTAGTGGATTCGCTGGCGGAGATAAGCCAGAACATGCGTGACGCCGCGACGCTGGACGCAGACCTGCGAGGGGCGTCGGAAACGGCGGCAGCTATCGCCGAACAGGCGCAAGAACTTGCTCTTTTGCTGGCGCGGTATCTGGAAGGGCTTGAGGCGGACCCGAACCGTCTTGATGCCGTGGAAGAACGCATGGCGGCGTTGGATGACCTAAAACGAAGGCATGGCGGTTCGCTTGAAGATGTACTCGAATGGGCTGAGCACACTGAGAACGAAGTTGCCGGGCTGGAAAGGGCATCAACCCGTCTGGAAGAGCTGCTCGCCGAAGAAAGCCGGCTGAACCAGCAAGTCATCAAAGAGGCACGGTCTCTGTCCGCCGAACGGTCACATGCAGCCGCGCGGCTCGGACGAGCGCTGGAAGCCGAAGTTGAGACGCTTGCGCTGGCAGGGACTCGAGTCGTAGTGGACGTGCGCTCCGCTCTCACAGCCCCGGAAGTCAGAGATACAGACGCCAAGTCCGGACAACCCGTGGACGCGCTCAGCTGGTGTGACGAGTCGGGCAGCGATGAGGTGGAGATTCTCATTGCGCCGAACGAGGGAGAGCCATTGAGGCCGCTGTCCGCAATTGCGTCCGGTGGGGAGATGGCTCGCGTGATGCTGGCAGTGAAGACGGTGTTGGCGCGCGGTGATGCGCGGACGCTGGCATTCGATGAGATAGACGTCGGTGTGGGCGGTCACGTAGGCGGAACGATCGGGAGCAAGTTGGCCGGGCTGGGAATAAGGCAGCAGGTGATCTGCGTAACACACTTGCCGCAAGTGGCTGCTCATGCGGATCAACACATCCGCGTTCTCAAGCGCACTCAGGACGGTCGGACAGTGACGCGAATTGAACAACTGCGGGATCACGAATCACGCGCTGATGAACTGTCCAAGATGATTGGCTCCGGTACCGCGGCAGGACGGCAAAGTATGAGCGAACTGCTGGACGCGGCACGGGGGCGAGACGGTGCAGGGGATAAGGATTCCGGGGTCGTCTTGCGTCTGCTGGAGGCCGTCGGTTAAGCGCCCGAATTGACATTGGCGGCGATGATGCCAATCATGGGTACGTTTGCGCAGAGTGGTGGAGGTCTGCGCTCAACCGGCTGGCAGGTAATCCGGAATCAGGGAAACGATGTCTTCTTATCCAACAAGAGTAGAGCGCAGCGTGTCTGCGCGCATTCCCACCGCGCACGGTGAATTCCGGCTCGATTATTTTTCCAATGATTCCGATGGCAAGGAGCACCTTGCGCTCGTCTATGGAGATGTCCAGGGGCGGGAGGATGTACTCACCCGTGTTCATTCGGAGTGCCTGACGGGCGAGGTCTTTGGTTCACAGCGCTGCGACTGTGCGTCTCAGTTGGATTCTGCGATTGAGGCGGTGGCGCGAGAGGGCGCGGGCGTAATCGTCTACCTGCGGCAGGAGGGACGCGGCATCGGCTTGTTGGAAAAGCTCCGCGCATACAACCTGCAGGACCAGGGGCTTGATACTGTCGACGCCAATCTGCAGTTGGGGCATCAAGCGGATGAGCGCAGTTACGACGTAGCGGCCCTAATCCTGCAAGAGCTGGGCGCGCGATCCATCAGGCTGATGACCAACAACCCCGCGAAGGTTGAGGAACTGCGTGGACTGGGCATTCGGGTTGCGGGGAGGGTGCCCGTGCCGGGCCCCGTCACCACGCAGAATGTCGACTATCTGACCGCCAAGGTGAACCGCATGGGGCACATGTTGGACATCGCGCCACCCGAGTCGGACGAGGTCGCGAGCCCGTTCGTGCCCACAGTCGAGAAACACGCACTGGCGGATGCCAACCGTCGGCCGTTCGTGACGCTGACGTACGCGCAGAGTCTTGACGGCTCGATTGCCGACGCCGATTCACTGCCGCTTCACCTCAGCGGCTCCAAGTCCTCCGAGATGACCCATCTGCTTCGCTCGTCCAACGACGCCATTCTCGTCGGTATCGGAACAGTTATCGCGGATGATCCACGCCTGACTGTTCGGCTGGCGGATGGCAAGGATCCGCAGCCAATCGTGCTGGATAGCCGACTCCGTTTTCCTCTGAACGCGAGCCTGCTGGAGGACTATCGAACGATGCCGTGGCTAGCGACGCTGGAGGACGCGCCGGTTGATCGACAGGTGGAGCTAGAGGCGGCGGGCGCGCGCGTGCTAAGGCTTCCGGCAAGAGAGTCGGACGGCCTTGTGGATCTTCGGGCGCTGATGGCCACGCTTTACGAGGATGGTGTACGAAGCCTGATGGTTGAGGGCGGCGCACGGGTTATCACGGAGCTGCTGGAAGCGCGGTTTGTCGATCACGTGGTCATCACAATTGCGCCGACGCTCGTGGGAGGACTGCACGCAGTGTCGAGCACAAACGGCGCAACGAGCGAGGCGTTCCCACGACTACAGGGTCTTGGCTACCGACGCGAGGGCGACGACCTGATTGTGTGGGGCAGGCCGGCATGGCCGCCGGACTAACGAAGAGCACGGTAACGTTTGTCGGCCCGCGCCGTGTTGAGGTTCAGCACGACGAGGTGGGTGGTCCAGGGCCGGGACGAGTTCTGGTTCGCACTCGGCTGTCCGCAATCAGCGCGGGAACGGAACTGCTGGTCTACCGAGGCGAGGCGCCGTCCGGGATGGCGGCGGACGATTCCATCGCCGCACTGGCGGGCACCCTCTCATTTCCTCTTCGTTATGGCTATGCGGCAGTTGGCGAGGTGATTCAGGTTGGAGAAGGAATTGATGCCAACCTGCTCGGCCGGCGTGTATTTGCGTTCAATCCGCACGAGTCGCTACTAGAGGCCGAGCAGGAGTCGCTCATGGAGATTCCGGCAGGAGTTTCGTATGAGGACGCAGTGACGCTGCCGTCCATGGAAACAGCGGTGAACTTTGCCATGGATGGCGCGCCGCTTGTGGGAGAAAACGTCCTGGTTATCGGACAAGGCGTCATCGGTCTTCTGACGACTGCTCTGCTGGCGCAGATGCCCCTCGCCTCTCTCGTCACGCTGGACACCGTTGAGGCGCGGCGAGAAATGTCATTAGAACTCGGCGCGACAGCATCGTATGACTCTTCCGTGCCCGGCATGATGGATAAAATCACCGCGGCATTCGACAGCCATGGGGCGGATCTGGTCTACGAGTTGTCCGGCAGGCCGGAAGCACTGGACACGGCTATTGCTGCGACCGGCTACGGCGGCCGCATCGTCATTGGTTCCTGGTACGGGACCAAGCGCGCGCCGGTTGATCTGGGCGGCAGCTTTCATCGCAGCCGTATCAAGCTCATCAGCAGCCAGGTGACGACAATTGCGCCGGAACTGTCCGGTCGATGGGATAAGCAGCGGCGATTTGCGACGGCGTGGCGAATGGTGGAGCTCCTCAAGCCGTCACAGCTTGTCACACATCGCTTTCCGGTTGAGGAAGCGGCGGATGCCTATCGGCTGCTGGATGGGTCTCCCGGCGATGCGCTCCAGGTTCTGCTGACGTACGATAGTTCCTAGCTACTGAAGGCTGAACGCCATATTGGGAGAAGCGCATGTACACCGTTTCCGTTTCCCATGAATTCACAGCTTGGCACTACCTCATCGGCGGTGATTGGGGCCCCGAAAACGAACTCAACGCCCACCCGTACAAGGTGGAGGCGCTGGTTGAGGGCCCGGGTCTGGACAGGCATGGTTACCTGGTAGACATCATTGCGGTGGAACAAGCCATGGCCGCTATCGATACCCGGTATGCCGGCAAGACGCTCAACGAGCTTCCCGAATTCGAAGGACTGAATCCCAGCGTGGAGCATTTTGCCCGCATCCTCTGGGATTTCATCGTAGAGCGCATTCCGACCGAGCCGCTTGCCTACATGACAATCCGCGTCTGGGAAGGGGACGATGCCTGGGCGTCCTACCGGCGGGAGATTCGGCGTTGAGGGTCGGCCTCATCATCTATGGCAGCCTGGATACCCTGTCCGGCGGCTATCTGTATGACCGCAGGCTGGTTGAGACACTGGAGCGCGCGGGCGATACCGTCAGGATTATCGGGATTCCATGGCGCAATTACGGTCGTCACCTAACGGACGTGTTTTCGCGCAGGCTGCGCCGGGATCTGAAGTCCGCAAAAGTGGACGTGATGCTGCAGGATGAGCTGAATCATCCGTCGCTCTGGCGTGTTAATGGCGCGGTTCGCGGCCGGTGGCCAATCATCTCTATCGTCCATCATCTGCGTATGAGCGAGAAGCGCGCAGCGTGGAAGAACCGCGCCTATGGCGTGATTGAGCGCCGCTATCTCCGCTCCGTTGACGGATTCGTGTTCAACAGTGAGACGACACGCAAGGCTGTCCACGATCAGATCAGGACGGAGAAGCCGAACGTTCTGGCATACCCCGCAGGCGACCGATTTGATGTTTCTATGACGGAACAGGATGTCACGGAACGAGCCAACGCGGACGGTCCGCTGCGAATCCTGTTCTTGGGGAACGTGATTGAGCGCAAGCAGCTACACGTGCTTATAGAAGCTCTTGGCCTGACGGGAAATGTGGGTATTCGCGTAGATGTCGTGGGTGGGCTTGAGGTGGAGCCGGAGTACGCCAACAAGGTGCGTCAGCAGGTTGAGAACGACGGCCTTGGGGATCGAGTGATATTCCACGGACCTCTGGCGGATGACGCTCTCCGCGCGCATTTTGAGCAGGCGCACGTCCTCGTGGTTCCGTCCTCATATGAGGGATTCGGCATCGTCTACCTGGAGGGGATGGCGTTCGGGATGCCGGCCATTGCCACAGACTCAGGCGCGGCGCATGAGATCATCACGGATCGCCGTGACGGTTTCCTGATTCCCACTGGCTCGGCGCCGGAACTCTCTATGCGGCTACGCGATCTCGCAACTGATCGAAAGCGTCTGGCGCGCATGGGCGCGCAGGCGCTCAAGCGATTCGCCCGCCACCCCACGTGGGAACAGTCCATGACATCCGTCCGTGAGTTCCTGCTGGAGACTGTGGAGAAAGCCAATGCCGGGACCTGAACACTACAACACTGTTCGCTACCTGAAGGCGAAGGCTGCCGTAGACGACGATGCTCTGAATGCGCGCGTGTACGACGCGCTGGCGCACGGCATCTCCGACATGGGAGGCAAACCTCTTCGGGTGATTGAACTTGGCGCGGGTGTTGGCAGCACGTTCAGGCGGCTGTTTGAGCGGGGCCTGCTGTCAAGCGGCGAGTACACAATGGTCGACCACGACTCCGAGAGCCTTGAAGAGGCGTCCCGGGCCGCCAACGCGATTCTCGATTCAAGCGGTGGAACCGAATTGTCGGTGAATCCTGTTGTCGGGGATGCCGTCGCATATCTGCAGGGCGAGGCTGAGGCGGGTCGATTAGCCGACGTGATTATTGCGCAGGCGCTTGTTGACCTGCTAAACGTACCGGAGTTTCTTGGAGCCGCCGCCAACGCGCTCCGTCCGGGTGGCCTACTGTATCTGCCGATCACGTTTGACGGAGAAACTGTATTTGAACCGACCGCTAATGCCGTGCTCAACGCACGTGTTTTCGACAGCTACCACCGCGCTATGGATGACCGAAGGACGCCGAACGGCCTGCCAACCGGCGGGCGCAAAGCGGGCAGGACACTGTTGACCGAAATTCCGCAAGCAGGCCTTGAGATAGCGGCGGCCGGTTCATCAGATTGGGTGGTGTACCCGCAGGACGGCGGCTATCCGGAGGACGTGGCGTATTTCCTGCATCACATCATCAACTTCGTGTGGGAAACGCTCAGCGAAAACGCCGTCGTGTTCAGCGCGGGACTTGAGGAGTGGGTCGCCGGACGTCACAGGCAGGTTGAGCTCGGAGAACTGATCTACATCGCGCACCAGCTTGACGTGCTGGCACGCAAACCCGGCTAACGATAGCGCCTAGTCATCGTCCGCGGTCGGCTCGTCGTCCAGGATGATGAAGTCGCCGGCGCCCCGGGCGTAAAGCGAGTCCAAGAGCCGCTTTCCGATTTCTTCCGACTCTGTGGAGGCGTCCGTGGTGATGGACTCACGCAACACGACCGTTCCATCCGGCGTGGCAGCCATTGCCTCAACGGAAAGGCTGCCACCCTGCACGGTGGCGTAGCAGGCGAGGGGCGTGCGGCAGAATCCGCCAACCGCTCGCAAAAATGAGCGCTCGGCCTCAGCGGCGATTCTGTGGTCGCGTTCTTCGGTGAGCGCGGCGACGGCGCATGCCTGTACGTTCGTCTCAAGACACTCGATGCCGATCGCGCCCTGTCCGACGGCGGGGAGCATGACATCCGGCTCGAGAAATTCCGTGATGACGTCGTCCATGCCGAGGCGTTGAAGACCAACGGCGGCCAGCACTGCAGCCTCCGCCTCGATCTCCCGACCCTCACCTGTCACCTTCCGCACGCGGGTATCCACGTTGCCTCTCAGCAGCACAATCTCAAGATCAGGCCGGTGAGCGAGGACCTGCGCGGCACGGCGGATGCTGCCGGTCCCAACACGCGCGCCTGCGGGGAGTTCGTTCAATAGTTGACCGTCTCGTGAGACGAGAACATCGCGCGGATCGTTTCGGGGCATGACCCCGGCCAACGTGTGGCCGGGTGGCAGGCGCGTAGGCAGGTCCTTGAGGCTGTGGACGGCGAAATCAATCTCACCGTTCGCAAGCGCGATCTGGATCTCCTTGACGAATACGCCCTGACCCAAATCAGGAATCGGCGTTGTTGGTTGCCGTTCGGCTGTCGTTGTGATGCCAACAACCTCAAACTCGAGTGAGGGCTCTTTCGCGAGCACGGCCTGCATGAACAGCTCGGTCTGGATCATCGCGAGCGGGCTTCTCCGCGTGCCGACGCGCAGCACGCGACGGCCATCCCCGGCACTCATCAGTTGCTCCCCGCCCACGCAAGCGCGGCGTCAACAAGGCCATCAGCCGTGTGCTCGGTTGCCTCCTGCGCAACGCGCAAGCCGACGTTCTCAGCCCCGCGAGACGTGGTGGGGCCGGCGGAGATCACAGGAATCCCGTCCAATAGTGAACGGTCATCGCCGAGCGCCTCAACGAGGTTGCGCGCAGTTGACGGACTTGTGAGCAGGACGGCGTCGATGCCCCGTTCCATGGCAGCCTTTGCCCGCTCTGCGAGGCTAGGCCCGGGCAGCGTTCTGTAGACGACGATGGGGGTTGGTTCAAGGCCATGCTCTCTAAGCGCGGCGGGCAGGGCATCATCGGCAAGGTTGCCGCGAGGGAGCAGCACGGTGTCTCCCTGTTCGCTCTCTGAAGCGATCGCGTCCGCCAACGCGCCGGTGGTGAATCGACCCGGCACAAGATCGGCGTTCAGGCCATGGCGGTTCAGAGCCGCCGCTGTTGCCGGACCGATGGCCGCAATTCGCGCCGCTGCCAAAGACCGCGCGTCTCGTCCGCTATCAAGCAGTCGGCTCATGAAGAAATCAACGCCGTTGACGCTCGTAAATGCTATCACCTGAAAACCTACCAGCCTCTCGATAGCTGAATCCGGCTCAGTCCAATCCTCCGCGCCGTCGAATGCGACTGCGGGCACGTGGACGACCTCTGCCCCGGCGTCATCCAGCAACGTGATCAGCTCCGCTGCCCGCGTCTCTCCGCGCAGCACCATCAGGCGGTGGCCGAAGAGCGGTTTCTTCTCCAACCAACCGATGCTGTCCCGGAGTCCTACAACGTTGCCGCAGATAAAGATGGCGGGGGGACGGATTCCGACCTCCGCCGATGCGCCGACAATCGTCTCAAGCGTAGCCGTCGTCGTCCGTTGGCGAGACGTTGTGGCCTGTTCAATGACTGCCGCGGGTGTGTCTTCGGGCCAGCCGGCCATCAGCATCGCCCTGACCGTGTTGGCGAGTGTGCGGACTCCCATGAGGACGATTGACGTCTGGTTGGTCGGGGACAATGGCTGAGGGTTGCGCGATTGCTGTCCTGTATAGATACGGACGGCAGAGGCAAGATTGCGATCCGTCGCCGGGATTCCCGCATAAGCAGGCCCTGCCAACGCGGACGTAACGCCGGGAACAACGTCAAAGCTAACGCCCGCCTCGGCGAGCGCTGCCGCCTCCTCGCCGCCACGCCCGAAGAGGAAAGGGTCGCCGCCCTTAAGCCGCAAGACGCGCGCTCCACCCCGCGCCCGCTCGATGAGCAACTCGTTAATCTCCTCTTGTAGATGCTCGCCGCCGCGTGACGGGGGCTTGCCAACATCGACCATTTCCGCGTCGGGGCGCGCCTCGGCCAGCAGAGAAGGGTTCACAAGCCTGTCGTAAACAATGACATCGGCGCGGCGGAGCAGTCTCGCGCCCCGCACCGTGATTAACCCGGGATCGCCGGGTCCCGCGCCCACAAGGTGGACGATGCCGCCGCTAGCCACCGTCCTCTTCCGTCAGAAGCGCGACGATGTGTTCGCGTAGGGCGGCCGCGTTGTCCGAGTCGATCATCGCCTTAGTCTCGCCGTCATTCAATGCGTTCTGCCAAAGTCGGGACGGTGGTCTCTTGCCATCGCGCCGCAACTCCTCTCTCACATCGGCCAGAACATCCAGCAACATGCCGTAACCCTCTGGCAGTGCGGCATCAATCTCGCGGCGCAGGAACGACGCCATGGCGGGGCTGCGGCCATTGGTTGAAATAGCCACTGTCGCGTCGCCACGTCGCACGAGGGCAGGATAGATCCATGTGCAGAGGTCAGTTATATCCACGACGTTCAGCAGGCATTTCTCGCGCTCGGCCTCTTCGCGTATTTGCTCGCTGAGGGGGCGGTCATGCGTCGTTGCGGATATGGCCAGGAACGCATCCGCAAGGTCGCCCGGCTGATAGCTGCGAGAGTGCAGCGTGATGTCTCCCCGCTCCGCCATCTCGGTGAAACGAGGGCGTTGCTCAGGACTGATGACGGTGACGACTGCGCCCGCCTCGACAAGTGAGCCCGCCTTCATCTGCGCCTCATCGTCGTCACCAATGACGACGCATCGGCGTCCGCGCAGGTCAAGATAGACGGGAAAGTAGCCCATGCACGTCTCGCTCGTTGGTGAAAGGCGGCCTATGTCCCCGTGGCGGCGGCTGCGTGCGACGGGACGGAGTCTTGTGCGTTCAGATAATCCGCGAGGGCGAGCACCAACGGACCCATCTTGGGATTGACAGGCTCGACGTCCGGTTCAACGCCGTGATCGCGCAGCGCCCGCGTGCAGACGGGGCCAACGGACGCCACGACGATTCCCGAGGACAGCGCTTCGCGAAGCTCGTCGGCAAGCCCAACCTGCTCCGCGATACGGAAGAGATTGTGGGCCTGCGACTGCGTGGTCAGCATGAGGGCATCCACGTCCTGTGCGAGCATCAGCGCGATAGCATCGACGACGGGGCGTGTGTCCTCCGGGAGTTGCCACGAATAGAGAGACACTTCGAGAACGTCCGCCTCCAACGCCTCAAGCTCACCGCGCAGCCAGGCGTTCACCTCGCCGTAATGTTGAAGAACGACGCGCTTGCCGCTCAGATTGATGTCGGACTCCTTGAGCGCCGCCAGCAGGTCCTCAGACGTGTAGGGAGACGGTGAGACGAGCGCGATGGGCACTTGCAGCGGCTTGAGAACCGCCACCGGCTTTGGGCCGCGGCAGATGACCGTCGTCTCACGCAGGGCGTCCAGGAACTCATCCTTGCGGCCAAGCTCATCCGCTGCGTTGATCAGGGCACGTGCGCCGACACCTGTGAGGAAGACAGCCGCCTGAATCGTGTGGGCGCAGATGCCGTCGATGACATCCCGGACATCCTGCCGCATTGGAAGCGCCGCCTCGCGCAGGGCAGGGGCGCTGATGGCCTCGCCGCCGTGGCGGGCCACAAGGTTGCCGAGTTCAGAGGGCATCCGCGCCTCAAGGACAACGATGCGCCGTCCTCCAAGGTCAGCCATATATGCCCCGCTTTCTCAGTCGATTCCGATCACTCAGCGGCTTGCGCGTTCGACTCTACGTCGCGCACTCGCCCTCGCCACGCTCCATGACGTACAGCACGGACTTGTCGTAGTCGATGTAGTGATCGAGGTTCGCCTTGTTGAGCGGCCCGACGTCCTGGTAGTCCTTGATGATGTCCTCGAACGGCTCGCGACCCAGCCGGTGCGCGAAGTCCTTGAACAACTCGCCGTCCTCACGGTTGTCCCTGTAGTAGCGGAGGAGGTGGAATACGGCCTCGGTCACCTTCTTGGCAGGAATCTTGCCGCGAGGCCGCACGCCGAAGCGCATGTCCGCGTTCTCATGGCTGCCGCCCAAGAAGACCTCATACGCCGGAATCTGTCCGCCGCCGGGGCCCTTGATGAACGCGCCGTGGAAGCCGATGTCCGAGACGTGGTGGCGTCCGCAGCCGTTCGGGCAGCCGCTCATCTTGATGTGCATCTGCTTGATGAGCGGGTCTTCCAGCAAATTTGTGTGGCCATTGGGGTTGCGCACTGCATCCGCGACCGCCTTGTTCAGGCCCATGGAGGACGTGATGCCCAGCTTGCAGCTGTCCGTGCCGGGGCAGGACGTCACGTCCGTGATCTGGTTCATGCCGCCTTCATGCAGCTCCAGCGCCACGAGCTCCTGGTACACGTCGTACAGATACGCATTCGGCACCCAGCGGAGCATCATGTTCTGCTCCGGCGTGGTGCGGATACGGTAGCTCGCGTACTTGCGGGAGATCTCGGCCGTTCCATAGTACTGCTCCGGCGAGAGGTCGCCGCGCGTCACGGTGATGCCGACGAAGCTGTAGCCGTCCGCCTCTTGCGGGATGACGTTGGACTTTTTCCAGGCCTGGAAAGCCGCATCGTCCTCGCCACGCGGCTCAACGCCTGTGGGCAGGGCGGGGATGTCCGCCGCTTCATCATCGTGGAAGAGCAGGTAGTCCTTGTCCTCGTAGTCCTGCGCCCAGTCCTGCTGCAACTCTTCTTCGACCTGCTCGCGGAATGAGTCGATGCCCTCGGTGTGGATGAGGACCTTGATCCGTGCCTTCATCTTGTTGCGACGCAGCCACGCCGTCCGGTTGAAGACGCGCAGCATGGCCTCCGAAACGCGGAGGAACTCATCGACGGGCACGAACTCATAGATGGTCTCTGCGATCAGCGGCTGGATCGACGTGCCGCCGCCGACCGTGATCTTGAAGCCCTTGACCTGCTCGCCGTCGATTTCCCGGACCCGGGCGACGAAGCCGATGTCATGCATTCCCACCGTCGCGCAGTCATGGTCGCCGCAGGAAAACGCCGGCTTGACCTTGCGCGGCATGTGGAACGTGAAATCGCGTCGCACAAAGTTTCGCGCAAACGCGCCCATGTAGGGCAGGATGTCAAATGCCTGTTGAGGATCGATTCCGGCCATTGGGCAGGCCGTGATATTGCGAACGGAGTTCCCGCACGCCTCCTTGGTGCTCAGGCCGACGCTCTGGAGAAGGTGCATGGCCTTCGCCGCGTCCTCAAGCAGGAGGTGGTGGAGTTGGACGTTCTCTCGCGTGGTGATGTGTCCCTTGCGGAGCGGCGCCCACTGCTCGGCAATCTGGCCGATGGCGTCCCATTGGTCTGCGTGAGCAAGGCCGCCGGGAATCTTGATGCGAAACATCTGGGCATCCGGCTGCCGTTGACCATAGACGCCGAGACGCAGCCGGAAGGACATGAACTCGTCCTCCGGAATCTCTCCGGCGCGAAACTCCTTGACCCTGCCTTCGTAGTCGGCAATCTCCTCATCCAGGTACTGGATGATCGAGGGTCGGGCGGAACGTTGTCCCGTTTCCGTTGTCGTAGCCACGTTATCCTCCCTCCGGATAGCTCCCTACAGGGTACGCCCGCCGGCGCTCCAACTCAAATTATTTTCTCTGTTCGCGATAAAGTCTGGTTTGCCTATTCGCTTAGCGTTCCGCGTTCCGGCTTGGGTGGCCGCGTGAATGATGGCGGAGAGGCTATCCCTTCGCCGCCTCAATCAGAATCTGCGCCACCTCAGGCCGCGTGAACTCCATGGGCGGCACCTCGCCGCGAGACAGCATGTCACGCACCTGCGTGCCGCTCAGGAACACACGCTGCTCCGGCCCGTGCGGACACGTCTTCATTGACGCCATGCCTTCGCAGCGATTGCAGTAGAAGGAGTGGTCGAAGTACAGGGGCGTGATGCCGAGGTCTTCGGCCGGAATGCTGCGGAGCAAGTCCTGCGCATCGTATGTCCCGTAGTAGTTGCCGACGCCCGCATGGCCTCGCCCGACGATGAAATGCGTGCAGCCATAGTTCTTGCGAACGAGGGCATGGAACACGGCCTCGCGCGGGCCTGCGTAACGCATCGCCGCAGGCAGCACCGACAAGTGGACGCGATCCTCGGGGTAGTACCCCTCGATCAACGCCTCGTAGCAGCGCATTCGCACGTCTGCAGGAATGTCATCCGGCTTGGTCTCGCCCACCAACGGGTGGAGGAGCAGGCCATCGACGATCTCAAGCGCAGCCTTCTGGATGTACTCATGGGCGCGGTGCACGGGGTTGCGGGTCTGGAACCCGACGATCGTCCGCCAATGCCGTTCCGCAAATGCGGCGCGTGTCTGTGCCGGGTCCTCACGGTACGGCCGCAGCTCAGGCTCCAGGTTCTCACGCTCGATAACCGTGACGGAGCCGCCGATGAGCATCTCGTGCTGGCCGTACACGGAAGCGACGCCGGGGTGGGCCTCCTCCGTCGTTGCGAAGACGTGCTGCGCCTCTACTTCCTTGTCGTAGTCGTAGACCTCATCCACCGAGAGGATGGCGAGGTGGCGGCCGGAGGCGTCCGCAAGCACAACGTCCTGCCCACTCTTCAGGCCGCGCGCGGTGTCCGCGGGGGCGGAAAGGGTAATGGGCAGGCTCCAGAGTGTTCCGTTTGCGAGACGCATCTCACGAACCGTGCGCGAGTAGTCCGCCTGGTTCATGAATCCCGTTAGCGGGCTCATTGCGCCGACGGCGATGAGGTCGAGGTCGGCGGTCTCGCGCATGCTGAGTGTGATGTGGGTCAGCTCCGGCGCGCGTTCCCGGATCTCTGTTGCCTGATCAGGCGACGCAAATCGGTCGACAAGTGTGCCGCCGTGCGGGGCGATCGTTTCTTCCACGTCCGCGTGGGGCGCAGTGGTGTGAGTGTTTAGCGTAGTCGTTGCCATAATCTAGGTCGCCGCCCCCGCCAACTCTCTGCTTGCGCCGGACGGGATGATGCCCCGCTCCTCAAGCGCGCCCAGCACCTTGCCCAGGCTCTCCTCGATCTCTTCCTGCTCCGTGTCGACAAGAACCTCGGGTGTCAGCGGCTCCTCGTAGGGGTCGGAAACGCCGGTGAAATTCTGAATCTCGCCCTTGAGCGCCTTCTCATACAGGCCTTTGACGTCACGCTTGACGAGCTCATCAAGCGAGGCGTGGACGTGGACTTCAATGAAATCGCCGATCTGCTCGCGAACTTCGTCCCGAACCTCGCGATAGGGAGAGATGGCGGACACGATGCTCACAACGCCGTTGCGTGTCAGCAGGTCGCTGACAAAGCCGATGCGGCGGATGTTGGTGTCACGGTCTTCCTTGCTGAACCCAAGTCCCTTGCTGAGGTTCGTGCGAACGACGTCGCCGTCCAGCAGCTCGGACTTGATGCCCTGGTCTCGCAGAACCGCCAGCAGTCGCTCTGCAATGGTGCTCTTGCCGGCGCCCGAAAGCCCGGTGAACCAAACGGTCACTCCATTGTGGTTGGTGGTCACTCTCAAATTCCTCCTGTGAGTTTTCCTTGCCGTTATCGGCGTTCTCGCGTGTTGTGTGATGTTGAGACGGCCGCGTCAGTTCGCCGCAGTCGTTGAAACGACCTTGCCCGTCTCAGGGTCGATGTGGATGCCGCATTCGACCTTGTCCTCGAAATCGGACCAGCGGCCTGCGCGCGGATCCTCGCCGGGCTCCACGGGGCGCGTGCAATTGGTGCAGCCGATGCTCGGGTAGCCCTGCTCGTGCAGCGCGTTGTACGGGACGTTGTTCTCGCGGATATAGTCCCAAACATCGTCCTCAGACCAGTTGGCCAGGGGATTGATCTTGATCAGGTCGAACTTGGAGTCCCACGCGACAATCGCGACATCCTTGCGGGTGTCGCCCTGGTCGCGACGCAGACCGGCGATCCATGCCTTCTGTCCGACAAGCGCCTGCTCATTCGGCGCAACCTTGCGAATCTCGCAGCAGAGGTCGGGATCAACCTTCCACAGCTCGGGCCCGTGCAGGGCGGCCTGCTGCGCAACGGTGACGTCCGTCTTGAAGCCGATGGGCTGGATGCCGTAACGACGCCCCACCTTGTCTTTGAGGTTATGCGTATCCGGGAACAGGAAATCCGTGTCCACGTAGAAGACGGAGACCTCCGGGTTGATCTTCATGGCCATATCAAGCAGGACCATGCCGGACACGCCGCCGAAGCTGCACGCAAGAGTGATGTCCGGGAAGAAGTTCTCAACTGCCCAGCGGACGATTTCGCTCGGGTGCGCGTCTTCAAGCTGAGCGCTCACCTCCGCCAGCCGCTCCTCCGTCCATTCCGTCCGAAGTGCTTCCAGTGTTGCCATTTGCTCCGGTTCCCCCTCGATTTCCTCTGCGATTGTGTACTGTGGTCGCTCTGTCATTCAGAGATAAAAAAACCGCCCCTTCTGTTGTGGGGCGGTTGATGCGCTTGTTTCTGTGTTGCCAGAGATTCAGCGCTGCTCTGTCCTTGAGGCCTGCTATTGCTAGCGCGCGGCCTCCCGCCCCGGGACGGGCATGTAACACGAGCAGGTCACCGCGGCGCGGCGCGCCAGGGCGGCAACTGATGGACTATGTGTATTTGCGAAGGTGTTCATCGTTCTTGCGATTTACTTATGGGCACTATAAGCGCCCGCCTATCTGCTGTCAATACGCTTGTGACGGATGTCACTAACGGTGCCTATTCCTCCAACTCGCTGACGTTGGCCCTCATGGCCTCCGCCTCTTCAAGCAGGCGGGCAAACAGAGGCCAGATATCCTCGTCCGTTGGATCCATTGTCGAGATGGACATGACGCGATGCAGCACACCACTGCTGACGCCGACCGTCTCAGATTCCCCAACCTCCGGCAAAGGGATGCCGAGCGCTCGCGCCACAAGCTGCGCCTGTGTGCGTCCCAAGTCGTCGTTGGGGCAGATGACCATTGCGTTGCCGTCATGGAGTAGTCGTGTTTCGGCCTCGCCGCGGGCAAGCGTCACTTCGATGCGGCGCTGGGGTCGGGCGAGGAGTTGCTCGGCGTAGTCCCAGGCCTCGTCTTGTGGGGTGGTCATGGTGTTATTCGGCGGGGACGTACGGAGTTGTCTTGTCGA
This sequence comes from Chloroflexota bacterium, assembly GCA_026713485.1. GTDB lineage: Bacteria > Chloroflexota > Dehalococcoidia > UBA6926 > UBA6926 > VXMO01. The sequence continues at coordinate 11,220 of JAPOOK010000007.1, read as the reverse complement.
GGAGGAGGCACGGTTCGCCGGTCTGGGCAGGGTCGTCCAGGCTCCATGGGCTGTCGGAATCAAGGGGGCGCGTGCGGATGCCGTCATCGCCGCCAAAGATCAGCAGGGCATGTCCCTCGCCGGAATCCTCCACGATCGCCGCGTAGGCGGGGCAGGGGCCGTCCTCACCCCAGCCAATAACCTCCACCATCGCCAGTTCGCCGCGGATGCCGGGGGCTTCCACGCGCACGACCTCTTTCGGCTCTTCAACGACGCTGAAGATGCGGTGTAGGGAGAAGTCGCAGTTATTGCCGGCTTCTACCTCTACCTCGATGAACCTGGCTCTGGTCACATGTGCCTCCTTCGGGTGTGGGGCCTATTGTAACTGCGTCAGTTTCCCGAATGTCATTCTGAACGGAGCGTAGCGAAGTGAAGAATCTCAGGATGTTGGCGTATCAATCGAGGCTTTAGATTCTTCGCTGCGCTCAGAATGACAGAGAAACCCGCTTGGAATAGGACAGGGTCACGGTGTGCCGCACTGGATTCCCGTGTCAAGCACGGGAATGACGGGATGGGCCGCCAAAGCCGGAACGCGGAAGCGAATCCCCCGGCCAACCAACGATTACCTCGAATCAAGAAGAAAGATAAGTAACCGCCAAAGCCGGAACGCGGAAGCCTATCTTCTTTGGCCAGCCAAAGCCAACGGCACAGATAAATTTCCGTTTTGAGTTGGCACTTTGATTTTGCAACAGGCGCGGGATGGGCTGCACACCGAATTGTTCTAATGCCCCGGAATCCGGAGCGCTTATTGTGCCAATAAAAAGCTAGTGTGATAATTTGACATTGTCCAAATATCGCGCTATCTTTGCGAGTCCATAATGCTATGCCAGAATCACTATCGAAGGAACGGCTGAACATGACCTCCAGGACACGACCCAAGCAGACTCTTGTCGGTATTGAGTTGGTGCGGCAGCTTGCTTACGAAGGGGACCGCATCTTCACAACCGACCGTGCACGCGAACTTGCGCCTCGTGTTGGTCTGAAGGATTCCTATCTGGGAGAAGCACTGTTCCACCTTCGGCAAAACGGCTGGATTGTTCCGCTGCGTCGTGGTCTCTATGCCCTGTCTTCGTCTGTTCCCGGGATTTCCGACACTCATGAATTCGAGGTTGCGATGGCGCTCGTACAGCCCGCAGCAATCTCGCATTGGTCTGCAATGAGTTATCACGGCCTCACTGAACAAACACCTCGGGGCGTCTTCGTCCTGACGACCACTGAGCACTCTGTTCCCCGCCTTCAAGATGACACATCCAGCAACCGCGACGGACATTACCCCGTGGGCGAGGTGACATACAAGTTTGTCCAGGTACGGCCTGAACGCTATTTCGGCACGCAACAGGTATGGGTGGGCGACTCGCGAGTCTACATGACTGACCTTGAGCGCACGCTGCTTGACGGCATTTCTATGCCCCAATACTGTGGTGACTTTGGTGAAGCCATCCATGCCTTCGAGGTCGCAATGGATCGCGTCGATATCGAGCGCATCGCGAATTACGCGGAAAGACTGGGTGTGACGATCTCAAAGCGTCTCGGTTGGGTTCTGGAACACCTCGGAAACCAGTCGCCCATCATCGAGCGTTTGGCTTCAATTCCCATCAAGGGATACAGGATGCTCGACCCCACGGGCGCAAGAAAGGGACCCTGCAACAGCAGATGGATGATTCAAGAGAACCTGCCGGGTCTCGTGACCACCTGAGACCTCTCCGCACTCGCCTGCAAGAGGCCCGCCGGCGCCAAGGTGCCCCCTGGGAGATCGTTGAGCGAGACTATCTGCTCTCATGGATTCTGGCGGGAATCAGCCAAACACCTCCGTTGAACGACAAGCTGGTCTTCAAAGGCGGCACGGCGCTCAAGAAGTGCTATTTCGGAGATTACCGCTTCTCGGAAGACCTGGACTTTTCGGCATTGGATGGTATTCCTAGAGGTGAGGCACTTGAACCTTTGATTGAGCAGGCGTGCCAAGCGGCCGCCAATTCGCTGGACGAATATGCTTCCACGGAGATCGTCTCTGAACGATATACGGAACGCGAACCACATCCCGGTGGGCAGGAAGCATTCACCATACGAGCTCAGTTTCCCTGGCACAATCAGCCGGCGACTCGGGTCAGAATTGAGATCACAGTTGATGAACCAGTACTTCGCCCAGTCCATCTGAGAAGGGTGTCACACGAATACGGTGAGCCACTTAGCGTCGATATCCAGGTCTACTCACTAGAGGAGGTGGTTGCGGAAAAGCTCCGATCCATCTTGCAACAAACAGAGATCATGGAAAGGCGCGGATGGAGCCGGTCAAGGGCGCGCGACTATTACGACCTCTGGAGGATCCTGACCGAATACAGGGACTCCATTGATGTGCATGGGTTCAGTGCCCTGTTGCATCAGAAGTGTGCGGTGCGTGGTGTCGCCTTTAATGCGTGGGGCGATTTCTTCTCTGCCCCAATGCTCGCTCTCGTTGCCGGTACGTGGGAAAACTCTCTTGGACGCTTGGTCACCGAACTGCCCTCCTTTGACACGGTCATCAGCTTACTCCGCCCGGAAGTGGAGAACCTTCTCAACTGAAGGGATAGCAGGATAAATTAAAGTGACCCCGCTAAGTTGTGGGCGTCATAGAGTTCAGCGCAGTACCCCCCCACTCTGGACAAGAATCCAGACTTTCAGCCTGACTATCGAGCTGGCAGTTTAGACCCCCTTAGGTCTCAAGGTGTCACCTTCGGCAACTTTATCGAGGAGATTCGTAGTCGATGATCACGACCCTGAATACCAGCGTGCTCTTGGCCATTATTGCGATACAGGCCTGTCTTCCGTCGAATTGCTGGCGGTATGGAGTCGTGCGAGGGAAAACGTCAGTGACGAATCCAAGCTGGATGCGTACTCGCGCTAAGCGGAACCATAGCCTGAGGAGTCTCTAAGGCAACTGATACTTGTTCGGTTTCTGGCTCGCCATCGTGGCACCGGCCTTTTCGAGGATCGGCCAGACGTTGTTCTTGAATTCGGTGCCATATGCGGCCCCGTTGGACTTCGCCATTGGATGTTTCGGCCACCGTTCTTGGATGAGTGCTTGGAAGGCTGTACTGCCATAAGTGCCGGGAGTGAATTCCTGATGGATTGCCCCGGCTATCTCGGCATATACGTTTGACGCCTTAGAGGAATTCACCTCAGCCTCGGTTTCGTTCGCTGCTTCGGACCGGTTGTCGTCGGACAGCCTCACAACATGCATCAGAGAGTCGGGGAAGAAATCTAGCACGGTGGCCGACTTCGTGCCGCTCCGATCCGTCACTAACCAAAGGAAGGGGATGTCATCTTTGGAGTTGCTCTGCCCGCACTCCCTCTTGATGGCGGCGTAGAGCGACATGAAGTCGGTGTCGTCGCTGAGGACGGCAATATGGGAGATGCGGCCGAGAAGAAGGTCGGCCATGGCATCAATTGCGATTGCGATGTCCGAGGAGTTTTTGGAGCCGGTCTTCACGTAGTGCTGCACACCTCGAACAACGACCGAAATACCCCTGAACTCATGGGTTGCCCACGCATCCCAGAGCTCCGTTGAATCGGCGCGCACATAGAGCACCAGACGACATGGAGGTGGCGCTTTTTCGTCTGGCCAGTTGCGCATCAACGATTCAATCAGTTCTTTGGCGATTGCCTCCACATTTTCAACATCCACTTATAGCCCGGAGCCAGGCACCCTGCCCTTATTTGTGGTGCTTGTCTCGCAGTTCATATGTAATCTGCCCCTATTGGATTGTCTCGTTAGAACTTACCCAATTTACCACTTGGAGTAGCTGACCGTTTACCGAGATCGGGAGCAAAGGTGTCTTTCGGACTGAATACACAGTAACGCTACGCGACGCAGTTACAGGGCTGCCAGTAGGGGTTGGGTCGATGTACATTGTTCCAGTACTGGTCACAGTCGGTGCGTTGATAAAGGGTCGCGGGGAAAGGGATGACTATGTCTTCAGACAGGCGCGACTATGCAGGGTACTTCGCCACAATGGACAGGCAGGCGACGCTTGACGTCGTTCGTTGGGCCCTCCAACGCCGGCCTGATGTGTCAGATGGCTGTCGAGACAACCTGAATGAGGCCATAAGTACTCGTGTCCCGATCAATGGATTTCGAGGAGAGAAGGCTCCAGATGCCCCTGTAGAGGTCCTGATCATTCCGGTGAGTAACGCTGCACGTACCGACGGATTCGTGGCGAACGCTATATTTGGCGTCTGGTGGGAATCCCAGGGCGAACTCAGGGATATCGTGTCGGATGCGCTGATTCAATATGCGGATGAGCACGAGTTAGCAGATGAACAGACGAAGTTGACGCCGGATGAAATGAAGAGGCACAGCGAAGCAGCAGCCTCTGTCGTCTTGGAGAACCATCCGGAAGTCAAGAGGGACGATGCCCGGTTGATGGCATTCTTGGTCTTCAATCAGGCAGACATTCATCGCCATGAGCAGGAACTTGAGGAAGCCCTAACCGAGCAGGCGATTGTCGATGAAGCAATGGGGGACGGAGAGCTGCAGTTGTCGCCCGAGGGCGCGGAACTGTTCGACTCCATTCTGAAACAACTGGAAGGCCTGCCGGCGGATGCTCCGGACTGGGATGCCCCCTTGATTCGCTTGATGCGCCTGATGGACGAACTTCGTGCCCGGAAGCTGATGGAGAGAGACACTGCGGCAACGATTGGTGAGCGCGTTGACGCCATGATAGACGCTCACATCGACATATTCACCTACTTCGAGTGGGACCCGGGAGAGAGGCTGCCGAATCGGTCAGGTCCGTGGAAAGACGTCGTTGCATTGGGTGATTGTCTTGATGAGGTGGACAGCCTCATCAGTGAATACATTGCTGTCAGGGAGCAGGGTAAGACGTACAGTGAGGAAGTGGAGAGGTCACCTCAGCGGATGAAGGTGCAGGAGAATCTCCTGGCGGCGCTAGAGAATCTCGAGCACATTGCCGACGTACCCGTGCAGGCTAATCCAGACCCGGGCGATCAAAACGACGGCAACCTCACTGAGGGAGACACACCGTCGCAGACCAATGAATCCGCTGAATCGCTGGAGACTGTCGAAGAACATCGCCGGGATGCAGAGAACGCGAAGGCGAATCTTCAAGAGACCCAAATCAAACTCGCCGAGACTGAGCAGTCTCGTGAAAGCGTGATCCACGAACGGGATTCACTGCGGGTAGAGAATGACGGATTGAGAGCCACGCTGTTTGAGCGCTCCGCAGAAGTGAAGTCGCTGCGTGAAGCCGTGAGAGGTTCTCCGGCCGTTGACAACGCTGACGCAGCACCTCCCGATTTCGTCGATGTGGCTGCCGTGCTGGATTTCGTGGATGGCCGCTGGCCTGAAGGGCTCCGTGTCGTTCTCAATAGTAGTTCGGACCGCAAGCTGATCTTCGATCGACCGAATCAACTCTATGCTGCGCTGGAGTGGCTTGCCACAACGTATCGCTCATCCAAGATGGGAGATCTGTCTGTACCGGACTTCAAGGTGTCGCTCGCTGAAGCGTGTGGTTGGGACTATGTTCCCCGCCAGTCAGAGGTCACGATGGGCAAGTACCGGTCCGACTACGAGACCACCGACAATGGCATCAAGTTCCGACTGGAGCCGCACATCGGCCGGGGCGTCGGCGGTGGTAGTGACCAAATCCGTGTCGCCTTCGCGTGGGATGCGGAAAGGCAACTGGTGGTCGTCGGCTATGTTGGGAGGCATCAGACAACTGGCCAGAGCTAAGAGGTTGCCTTGCTTGGTTCAACATGTATTGCCAACACCGAATCCACATGCTTCAGAAGGGAAGCAACATGGGGAGCAAGAACCACAGACAAAAGCCACAGCCATCGAAGTTCTTAATGAGAAACGCCCCCGCTGGGAGGGCGTAAGGTCCCCGAGGGGTATCCTGCGGAACTTTCGTCCCTTGGTATGAAAGCTAGGCAGGCGTCACTCAGTTACACTGATCGAACCCTAACAAACCACTGGGAGATTTGCAATGGTTCGCACACTTGGACTCGATCTTGGAACCAACTCCGTCGGATGGGGTCTGGTCGACGAAGACTCCATCGATAAGTCCGGCAGCATCGTCGCTAGCGGCGTCCGTATCTTCCACGAAGCCGTTGATGCACAGTCGCGAACGCCGAAGAACGCACAACGCCGCTCCGCTCGATTGGCTCGACGCATCCTTCAACGCCGGGCAAGGCGGCGTGCTTCACTACGCTCTCAACTGGCCAAAGCAGGTTTCTTGCCAAAGGACATGCTCGATTCGGCAGAACAAGAGAGCCACTTCAATATGCTTGGGGACCCGTATGAGCTTCGCAAGCGTGCACTGGATCACCCTCTAGAATCCTATGAGCTCGGGCGCGTGTTGCTTCACATTTGCGCCCGGCGAGGTTTCATGAGCAACCGCAAGATCAGGTGGGGTGACCTTCGGGATGACCCGGACGCCAAGGAATTCATCGATGAGATTGCTCAGGCGGAACGAGCAAAGGACGAGGGCGAAAAGTCTGACGACACGGAGGAGAGTGCAGTCCTCGGAGAAATTGCGGCCATCTGGAAAAAACTGAACGGTGGTGAAGCCCGCACATTGGGAGAGTATTTGGCGAATCTGCCCAAGGGCGCGCGCCGTCGCGGACGCCACACGGATCGGGGGATGTATGAGGACGAATTTGAGAAGATTTGGATCGCCCAGGGAGAGTATCACCCTGACTTGACCGATGGGCTCAAGGCCGAGTTGCACAGGACAATCTTCCATCAACGGCCCCTCAAGCTCCGTGGAGGCCGCATCGGGATGTGCTCGCTGGAGCCAAATCGACCACGAACTGCAAAGGCTCGACTGGAATTTCAGCGGTTTCGACTTCTACAGGACGTCAATAACTTGGCGGTTGTTGGGCAGCGCGACGGCGCATCAACGCCTTTGAGCCAAGACCAACGCGACAAGCTCGCCGCCGCCCTTGAAGTTCAACAGACCATGACCTGGTCAAAGATCCGCTCAACTGTCGGCCTGCCCAAGACGGCGAAATTCAATCTAGAACTGGACGGATCGAAAGGAAGGGAACTCACCGGCAACACAACGGCGGCCAGGCTCCGGAGTCTCGCGGGAGATTGGTGGGGCGCCTCCGACGACGGTCAGCGGATTGCTCTGGTAGAAGACCTCACGACCATTCAGAGCAAGAAAGTTCTCTATCGACGGCTCAAGGAATTCTGGGGCTTCGAACGAACTACGGCCTTTGAGCTTGCCACGATCGAGTTTGAAGAAGGTTACGGAGACCTTTCCCTGAAGGCACTTAGGAAGCTCCTTCCTTACATGGAATGGGGAAAAATCTACTCTGACGCCCGTAAGGACTCCGGCTACACGTATGCCAGTCCTTCGGTGTCTGGGGACGCGGAACTCCTTGGACCACCTCCCAGCGACCTCAGAAACCCTGTCGTCGAAAAAGCGCTCCACGAGGTCCGGAAAGTGGTCAATGCGATCATCCGCGAATACGGGAAGCCCGACATCATCCGCGTCGAAATGGCGCGGGACCTCAAAATGTCCCGAAAAGACAAAGCCAACCTACAGAAGCAGCAGCGCCAGAATCAGGACATGAACCGAGAGGCCGAGCGGGCGCTGGCGGATATAGGTATTCAGGCGTCATCTCGGGATGACCTGATCAAGTTCCGGCTTTGGCGAGAATCGGACGAGCGTTGTCCCTACACAGGCAAGGTCATCAACATCCATGAACTCTTCAGTCCAGCCGTCGATGTCGAGCACATCATCCCCTTCAGCCGCAGTCTGGATGATTCCTTTAGAAACAAGACCCTCTGCATGGCGGAAGAGAATCGCCTGCACAAACGCAATCGGACACCATGGGAAGCCTACGGCGCTACAGAGAGTTGGCAAGAGATGGTTGCCCGCGTGCCGGCCCGAAAGCGAAAGTGGTTTCAACAGAAAGACGATGAGGTCAAGAAACTCCTTGAAAACTTTGAAAGCCGACAGTTGAATGACACCCGTTACATCAGCCGCGACGCGAAGGAGTACCTAAAGACACTGGGGCGTGACGTGGATGTCACGAAGGGGGGCATGACGGGCGCGCTCAGGCACGCATGGGGCCTAAATCGGTTTCTCGCAGGCGACAGCCCTACGGACGATGCTGTCGCCGAGAAAAATCGTGCCGATAACCGGCACCACGCGATTGATGCCATCGTCGTGGCCGTAACCACTCGCTCATTGTATCAGCGCATGGCCCGCTCCGCCCGAGAGATTGATCAAACGAAGCAGCAGGCCTCCCTGATAGAGAGCGCCAAGGAGCACGCGCCCTGGGAGGGCTTCGACAGAGACATTGAGCAGGCGTTATCCGGCATCGCCGTCTCTCACGCCTCATTGCGCAAACTCCATGGCGCATTCCATGAGGACACCGCTTTCGGCTACCGCTACGTGAAGGACGCAGGCAAGAAGCAATTTGTCTACCGCAAGCGACTGGAAGAACTTACAAGTTCGATGGTCAAGCGAATCGTCGATCCGATTCTACGTCAGGGAATTAAGCGGCGCATCGAAGACGCCGACAGCATCAAGGAGGCGTTCGGTAATCCCGATCAGCCCTTCTACCACCCCAAGAACCCGAACGGCCAGCCTGTCCGTCGTGTGAGAATCTCCGAGAACAAGTCGGAAACGCAACTCTACGGAGTGGACAGACAACTGACAAGGGAAGGCAAACCCTTCAAATACCACGCCCTTGGCAGCAACCACCACGTTGAGATTTTCCGCAATCTGCTAAGCGGTAAGGCCGAGGCGCGATTCGTCTCCATGATGGAGGCGGCAAATCGTGCCCGCAGACAGAAAGTTCCCATGATCAACCGCGAATGGGAGGAACATGAGTTTCTCATGTCCCTGGCCATTGATGAGATGGTTGAGCTTGGCGACGGCGGTGTGGGCAACCTCTACCGTGTCCAAGTTCTTGATCCCATTGGAAACAGGGCCTTTCTTAGGCACCACTTGGCGGCGACGCTCGAAGACAATTCTGAACGTGTCATTGCTAGTGTCAACGTTCTCATTGGGAAGAGGAAGGGCCGCAAGGTTGTTGTGTCGCCCCTCGGTTCCATAAGGCCGGCCAATGACTAGACGCACTGTCGAAATCTCCTCGCCGTCACACTTGCGGGTTGAACATGAACAACTCGTGATCGAACGAGATGGGCAGCGCCTGGGACAAGTGCCGCTGGAGGATCTCGGCGTGCTCGTGATCGATCATCCTCACGCCACCATGTCTCGGCATCTGCTCTCCTCGTGCGCCCGACATGACGCAACCGTGGTTGTGAGCGACGAGAAGCATCTGCCCAGTGCCATTGTCTTGCCGATTGAGGGACACAGCGTGCAGACCGAGACGATGCGCGCTCAGGCAGCCATGACTGAGCCAACGCGCAAGCGTCTCTGGCAACAGATTGTCCGATCCAAGATCAAGGCGCAGGCATTCGTTTTGGCCGAATCCACGAATGGCATGCCCACACCACTTGACGGAATGGGCGCAAAAGTCCGTAGCGGTGACCCTGACAACATTGAAGGGCAGGCGGCACGTCTCTACTGGCCACGCATGTTCGGCCAGGAATTTCGACGTGACCCAGATCAGGACGGCATAAACACCCTACTCAACTACGGTTATGCAATCATTCGGGCCGCCACTGCGCGGGCCGTGTGTGCGGCCGGGCTGCACCCGTCGTTAGGCATCCACCATCACAATCGCTACGATGCCCTCTGTCTGGCCAGCGATCTAATGGAGCCCGCTCGTCCCCTAGTGGACCGGATTGTACTCGGACTGAACACCGATGGCGCGCCGATAGAAGTCAACGCGGCGACCAAAGAGCCACTGCTCAAGGTCGTCCATGAACACGTGCTCGTGGACAAACGAGAGTTCCCGCTCCTTCTTGCTCTGCAGACGCTCGCCGTCAGTGTCAGGCGGGTGATCACCGAGGGCAAAGGACAAGTGCAGGCTCCCCTACCGTTGCCCCTAAATCATGTCTCCGTCGAATCCTCGCAGGACTAGATGGTCGTGCGATGGCGTTTGGGGGCTTCAGGACCTTGTGGGTGGTCGCAATGTTCGATCTTCCCGTCGATACGAAGAAGGCGCGGAGGGAGTACACGAAGTTCCGCAAGCACCTGTTGACAGACGGGTACATCCGATTGCAGTACTCCGTCTATGTCCGGCATTGTCCCAGTGAGGAGAATGCCCAGGTTCACGCCGGGCGAGTAAAGTCCGCACTCCCCCCCGATGGTGAGGTCCGCGTGCTCACCCTGACGGACCACCAATTCGGACGAATGCAGGTTTTTCACGGAAAAAGCCGACAAGAGACGGAGCAGCCGCCGGATCAACTCTCATTTTTCTGAGACTCCGACGGCCCGTCCTCCGCGTGCCTGCCTCGTTGGTTGGCGCAGGCATTGTAACTGAGTGACGCCGGCCCGCTGTCCACAACGAGGTTATCAACGAGGACGTCGTTTCCGGTATTGTAACTGAGTGACGCCGGCCCGCTGTCCACAACTAGCTAGCCCAGCGTGCGGTCTCCTCGGGGATTGTAACTGAGTGACGCCGGCCCGCTGTCCACAACAGCCGGTCAACCATCTCGCGCTGCAGCGTGATTGTAACTGAGTGACGCCGGCCCGCTGTCCACAACTGGGAGCGGCGCGCATGGGCGAACAGGTACATTGTAACTGAGTGACGCCGGCCCGCTGTCCACAACTAGCGCGTCCAAGATTATTCTCTCGGCCCTATTGTAACTGAGTGACGCCGGCCCGCTGTCCACAACGCGAGACATGGGCTAACGAGAAGCAAGAGCATTGTAACTGAGTGACGCCGGCCCGCTGTCCACAACACGTTCGTGGTATCGGTGCTACCCCGCGCAATTGTAACTGAGTGACGCCGGCCCGCTGTCCACAACGGGTAGCCATGTGGGCGAAATCAATCTTGATTGTAACTGAGTGACGCCGGCCCGCTGTCCACAACTGCTGGTATGGGTTATCGCCGACGGCGTCGAATTGTAACTGAGTGACGCCGGCCCGCTGTCCACAACACGCCGCGCACCGTGTCGATGTTGAATCCCATTGTAACTGAGTGACGCCGGCCCGCTGTCCACAACTAGTTGGTGATGTCGGCCTGCTCGTCTCGTATTGTAACTGAGTGACGCCGGCCCGCTGTCCACAACGATTCTGCCCACGTCGTCGCGGACAG
>JAPOOK010000006.1 GCA_026713485.1 Chloroflexota bacterium | reverse complement strand
TTTCGCCAATCTCGGTGACGTGACCTGAAAACTCAGTTCCGAGATCGGCTTCATCTTCAAGGCCGATACTGATGAGCACGTCCCGGAAATTGATTCCAATAGCCTTCGGCGCAACTCGAACCTCATCCGGTTCAAGTTCGCGCTGCGGCAACGTCTGAGCGTGTATCCGGCCGGGATCACCTCCGGGGTCGGGCCCAAGTCGCCAATCATCGGTGTCTGACAGTACCAGCCTGTCGGGGACATCACTTGATCGCGCCAAATGCGCAACCTGTCGATAGCCCGAATGGAGGGCGATATGATTCTCGCCATCCGGTCGCAACAGTTCATCTACAAGGTCTGATAGGGGCGAATCACCGCCATCGAGATCGATGACCCGCGTCTGCACGTCAGTGAGTTCTCGGATGAGAACCCTGCCGAAACCCCACAGGATCGCTCCCGCGGGCTGTGTTAGCTGCTCTCGACGCGTGCCCTGTGCTCCTCGTGAAACAAGCCAGATACCGCTCTTTGGCTTTGAATCAGAGTCCAGCATGCCCTGAACCATGGCGAGCGCGCTCGAACCCACTCGTTGGACATCATCGGCCAGAGTCTCCGTGTCGACGTCCGAACCGTTTCCACTTGCCGCGGCGAGGTGAACAACACCACGGAGCGGTATGTCCGCGGGCAGTTCCTCAAAGATGGACTGCCAGTCGCCACGCTCGCCTCTGTTGATGTAAGCGCGTGAGCCCCCATCAATAGGGCTACTATCTTGTGTTGTCGCCCTTACGCTTTCGGATACGATTACAACCTGCTGGTTGTATGTCGTCAACGCGGCGGCTAACTCCTCTGCCATGCCGTCATCGTCCGCGGCCACAACCCAAACTCCAGGTTGTTCAACGATCTCCGCCGGGGCGCTTGCGATGATGACCGCGCGATCCGGGCGTTCGGCGTAATCAGCCGGGCCAAGCCCAAGAATCTGTGGGTCTTCGAATGCTGCGTCCGACAATGCTCGTTCCCAGATTGGAGCCTCGGCAATGCCATGATGAGACCGATACTCATCCGCAAAGCGCCACCACCCATCCAGCGTCCCAAACGTCACATCCTGCCAACCCATGCTCTCAATCGTTTCTATGGCAAGGAGCTGGCCGGAGGGGGCAAGGAGGCCCACGCAGTGCTGCAGCGTCTCCTTGAGGGAGATAGTGTCATGGAGCACGTTTGAGGCAATGACAAGGTCGTAGCCGTGCGCATCAAATCCCTGCTCGACGGGATCGACCTCAATATTGAGGGGCACGTATGTTATAGCCCCGTCAGCAGTTCCGAACTGCGCCTCCGCCTCCGCGAAGAACCCGGCTGAAATGTCAGTATAGACGTAATCGAAGCGACCGGTAGGGAGTTCCGGCAGGACGGATGCGGTGGCTGATCCTGTGCCTGCGCCTACCTCGATAATCCTCAACCGTCGTCCCTCAGGCAGGTCCTTAAGGAGCGCGGCGATCGCATCGCCAAGCATGTTGTTGGTGGCGCGCGTTGCGGGCGCGCTAATGAAGAGATCACCCGGCGTGGGGTAGCCGCTCCCGAACAACACCGTCAGCGGATCGGCATTCGCCTGCAGGATGTCAGCCAACTCTCCGGCCGCTCGGCTACACAGTTCGATTTCAATCGACCCGTGAGGATAGCGCTCCAACATCTCCGCGGCGAAGGCATTCGGGTCAGGAGGCAGATTCGTTGGCAGGGACTCATCTGATCCAACCAGAACGTGGAAAGCGCCATCTACTTCTTTAAGGACGCTCGCTCGCGCAAGCAATTCAAGGATCCGCACAAAGAGCTTGCTGTGTTCGTCCGTAACGCCCAGTTTTTGTCTCAAGGTTTCGGGATCGATAACATCGCCCGGACTGTATTGCCACCCGAGCTTGCTCAGGGTTGCCAGTGCGAACGACCAGGAAAGCCGCTCCAGGTCGGCCAGCAATGCCGTCCGGTCGTCCCAACCCACTCTTTCGCGGGAGAGATATTCCGCGAATGTGGGTGTTGTGGCCTGGATTGAGGCCGGTTCCGGCAGGAAATCCGCAGGCTGTAGTGGGGGAAGTGGTCGGTCTTCCCAAATGATGTCGTACAGGAGGTCCTGCACATCCTGCTGGGAAGCGAGCACGGTGTCGCGGCTTGCGCGCTTGACGGTGAAGCCCTCAATCCCGCCCAGCGGCTCTCCATCCATCGAATAGATCTCAAGGTCTGCCGTGATGACTTCCGGCAGGAGCGGCGCGTTATCGGTGTCGTCTGCTCGGACCCCGTCTCTCAGTGTTGCCCGGCAGACGATTCTGTCAGGGAGACTGCCGCTGAGCCACAAGCGATCCCAGGCAAACGGCAGATATGTCGTTCCCGACGACGCCTCATTCTTAATGCGAGCCGCCGCTACGACCTGCAAGCAGGCGTCAAGGAGAACGGGGTGGACGGCGAGATTGGGTCGCGCCAATTCTTCAGGCAGAACAACTTCACCAACTGCCTTGCCATCCTCAACCCATGCGGCATCAACCGTGCGAAAGAGGGGGCCGAATTCTACATTTGCCCGGCGCTTTGCTCGATAGAATTCGGGCACATCCAGGGTAGGCAGGCCCGCCCGCAGCTCCTCTATGGAAACGGGATCCGCAGCGTCCTGGCCACCTCCGGCGGACGTTAGCATGCCCCGTGCGTGCAGAGTCCAGGAGTCCTCACCGCTTTCCCTACTATAGATTTCGAATCCTCGAGCGCCCGAGTCGTCCGGAACTTCTAACATGAGTTGCACGGCGCGCGCCAGGTCGCCTCGCTCGTTACCGTCATCGTCCTGGCTAAACACCAGGGGCGCCTGTATCTGCATGTCGTCGATTGCAACTGCGCCCTGGTTTTCTGTACGGAAGGCCTCCATGGCCATGACACCGTAGAGCGCCCCCGGCGCGACAACGCGGCCGAATACACGATGGTCGCTCAGCCAGCCAGGATCGTCTGGCAGCAATTCCGTTTCGAAATAGACTTCTCCGCGTGGCGTCTCATGCCGGGTTCCCAGCAGCGGGTGGCCTGAGAGAGACCGTTGTCGCCGTGGCTCTTCAATCCAATGGCGTCGTCGTTGGAACGGATACTCCGGGATGGCAACCCGTCGGCGCGTCTCCCCCGCATACAGCCCGGAGAAATCCACCGGGATGCCCGCCTTGTACGCGGCGGATACGGCAGTGACAAAGCCGCGAGTGAGGTCTATCGGCGGCTCAGTTTCATCATGATGGGGACGCTCAAGACTGGAGAACGCGGGCGGATCCTTGACCGGAGCCCCTTGCGGCCAAAGCATGGGGATTATTGGGCTCAGGGTTGTGCCCGGACCCAATTCAATGACGCAATCCACGCCTAGTTCGGCTAGGGATTCCATTGAGTTGCGGAAAAGCACCCTCTGGCGCGAATGGCGAACCCAGTAGGTGGCATCGATTTGAACACCATCTTCAAGGGGCTTTCCCGTGAAGTCGCAGATTAGGGCGACATTGGGCTTTTGTGGTTCAGGGACTATCTCGGAAGCCGCCCTCTCCAGTTCGCCTAAAGCGGGCTCCAGCATTGCGCTGTGGAATGCTGCGCTCGGTAGAAGCCGCCTGACACGGACCTCCTGCTGCTCAAATTTCTGAACGACGGCGTCTACGTCCGTATCGGGGCCGCTGATAACCTGGTTGATGCCGTGGTCGAGGCCGATGCAGAGGCGATCATCGCCTGAGGCTGCGTGTTGCTCTTCAATGGCTTGCTGCACAGCGCCTTGCGGCGCGAAGATTGCTGCCATCGCGGCGCCCTCTGCTAGCGGGCTCATGATTGATCCGCGCGCAGCGACGAGTCTCATGCCCTCTTCGAGCGAGTAAACGCCGGCTGCCTGTGCCGCCGCGAACTCGCCCAGGCTATGTCCGGCAACCACCGACGGCTCTACACCGATGCTCTTCCACAGGGCAGTCATCATGCACTCAACCGCATATGTCGCAGGTTGCGCCCATGCCGAGTCGTCCAGGTTGCCGGAGCGGCCAAACATGACGTCGAGCAACGATTCGCCCCGCGCGCTCTGCACAACGGCTTCACATCGATCAAGGATCTCTCGCGCAACAGGCTCGGTCTCATAGAGTGCCTGCGCCATGCCGACCCATTGGCTGCCCTGACCCGTGTAGACGAAAGCGATCTTTGACGGAGCCGTTGTCGGGTTCTGCGGCGCGTTTTCGGCTATTTGCGCCAATCCCACCCGGAGCGAACCAGCGTCCTGGTAAATTACGCCTGATCGGTAGCGGAAATGGCTGCGGCCAGTGCTCGCAGTCCAGGCCATGTCTGATAAGGCAGGGTCTGAAGCGCTGACGTCATCGGCAGGCCCGCCGGAGAGCTCATCAAGTCGACTCAGATACCGTCCTGCCAGCTCGCGCAAGGCATCGTGAGACTTGGCGGAAAGAGGCAGGAATCGTGTTTCGCGCAGACCTATCGATTCAGCGGTGCCGGGATTACCGACCGTTTGCGGAGCGCCAAGCGGCCACGGTGTTCCGGATCCCAGCCAAGAGGGTGTCTCCGGTTCGCCATAGCCCTTGACGATGATGTGCGCGTTTGTGCCGGACCATCCGAAGCCGCTGATGCCGGCAACAGGCGTCCGGCCGTCGACGTGGGGCCAGGCAGTTGATTCCGTCGTGACGTTTAGATTAGCTTCCTCCCAGTTAATCGCGCTGGTCGGATTCTCAAAATGCAGATGGGGTGGAATGACGCCCCGCCGCATGGACAGGATGACCTTGATAATCGCCGCCATGCCGGATGCGGTTTCAAGGTGTCCGAAGTTGGTCTTGACCGATCCAATCAGGAGAGGTTTGTCAGTCGGCCGATTCTTTCCGTATGCGCTGGCGGCGGCCTGCAGTTCAGCCGGGTCACCCACGGGTGTGCCGGTTCCATGCGCCTCCATATAGTCCACGTCCGTTGCCGAGATGCCCGAGGTCGCAAGAGCATCGTTGATGACGCTTTCCTGCGAGGCTGCGTTCGGGACCGTGAGGCCCTGGCTCGCGCCATCCTGGTTCAGGGCAGAACCAAGGATGACACCCCAGATGCGATCACCGTCTCGTTCGGCATCGCTCAACCGCTTAAGCGCAATGACACCGCAGCCTTCCCCCCTGAGATAGCCGTCGGCATCTTCGTCGAACGTCTTGCATCGTCCGCTTGGAGACAACATCCCGGCGTTCATCCGAAGGCTGGATATTGTTGCGGACAGGATGGCATTGACGCCTCCGGCAAGCGCCAGATCCGCCTCTCCTCGCCTGAGACCTGTAGCAGCCTGGTGAATCGCGACAAGGGAAGACGAGCAGGCAGTGTCGATAGTGACGGCCGGCCCCCGCAAATCCAGGACATACGCGACTCGACCGATGGCAGTGTTCGATGAGCTGCCTGTTAATGCGTGCAGACTTGTGGTGGGGTCGTCCGGCGTGACTGATGCGATGGCCGCGCTTCGATACTCGTGATTGCTGACACCGCCGTACACTCCGGTACGAGAGCGTTGCAATTTGTCCGCATCGATCCCCGCGTCCTCAAGCGCGCGCCAACACGTTTCCAACATCAGGCGCTGCTGCGGGTCGAGCAGTTGAGCTTCTACAGGAGATATACGGAAGAACTCGGCATCGAACTTGTCAATGTCGTCGATGAATGCCGCGTAGAACTTCTCTCCCTGCTGCCCCTCAGTGAGTTCCAGGAACTGGCCCATTCGGCCCGGCCCTTCGCCGATCGTTCCTTCTGTCTGGACGAAAGTTCCTGAAGCCAACAAGCGCCAGAAGGCATCGTAGTCATCGGCGCCGGGAAATCGGCACGCCATACCGATAATGGCAATGGGTTCGCCCATTTGCGAATCATCTTGTGCCATGAACCCTCTCCTGCAAGTCCCGGAGTGTAGATTTTCAGACAGCAGGCCTGTGTTCACTATATGTAGCCACTTTGTGCCTGCCAATACGTCGCAGCTCGATTTATCTATCATAGATGAGCAAGTGAGACTCTCTATCAGGATCATGTCGATTACTCAAACGGCATTGAACAAGCTCCACGTTCGACCGTCATACAGTTGGGGCCAACTTCGAGGCGATGTTCTCGGCGGACTGACCGCGGGCAGTATCGTGCTCCCGGCCTCAGTTGGCTACGGCGTGATTTCCGGCCTCGGCCCGGTCGCGGGACTGTACGGCGCGGCGGCTGTCAGCCTCTTTGCCGCACTCTTCGGCGGTACACGGGGGATGATCTCCGGTCCGAATATCCTCGTCACGCTGACGATGGCCGCTGTCGTTTCTCAATATGCAGACAGCCTTGCCGAGGCCGCCACGGCGGCCATTCTCGCCGGATTGATCCAGATGAGTTTTGGCGCCCTTAGACTTGGGCGATATGTCTCCTATATCCCGTACTCCTTGATTGCCGGGTTCTTCACAGCCTTCGGAATCCTCCTGATCATCAAGCAAGGACTGCTTGCCCTCGGCGCATCGCCAGGGGGCACGGCGCTCGACAGCATCCGCGCGATGCCTGATGCGATAAGAGATGCCAACCTGGAGGCACTTGCCGTTGCGGTCTTCTGTGTCGCGCTGGGAGTGGCGTGGCGAGGAAAGCTCTTGAAAATCGCCCCGTCTCAATTCGCCGTACTGGTTTGCGGAACAATCCTGACAGTGCTGTTCTTCGCCGGGGCCCCGACCATCGGCACTATCCCGCAAGGCCTGCCTGCCCCGGAATTGCCCGTATTCTCGCTTGATACAGTCATCCGGCTTGCGCAGCCCGCGTTCGCAATGGCGCTTCTGAGCTCACTGTCGACACTCATCGTCGCTCTCCCACTGGACACGATCACGGGGGTGCAGCACAAGCCCAACCAGGAATTGGGAGCGCAGGGCATCGGGAACGTGGCTGCCGGCCTGATCGGCGGCCTGCCGGGTGGCGTGACCCCGGGCACGTTTGCCAACGCATTCAGCGGCGGACGCACGCAGGTGGCAGGGTTAACCGTTGCCGCCCTTATCATCTCAACCATCCTCTTTCTTGGGCCGATAGCGGAACGCACTCCCCTTGCGGTCCTCGCGGGCATCCTCTTCATCAACGGATGGAACATCATCGATTGGCGATTCATCAAGCGCCTGCATCGCGTGCCTGCCGACTACGTAATTGTGATGGCCCTCACCTGTTTCCTCGTGCTCTTCGTGGACATCACTCTTGCCGTCGTGGCCGGCGTTGTCGTCTCCGCCCTGACCGGCGCTCGTCGCCGTGAGAAACTTGAATTCGAGTCACTCATCTCCGCCCCCATTCTTGACAGCGTGTTGTTGGACGGCGAGGTAGATCCTTTTGAGGCGCGCGCCGGTATCGCTATTTTCCCCGATCGTGTCACCGTGGCCTCAACCCGTGAAGTAAGCCGCATCGTCCGTGCGGACATCCTTGGGCATCAGATTGTCATCTTTGATATGTCCCGCACGATGTTCATTGACGATTCCGCTGCCGTGGTCATAACGGACCTCATCAAAATCGCAGTCGCTCGGCGGCAGGGCCGTGTGGTCATCGCGGGACTGACACGGCCGGTCACGGACACCCTGGATGCGTTCGGTCTGCGTGCTACCATGCCGGAGGGACTGATTGTTCCTGACATGGACGCCGCAAGAGGACGAGCGCGTGACCTTTTGACGAGCGGATAACGTACATCCTCAAGCCCTACCCCTATAGCCCCGTGGCCGGAATCACGAAGAGCCCTCGCCCGACACGACTAGACAGCCAATACGATTCCCAACGCGGATACTAACCCCCCTGTCTCCGGAACGTTTCAACAGATGAAGGTCATTTAAGTTCACAACTACCAGGCTCAAAGGAGGTTCACAATGTTCTTCCATGCCACCAGATTCGGAGCCCTACTGGCGATGGTCGCGATTGCCACCACTGTCTTTGCTCCCGCCGCAACTGCGGAGACCCCCGACGTGTCTGACAACCGCCCCGTCGTGTCCTTCACGGCGCCGGATGCAATCACCGAGGGGGAGCCCGCACTGTTTACATTCACACGGGTTGGCGATCTCTCCTCCGATCTCGCGCTGAACCTGGAGTTCTACCTGGAAGGCCAGTTTCTGCAAGATGACGAGATTGGGGAGGTGTGGTTCACGGCAGGTGAGGCTGTGGCCGTCCTTTCGATCCCAACGAACGACGACGACATCGCGGAGCCCGACGGCTACATCGGCGTCCTACTGCAGTCACGCTACTTCTTGTCCAACGTTCAAGAGCCTTACCACATAGGGCCGCCTGCCTACCGGGAGGTGGCGGTGAGAGACAACGACCGTCCCGCGGTCGCGACCGTTTCTTCCGCTTCCCCGCCTGTTTAGAAGAGCAGGGATGGTGCGGTTGGCGGGGGCCTATCCCCAAACGTCTCGAGCGGTCCCCGCAACCAATTGCAGCTTGGCGTTCTGCTGTTCGATGGCGAGGCGATTGCCGACTACAGACGTACCGAACCCGCACTGGGGACTGATGGCAAGTTGCTCATGAGGGAAGTGCTCGGCTGCCTCAGTGATCCTGGTCGCAAGCTCCGCCGGTGTCTCAGCGCGGGGCGACTTGGTCGTCACGAGACCAAGCGCCACCGTCTTATCATCGGGTACGCCGCGAAGAGGCTCGAACGAGCCTGAACGCTCCTCGTCGTATTCCAGCATGAGCCGATGCGCATTGACCCGTTGGAGCACCGGCTCGACGATTCGATCGTATCCGCCTTCGGCCAGCCAACGGCTGCCCTGGTTGCCACGTCAAAGATGGAAGGCGAATACCGCTTCCGTGAAGCCCTCCATCACCGCGTTGTCCAACTCGATTCCCTGCGCGATCCAGTCCTCCCCGGATAGGCCCTGAGATTCATAGAAGGCTGCCCATGTTGGATCCAGAATGAGCGGGTAGTGTGGGGCGTCGAGCTGGATATAGGTCGCCCCCAGTCTTATCAGTTCCTCAATCTCCTCCCGGATGATCTGTGCAACGTCGGCCAGGAACGCATCAAGCGTGGGATAGGCCTCAATGGATCTGGCCGGCGACCAGAAATTGGCGAACAGGCTTGGACTCGGCAAGGTGACTTTTGGCAGTCTTGTTGTGTGGCCGCGAAGGTATGTGAATTCCTCCGCGGACAGGTGACGTTTGCGCTTGAGTTTGCTGACGACACCCAGCGTCGCAGGTCGTTCCTTGGGGGCGTCGCCAACCCGCTCGTCGCCCCGCCAATCACCCCACAGGAACGCGTCGATATCGAACTCGCCGAAGCCCTCCACGGCCTCGGGCATCTGACTCTGGAAGGAGAGACGGCGCATCTCGCCGTCCGTGAGAACCTCCAACCCTGCGGCCTCCTGCACGGCTACCGCGCCATCGACGGCTGCATCTTCGATGCGCTTGAACTCTGAGGGCGTTATTCGTCCGGCCGCAACGTCGTCGCGTGCGGCAAGCAAGTCGGGCGGCCTGATCAAGCTTCCAACAATATCGGCATGTGGCAGGTTCGGCATGGTGCGGAGTCTCGCATATAGCCGGGGTTTGGGCAAGCGCATGGGTGGTCCCATGTGAGTGAGTTCCACCAATAAGCTATGTATTCTGTCAGCTTTCAGACTCCGTCTTCTCCGCCGCCTCACCCACAGGCATCCGGTAGCCGATGCGAGGCTCGGTGAATATGTAGCCGGGGCTTTCTGCGTCCTCCCCCAGCTTGCGGCGGAGCTTGTTCACGATGGTGCGCATTGGCCGCACGTCCTCCGCTTCCGTCGCGCCCCAGACCCGGTGCAGCAGTCGCTCATAGGACAAGACTTGTCCGGCGTTGGCCGAGAGCTCGGCGAGCATCCGGTACTCGATGGGTGTGAGATGCACAGTGCGGCCGGCCAAGGTTACCCTGCGCGCGATGTAGTCAATGACCAAGTCTCGCAGCACGTAGGGCTCCACCGGCTCTGACACTGCTCGTCTGCGCAGGGCGGCTCTGATTCTCGCTGAAAGCTCCGTGGGCGAGAACGGCTTCACGACGTAATCGACGGCGCCCATGTCGAAGGCTCTGGCAATCTGTTCCTCCCGCCCGTAGGCGGACAGGAATATGACCGGCATGTCCGCCAGCCTCAGGATGTCCTGCATCAGCTCAATGCCGTCCATACCCGGCAGCATCAGATCCAGCAAGACCAGCTCTGGCCTCTCCTCCGCTATGAGCCGGAGAGCCTCATCCGGCTCTCCGGTGACAATCGGCTCGTAGCCTGATTTGACAAGGGTGTCACGGACGTAACGAAGGGCCTGCGGATCGTCGTCCACCGCAAGAACCCGTACGCGCTCCTCCGTATTTGTTGATTCACGCTGGCGCAAGGTCGGTGGGAGTGCAACGGTGATACCGGCATTCTCAATCGTGGGGAGAGTGAAGGTAAACCGCGCTCCCATTCCCGGGCCGTCACTCTCGGCCCATATGCGGCCACCATGCGCCTCTACGATCCCTTTACTGATTGCGAGACCCAGCCCCGTGTCTCCGCCCTGTTCTTCCAACTGCAACCTGGAGAACTTGCGAAACAGATGGGGCAGGTTCTCCGCCGGGATGCCCCGGCCTTCGTCAGCGACAGATACGGAAACGTGGACGCCCTCCAGCACGGCTGTCACCCTGATGATGGATGACTCCGATGAGTTGCGGGCGGCGTTGGTGAGCAGATTGCTGAGCACCTGGACGATGCGTCGTCTGTCCGCTGTCACCAAGGGCAGGTTAGGTTCAACGTTGATGTCCAGGTTGTTCCTGCCGCTTGTGCTGACGAAGGCGCTCCTGGCTCTGTCTACCAGCACTGCCACCTCAGCAGGTTCAGGGTTGACCGATAGCGTGCCCGTCTCAATGCGGGCCACGTCCAACAAGTCTGCAACCAGGGCGTTCATGTGGTCGGCCTGGTCGCTGATAATTCGGACGAACTGGCGGGCCACGGCGGGGTCGAGATCTGCCCCTGCATCCATGATGGTGGAGACGGAGCCCTTGATGGAGGTCAGTGGAGTTCTCAGCTCGTGGCTCACCATCGCCAGGAACTCGGTCCGCAACCTCTCCTGCTCCTCCATGTCGGCCATGTCCTGCAAGGTGACGACCATGGACTCAACTTGACCGTCTTCTGAAAGAATGGGTGTGGCGTTGAGGAGGGCCGTGGCGGTGCGCCCATCAGCGACCGACATGACGATCTCTTCGGCCCGTACGGTCTCCCCAACCCTAAGGAGATCGACCATCGAGGAATCCCGCAGCGAGAACTCGCGCCCGTCGGCCCGTCTGATCGTCAAGTCCAGCATCCCCTCCTCCGGTGACTGGCCCGGATTGGACAGGGCGGCGGCGATCCTGCGAGCCTCCTGGTTGAAGGACTTTGGGGCTCCCGTCACAGCATCGAATACAACCACTCCAACGGGCGAAGTGTCTATGAGGGTCTCCAGGTCGGCCCTGGCCAACCGTTCCTCCCGGTGCCGGCGGGCGTTGGCAATGGCCATAGCCGCCTGAGAGGCAAACAGGACCAGTGTCTCCTCGTCTTCCTGGCTGAATTGTTGCCGGTCGACCCCATGGCCGAGATAGATCGTGCCCACGCCGACGCCGTGGTGGCGGATTGGAGCCACCATGAGCGAGGTCACCAAGATGGGGAGTACGATCGTTGGCATATTCAGCGATTCGAGGTGGCTTGATATATCAGGGACCCTCAGGGGTTCCTCAAGCCCGCTCAGGTACTCAAAGAATCCCCATCCCTCCGGCATGTCCCACAACACCTGGTACTCATCCTCGGTCAAACCGGAGACAATGAAGTCCGACAATTGCCCGCCTTCGTCAAGCACGGTAATCGCCCCGTAACGGGAGGATGTGAGAGTCCGCGCCCCGTCCACCACCTCCTGTAACACCGTGTCAAAGTCCAGGTCTTCGTTGATGCGGAGACCGGCCTCGCTCAGGCGAGTCAGGCGGTCTCGCAGGTTCGCAATCTGCAGGTCCCGCTCGTCAGGTTGTGTCAAATCGTCACCTCAAATAACTGTACTGTTCGGCCACCCATCCCAGCCCGCAGGACTCGGCGCCAGTGGAGATAATTATGCAGGACTGGCTAAATAGTTACAAGATGTAATAGAAAAATCAGAGAATCGTTATGAGTCGGTTACATGTCCGATGCTATACTTTTTTCACGGGCAGGTTCGCAATGACAATGTCGGGAGGTGCTCTTACGTGGCCCTTGTACAGCGAAAGCCTGTGCCTCCAACCGCATTTACTCCGGTGGCACCTGCCCTTACTGAGACGTCTCAGGATCGCTGCGCCTTAGGGCGCCCGGTTTTACACCCGTCTCGACACCCGCTCTCTAGCCCTGCGCAGCCCCCGCATCCCGACACGGGGGCCGCCGGTGTGGGGCTATTCGCATCCCAAGCAGCCGCTTGAAGGGAATGGTTTCCGAACCGACCCAGAAGACTGAGTGCAAGCGAGGAGACAAGCGATGGGCATATTGCGGGGGCTTGCCAGTCTGATCCTTGAGCTG
Source organism: Chloroflexota bacterium (assembly GCA_026713485.1). Lineage (GTDB taxonomy): Bacteria > Chloroflexota > Dehalococcoidia > UBA6926 > UBA6926 > VXMO01. The sequence continues at coordinate 6,355 of JAPOOK010000006.1, read as the reverse complement.
GCGATTATTGCCGGACTCTTGTACCTCCTGGTTGTGGTCAATATCACCCAACGCCTTGAGGATCCAGAGCTTTATCATGCGGCGTTCACGGAGACGGATGCCTACGGCCGCATTTACGACGAAGTGCTTGTCGATGCGGAGTTTCAGGATCAGTCCCTGGACCTGCTCGGAGGGGTAGGACTGGAGACACGGCAGGCTGTTGGGGTGCTCAGGGACGTGATGCCCCCTGCCTATCTTCAAGAGCAAACGGAAGCAAACGTCAACAGGTTTACCGGATTCCTATCCAATGACCGGGAGACATTGGATCTTTACCTGGAATTACAAGAGCCCCTGGATCGTGTCGAGGCCGTGGTTGTTGACAGGGCAGTGCAGGTTATCACCGAACTCGAAATCGAAGAACCCAGCACTGCAACACTAGAGTGCACTGCGGACAGTGTGGAGAGTCTGGCCGACGACCTGGCAGGTGAGTTTGCCGGCTTGTCTGCCGGCCAAATACCGGAATCCGTTCCCTCGTTGGAGAGCCTGGACGAGGATTGTCGTCGGCAGGAGTTCGACAACTGGATTGGCCAGGTGGTGAGTAGTCCTGAATTGGACTCCGAGACCGCGAGAATAGTTGAAGATGAGAGGGGCGATTTGCGGGAGTCATTCATTGAAGGAGATACCAGGGCTTTCCTGGAGAAGGCAGCCGCGCCTCTCATTGGTCCCGTGATCGACGATTCGCTGGAAGCGTTACGCCAAGACTTACAGATTGACGACCGGCTGGATTTATTGGATGTGGTGGCCGACAGTTTCGACAACATCACTCGGCCGGACATAGATCGAGAGGCCGCGTCTCTTCGCGATACACTGAGCGCTGCCAGTGGACCAGGAAGAATAGTCGCGTTCCTGGTGGTAATCGTGGGCAGCTTGCTGCTGGCGGCAATTCATGTTCCGAATCTAACAAGCATGCTCCGGTGGCCAGGGCTTACCCTGATCTTTGGAGGCGGCGCGAGTCTCGTGACGGGATTTGTGCTGAATTCGCTAATTCCCGGCTGGTTCATCGTCTTTGTGTCAAATTCTTCGTCGGACTCGACCACGGCTTTCATCAACCTGGCAGCCGATCTAGTGGAATCGTTGGCTCGACAATTCACCGGTGGATTCATCCCCGGAGCTGTGATTGTGCTGGTGATTGGGGCGGTACTGTTTGGGGCCTCATACTTTGCTGACCGGCTTCGGACCGTGGCAGGCGGCGCGCCCTCCGGCTCGGGAACAAACGACCAAGGCTAGATCAAAAGGGAATCGGCAGGCTGTATCAATTCGTTACCTCGATTGATTGAGCTGTCCGGAGTGGCCGGCACAGTCTGGAGGATTCGGCGCCGCCAAGGGAGATTGGGCCGCTTTCACTTGATAGTTACAAGATATCATCGCCACACTTCGACTTATTACGCTTCGGTTACATGTCCAATGCAATAATCCTGTACAATTAAGCTGGTATTAACGATGTCCGGAGGATCCTGATTAGCTCATGCAGGTCGATCGCCCCAGCCAGAATGTCCCATGCCTCTTGCGCCTTTGCGCCCGTTTCCACACCACCTTGTAGGCCAGCGCAGCCCCGCGTGCCGACAGGCGCGCGATCCCAGACACTATAGCGAGGGAGTGAATGACACGAGAAGGATCGTCAACCCCTGATTACACGATGGGCTTCAGCGAGGAGTACATCGCGGTTCTGCGGCGATTTACCGCGCGACGACAGGCCGGCTATCTCCTTCCCTATCTGAGGCCCGGCCTGCGTGTTCTTGACTTCGGCTGCGGGCCGGGCACGATATCCGTGGGATTGGCACGGGCCGTCACTCCCGGAGAGATGCATGGTATCGACATGGAGGAGTCCCAGATCGACCTGGCGAGATCATTGGCGGAGGCGGGCGGGAACACGAACGCGATATTCCATGTTGGGGACGTGACTGATCTCCCATTCGAAGATAACTACTTCGACGTCGCTCACTGCCATAACGTTCTGATGCACGTTCCGGACACCGAGACCGTGCTCGCGGAGGTTATGCGAGTACTGAAACCCGGCGGCATCATCGGGTGCAGCGAAATGATCTGCGGATCAAGCTTCACCTATGCTGACTACGGCCAATTCAGTAGAGCGTGGGGCATTTTCGAGGATATTCTCGTCAACGATGAGGGCCATCCGCAGATGGGCAGGGAACTGAAGACCTTCATTCCGAAGGCGGGGTTTGAAAACCTTAAGATGAGCGCGTCATTCGATGTGTACAGCACTCCCGAAGAAGTGGCATTTATCTACCGCCTGGTTCAGCAATGGTTCTTGTCGCCGGAGATCATGGAGAAAGCTATCGAGTACGGAATCGCGACCCGAAGGTCGTTCGAGGACATTCGCGTCTCTTACGATGAATGGAGCGTTGATCCCGACGCGTTTCTTGCCGTCGCCTATGGCGAAGCTGTCGCCAATAAGCCCGTACCCTGACTGAAACACCATGGCGCGGCCCTCTCGGTGGTCCGAGTGGCGCCGCCCGCTTACTCGGATTGCTGCATTGCCGCGTAGTTGTCAGCTATCTTGTCGGTGACGGATGCGAACACTCCCAAGTCTTCCGCGCTGATGCCCTGGGCGACCGAGATATAGAAGTTCCCTATGCTCCGGCGGAGTGTGGCTGCCAACTCTGCGCCGTCGTCGGACAACCGCAGCATGACAACGCGCCGATCATTGCGTAACCGCCTTCTGCGCAAGAGCCCTCTGTCCGCCAGCGCTGTTACCATCCGGCTGACGCGGGGCGGGTCGACAGGCAGCACGCTCGCCAGTTCCGTGGCAGTGCATTCGTCTTTCTCGTAACAGTAACTGAGGAGGCTGAACTCCACGGATGTGAGGCTGTACGGCTCCAACTCCTCTTCAATGCCTTTGGCAACCGCGTTCACCAGGGTGACGACGGATGCCCCAAGGTCCACCCTCGGTGCATCGGCCGGTGTCTCGGGATTGTCGGGGGGTTGTTGTTCTTGATCAGTCATGCCGTAAGTACCATATGAGCACACGTCCAGTATAAAGCTACTATCAATATGATTTCCCGTATAAATCTATAGACCATTCATCCCGGTTACCGCCCGCCCGTGTTGCTGTTCTCGAGGCTGCTGCGCCGTATCGGCAGGAGCGGATGGAGTGGGACGGGGGTCCGTATCATCGAGTTGATCAGCGCAGCGACCATCCTCAGCATACCCCCTCTTGACAATATTTGCTAATCGTAACTATTGTGTTGACAACAGTTCAGCGCAGCAATTATTGTGGTGCGTAGAAAGTCCGGAAACGGATCGAGGGGAGGGAACAGCAATGGCTGACAGGGACGGCACTAACCGGCTGTTTCACCGTCCGGCGCAAGTCGGGCACAGCATCTCTCCCCGCATCAACCGAATTGAAAGAACAACTCAACCGAGATGATATGTACACATAGAGACCCAGCCCCCAAAGAGGGCTGGATCCCGCACAGCATGGCTCCAATGCGGCCGACTCTGACCTCGAATCCGCATACGGAACCCCCGCTAAACGCAGCTTACTCTCCTTGCGTTTGGCCAATCAAGTCAGTGCCGCGTACCGGATTTCGGTCGCGCCCTCACATACCTCCAAGCACATGGCCATTGGTTGCCGGGCACGGCCCGGTGGCAACGCAAGGAGTGAGCGGGCGTGGTTTCTAGCGCACTCGTTAGCCGCTCACGACTCCTCGCTTTAGGCGGGGTTCTTGCTGCGATATTGATTGTGGTCGCGGCGGTATTTCCCGGACATTCCGTGGCCGCCCAGGAGACGATCCCCGTCCCTGCGCCGGTGGTCACACCAGAGCCGACACCGGCGGCCACGCCAGAGCCGACACCGGAGGCCACGCCAGAGCCGACACCGGAGGCCACGCCAGAGCCGACACCGGAGGCCACACCAGAGCCGACACCGGCGGCCACACCAGAGCCGTTACCGGAGGCCACACCAGAGCCGACGCCAGAAGCCACACCAGAGCCGACACCTGAGGCCACGCCGGAGCCGACACCAGAGGCCACCCCAGAGCCGACACCGGCGGCCAGCCCAGAGCCGACGCCGGAAGCCACGGCGGAGGCGACACCGGGACCTACGACGGAAAAATCCACTGAGACCGGTGAGGCGACTCCCCCGCAGACGGCCAAGCAAGTGCAGGGGCAGGTGAACCGGCCCGACGCTCCCGGAAATCTCTCGGCGGTGCGTGCGTCGTCTACCACGCAGATGAAACCGGCGTTGGACGTGACCTGGACAACCCCGGCGGACAACGGCGCGACAATCACCAGGTACGAGGTCTACTACGGCACCGACAAAAACAATATGACGAAGGTCACCACGGGGGCGACCGCCACCAGTGTCAGGCTTACAGATCTGGCTGCGGGCACAACGTATCACGTGCGAGTTTTGGCGTTCGCGGGGAATGAGGGGCAGAACGGTACGGCCGGCCTCTCGGCGGACACGACGGGCACAACCAACACGCCGCCCAAGCCCGGAGCTCGGGCCCTGGAAGATGCCGAGCTGATTCGCGGTCCGCTATCGACGCACAGCACAGACGCGAACCGGTGGGGGGAGTATTTCACGGATGCCGATGGCGACACGCTTACGCCTTCGGTGCAACCCCAGTACCAGGGCCTGTTGAAAGCCCTGGCATCCACCGGATCCGACTATTCCATCCGAGTAGAGGGACTCAACCCGGGTACATCGAAACTGACGTACGGCGTCAGTGACGGGTACGGCGGCTTCGCCTCGAAAGATGTGACGTATACGATCGTCGATAACCCGGCACGCGCTGTTCCGGAGAACTCCCCTGCAGGCACGGTGGTGGGCGCTCCTGTTGCCGGCACGCCCTACGACGACGGCGATGATTCGACCGACGACGCGCTGACCCACACGCTGCATGGCGAGGCTGCAACGTACTTCGACATCGATGCCGCCACCGGCCAGATCAGCGTGAAGCAGGGCACCAGCCTGGACTACGAGACAGAGGACTCTTACACCGGCCAGGTGAAATGGACCGTTCAGGACCAGGAAGCGACCGCCAATCTGACCATCAACGTAACGGATGTAGGCGCGGGCAAGCCGGACGCGCCAACGCTAACTCGCACGCAGTTCAGCGAGCAGTCGGATCCGGCCCTGGACGTGGAATGGACCGCGGCAGCAGCCCTTGGCGGCGCGACCATTACCGGCCATGAGGCACAGTACCGCAAGAAGGTCGCCGATGGCGAAGAGGCCAACGCGTGGACACTCTATGAATACGAGGATCCGAACAACCCCGGCACCCAGATCAGTGAGCTGTCTGCAACGACGACAAGCATCAATCTGCCGGGCCTGGAGGCGGGTGCGACGTATGAGTCGCGGGGGAGGGGGATCAGCAGCGAGGAAGGGGCAGGGCCATGGTCGGACATTGGCGAGGGCACGGCGAACCGGGCGCCAGCGTGGAACGGGGTCTTCTTCCTGGACATCGGTACTCTGACCTGGAACTCGATCGTGACCATCCAGAATTCGCTCGCCAACCACTTCACTGACGCTGATGGAGACACGCTGACATATTCCGCTTCCTCGGAGTATGTCGGCATCATCAATGCGTGGGTGGAGGGTGACCACCCGAAGCTGCGCGTTCACAATCCCGCTGCATCCGAGGTCACCTTCAGGGCGAGTGACCCGTACGGCGGAGTAAGCGATACGTTCACACACACGTACGTCGGCTCCGCGAATGTGACCCGCACCGTTCCCGAGAACTCCCCGGCCGACACGATGGTTGGCGATCGGGTGCAGGGGCGTCCCTACAACGGTCAGGCCCTGACCTACACCCTGACGGGGGAGCTGGCGGACTCCGGGCACTTCTACATCAAGCCGTTCGGCCGCATCAGGGTGAAGTCGGGCGCCAATCTGGATTACGAGACCACGAGCACCTACACCGGCAAGGTGGAATACACCATCCAGGGTCAGCCCGTCGCCATCAACGTCACGATTAATGTGATCGATGTCGAAGCCGGGAAGCCTGATGCGCCGACGCTGTCGCGGACGGAGTTCAGCGAAAAATCAAACCCGGCGCTGGACGTGACGTGGACCGCCCCCGACGCCAATGGCTCGACGATCACCGGTTATGAGGCGCAGTACCGGGTCAAGGTTGCCGATGGTGAAACGGCCAACGCATGGACGGACTACACCATCGACGACGGCAATGACGGTCAGACCAAGACGCTACCGGCATCGACGCGCTCCTTCAACCTTCCGAATCTGACACCCGGCGACACCTACGAGGTGCAGGTTCGGGCGTTGACCCAGCTGGAGGGCGAGGGGCCGTGGTCGGACATCGGGGAGGGTACGGCGAATCGGCCGCCGACC
>JAPOOK010000005.1 GCA_026713485.1 Chloroflexota bacterium | reverse complement strand
GACGGGGTGGCCGGCCACTATGGAGTCGGCCGTCCGCAGCGGGAATCTCGCCGCCACCGCTGCGTCTACTTCACTTGCCTGACTGCTCCTTACCAGGGGCTTGAGTTCTCTGAGTAGACGTGATCCGGCATGTTGTAGTGAATCTCCGTTTCCGCAACCGTCGCGACATCCAGCAGGCCGGTGAATTGCGAGAAATTGTTCTGTTTGGTAAGTCGTGGGAACCACCGTGACAGGAAATTGTGGTAGCGGGCCTGGAATCTGAAGAATGGAAGAACACCGAGAACCGGCGTCCTCGGATAACGGAGCCTGTCGGCCATGTCCGGTCCGATCACGGCGCGGGAAATTCGAAAGACGTAGCTGGCCAGCCTCTGCCGCTCCTTCGGGTCCTCGATACCGACGACCAGAGGGGCGGAATTGATTAGGGCGTGGGCCATGACGACTCCCTCCAAGCTGGGGCTGGGCTCACACATCACGCCTATTCGATACAACTCCAAGGCATCCTCTTCATTCGGGAACAGGATGGTCTCCGGAATGCCCATGATGTAGCCTGTGTAGCGCCACACGGCCATGAAGCTCCGCTTCTCCTCATCGGTATACTTCGCTCCCAGCCGTTTCATGTGATGGAGAAGACGAGCGGAGAATCCCGCAATCGCCATCCCCAGATGCGCTGAACTCAGCGGAACACCCCACGCCTCCGTATCCCACTCATCGGATTCCAGCAGGAGCTTGCGGACCTGCGCATGAACCAATCGCAAGCGCATGCTCAACTTGAGACCGTCGCCGGTGCGCTCTAGCCCTCCCGGCAGAAAAGACTCCAGCATGTGCCGATTGTTTTGCATCAGGCGCCGCACGCCCTGGTCACGAACCCGGCCGGTGATGAAGAACGATTTACTGATGTTTGTAGTGAAGCCTTCGACGAGCGTTCCACCCACGAACGCCGCGAGGATGACACGCGCATTGCGCAGGAACATGCGTGATCCCGGCATGAACTCATCGAAATTCACCCAATCCGGCGGATTGTCCAGCCCGCCAACCAGACGTTGCAGGCTCGCGGGAGAATCCCTGAGAACACTGCCGTCCGGATCATCCATCGCCGCTCGAATGAGCATGGCGGATTGCGCGTGATCCATGTCGCCGAGCTCCGCAATTACTGCGTCGGCCTCCGGATCAGCGATCAGATGGTGGGCAATATAATTGTCTGCAACGGCCTGATTGGCCTTGCGGGCAAGCGCATATCCCTCGATGTAATCGGTGGGAACCGTCAGATCCAACGAACCAATGATGTCACCCCAAAATGGGGGACCAACTGCCACACATACCTTGGGGGGTCAGCGGTCCAGCTACTGTCGAAATCATTATAAGGGGCATCTGCTACAACGCAAGAAACATCTCCGGCATATCGACGATCTGTATTGCCGGAAGGCCTAACGGGGAAACGTGCTCCCCTACGGGTCGGCGAAGGGATTGCGGAGATGACGCCGGAACGCGGCAACAACCCGGAAAAGCCACCCAACAGTGATCGCGAACTTAGAGAATTACCAATCGCTGGAGCGTTCAGCATGCACGTGGTCGGGCAGCCAATATGTCAGCCCGGCGTCAGTGTACGCCGATGCCGCGAGAAGGGTCGCAAAATTCGCGCCTCTCGCGCTCTTCAGGAACCGCCCTTTCAGTGCCTCTATTCGCTGATTCAGCTTGTACCAGAACAGAGGGAAGGGTAGTCTCCCCCTTGGAAAGTTCAATTTGTCGGCCAGTTCGTTTCCGACGAGTGCCCGGGAAACGGGGTAGATGACACCTTCCACCAGCTTCGCCCGCTCCTCCCTGTCCGTAATACCCGCGACCAGCGGAGCAGAGTTGATCAGCGCATTCGTCATGACGATCGCATCCATCGTAGGTGGAGGTTCGATAATTGAGCCCATCCGATACAGCCGCAGTGCTTCACTCTCATTGGTGAAGAGGATGGATTCAGGGATGCCCATGAGATAGCCGGAATAGCGCCAGACATCGTGGAAACTGGCACGCTCTTCTTCGGTGTAACGTGCCCCCAGCGACTCCGAATGTTTGACAGCGCGAGCGGCGAAACACGAGACGGAATAGCCCAGGTGCGCTGCGCTTAGCGGCACGCCCCAGGCGTCCTCCTCCCACTCCGCGGACTCCGCAAGCAGTCGCCGAATCTGGGCATGCACAAACCGGATGCGGACTGATAGTTTCCACCCGTCGCCATACCTCTCCAGCCCGCCGGGAAGAAATATCTCCACTTGATGCCGGTTGTTCTGCTTGAGCCGCCAGACGCCGTTGTCGAATATGCGCCCGGTCTGAACGAAGGACTTACTGATGAGCGTCGAGAAGCCGTCTATGAGCACGCCGGCCACGAAGGCCGAGAGGATTGCAACCGCATTCCTCTGAAAGGCACGGATTCCCGGGCCGAAAGCGTCAAAATCCAGCCACTCGGGGTCAGGCTGAGGCGCATCGGAGAAGAAGTTCCGCAACAATTGCGGCGCTTCCCGTAGCTCCTCGTAGTTTTCATCCATACCGGCCTTGATGAACCGGTGGGCCTGGGACCGCGTCAGCGACGCCAATTCTTCCACCACCGCATCCATGACCGGGTCGCCGATATGAGTGTGGGCGATGTAATTGTCCGCAGTCTCTTTATCGACAAGACGGGCATACTCGTAGCCCGCCCCGTAGTCGGTTGGGATTATCAAATCAGACGCCACAGCTGAATGGGTTTCGCGATCCTGGGGTCGAGACTGCATGCAGTTGCTCACTAACTCTGTGGGGGGATTAGCATCAATTGTACACCCCTACGAACAGCGAGCTTCGACACAGCTTCAGCAGCGTAGGCGTGAAATTTACTCGATCAGGGGTATCTACGAAGCCTGCGGACAAGGTGGTTCGCCTCGGCGTGGTGCTTTTATGGCCTTCGATGTACTCGGTGGGAACCGGTACATCAGGCGGTGATCCGGCAGGGTCATCCTCTCGCGAGAGTTCGGAAGTCATACTCTTTGACGAACAGTTATCTTGCTCGATTGATGCATCCATTATAGAGGCCACGGTCTTGTCGCAGTCATTGGAGTACGCTGAAGACTGAAATGTAGGTCGTGCGAGATTGAGGAAGGAGCAAACGATGGCACAGATACTCAGCCGCCTCTTCGGAGCGTATCTCCTGCTGACGGCAATAGCCGTAGCCCTGCTGTTCATGATCACGCCGCTCATCCACGACGGCTCGCCCGACTACCCAATCTGGACGATTCTCAACTACTTCATGGCCCTCGGCGCCATCCTCATGGTCGTGCTGACCTTCCTCTATCGGTGGAAGCTCGACCCTCAGAACACCGACAACTACACTTGTGCCATCGCCAACGGCCTCTTCTACGGCTCCGTCGTACTGTTGATGCTGTTTTTCTGGCAGTACTTCTGGCTGTTGGACACGAGTAGTGAGACAGGCGACGCCGCCCTATCGCACACCATCTACTTTCCGCTGGTGGACGCCATATATGTGGTTCTTGGCCTGATCATCGGCGAGCGCCTGCTGCGGAGCGGCGGCCAGCAATAACGCGCCACTACAGGCGTCCCGTCACCGCGGTTTTCAACAACTGCACAAGCGGCGGCCGGTGTCCGTAGACAAGCAGGTAGCTTCGGAAGAGACGCTGCGCGAGCTTCACTGCCACGAATACTGAAAACGTCAGCGCGATCAGGCTCGCGGCAATCTCCAGCGGCCCCATGGCATCAAGTGCCAACCGCGCCAATGACATGGTGGGCGCAGTGAACGGGATGTACGTCATGATCTGCGGCAGCAACCCGCCCGCGTCGTCGATGATTGAAAACGAGAACCAGAACGGGGCGACGGCAGGGAGAATGACGATGACCGTCAGCTGCTGCGATTCTCGCTGTGACGTTGTGACTGCGCCCAACGCTGCCATCAGCGCCGCGAAAAACGCGTAGCCAAGCAGGAAGTAGGCAAACGCCACAAGGATGAGCGGCAGCGAGGGAAGCCCCAGCACGGGAATATCGTCCACGAAGATCGACGCCCCAAACAGGAGGCCAACTGCTGAACCCATCCACACGCCTATTTGAATCATGCCCGCCACGCCCAGCCCCAGCAGCTTGCCCAGCATCAGCTGGTCCGGACTGACCGTAGAGAGCAGTATCTCCATCACGCGGTTTTCCTTCTCCTCGTTCAAACCCTGGAGAAGGTAGCCCGTTATCGTGAGTATGGAAAAGATGATGGCGAACGCCATCGCCATGAAGAAGATGAGCGTTGCGGGATCGAACGAGTCCTCGGCCGTCTGACCACCGGCGTCAATCTCTACAGTCACGAAGAACGCCGGAGCAATCACGCGCCCTGCGCGATTATCGTCCCCCAGGTCCGCTACAAGATTTGCGCGCAGAAAATCACGAAAGGCGGACCTGCTGCCTCCGGTCTGCAGCCCCAGTCCGCCTCCGCTCTGTGTTATCTCACGCACTGTGCCAGTCTGCAGATAGGTTGGCAGGATGACATAGGCCGCATCTACGTCACCCGCGGCCACAGCCGACCGAGCAACAGTCTCATTCGCGTAAGGCCTAAATGTCGTTATCCCCAATTGCTCATAGCCGGTAATGATGTCCGCAGTATCGACATACCCAACCGTTCGCGACTCCGGCGCGTCGTCCTCGCCGGACGTGAAGAAGACATATGCTCCGATACCGCCCACGAGCAAGAGCATGGCGATGGGCACAAGCGCCGTCATAACCAGGAAACCTGTCCGCGACAGCATGGTCGTCAACTCATGCCGAGCAACAATGAGGGCCTTATTCACGCGCCGTCCCTCCGCCCCTGCACTTCGCCACCTCCGTCATTCCCGCCCTAGCACTTCCCGTATGAAGATCTCCTCCAGCGTCGGCAGCGCCACCTCAAACCGCTCGATCCGCACCCCGGCATCCAGTAGTTCTTTGAGCACCTGTTCCGCCGTCGCTCCTTCCAGGAGACGCATCGTGACGGCCTCCGCGGAGCGTTCGATGTCCCCTACTCCGCTGATGCTCTTCGGCAACTCATCGGGCGATTCGACGCGGATTGTGTCGCCCCGATACCGCCGTCGCAGCTCAGATGGCACGCCTTCCAGCGCCACCTCCCCGCCATCAATCATCAACACTCGGTCCGAAAGTTCCTCGACATCCGTCATCTGGTGGGTGGAGAAGATGATTGCCGCGCCTCGTTGCTTTTCCTGCAGCACAAGCTCCTTCATACGCCGTGAATTGACGGGATCGAGCCCGGAGAACGGTTCATCCAGAACGAGAATGTCCGGCCTGTGCAGCAGGGTCGCCCCGAACTGAACAAGCTGCGTCATCCCGCGGCTCAACTCACGCACCTTCTTGTGAGCGTGCTCCAACATACCGACGGCATTCAGCATCTCTTCCGCGCGTATCGCGGATTCACGTCGACTCAATCCCTTGAGTTGCCCCAGGTACGACAGGACGACAGTTAGCTTGAGTCCCTCATACAGCCCCCGTTCCTCCGGGAGATAGCCGATGCGTTCCTGTGTCTCCGCGGTGAGCGGACCGCCCAGGGCTCGTGCCTCACCCTCATCGGGCGCAAGAATGCCGAGCATCATGCGAATCGTAGTAGTCTTGCCCGCGCCGTTGGGCCCAACCAAGCCAACAACCTCGCCGCTGTTGACGTGCAGAGAGACACCATTCACGACGTCTCTGCCGCCGAACTGCTTCCGCAGTTGACGTGCCTCCAACGCCGGCGCGCCGGCACTAACAGAATCGAACCGGGAATCCCGAACACCAACCATCACGGTCAGTATATGCGCCGCGCCCAAGAGTTTCTGAGAATTTCCTCCTCCTTGGAGGAGAGGGTTAGAGTTTGCCCCGTACTTGCTTCGGGGGTGACGGGGTCGTCTCTACGTGGCAGCCGAAACCAGCGGAAGAGCCAATTGCCTCGGCATCATCACCCAGCGCGGGTCATCCAGTGTCAGCGTCCGGCAGCCAAGAGCAACCAGCTCCTGCGCGCCCAACGGTGACCTGATTCCGTATGCGCGAACATCGATGCCCAGCGACCCGGCCTGCGCCACCAATTCCGCGCTCACCTCGGACGCTTGGACCGCCAGTTCCGACACTCCTACAACGGATGCCTCAACCACCGCTGCAGGCGTCAACGTTTCGTGACGCGCTCCGATGGTCCAGCTAAGCCGCAGTCCTTCGGCAAGCGCCTGCGCCCGCCGCAGCAGATTTAGGTCTGATCCCGTCACGAAACACCGGGCGGCTCGGCCGGACACCGCAACTGCCCGACCCACGGATTCCGCGAGCCTGGTGCTCTTTTCCTTGAGGTCGATAATCACATCGAAGTCAGCAGCAAAGATGTCCAGCATCGTGGAGAGGGACGGCACGCCCAGCGACTGCAATTCCGCCATCGTCGCACCAGCAACGTGAGCCTTATGCCCGTGCGTCCGCGCCAATGTTGGATCGTGAATGATTGCGGGCAGCCCGTCCGCGCTCAGGCGGACATCGGTCTCAATGGCAGCAACGCCAAGTTCGGCGGCTGTGGTGAAAGCAAGAATAGAATTCTCGGGAGCGAGTGCCTTCGCGCCCCGGTGAGCGACTGCCCTTATCGCCCTTGGATCGTCCACGGTAGAAGTACGATATTCATATTCCACATAACCACTCTGCCAGAGTATCAGACTATCAGCGTTAAATCACCGTTAAGGTCATGTATGACGACGGTAAAGATTCCACCGCCCCCACCCTACCCATATCGCCCACCCGTGCTACATTTGAGTGGCGGGCTGCGAGCCGCGAATCGGGGGGAGGGACAGGCACATGCACGGCGTTGAGCCGCACGTTTTTCTGGTCGGAGAAACCAGGATTATTCCCGAGGGGCTGACGGCCTACCTGGAACACATCGGCGCACCAAATTGGTCGACGGACGCCGCCACAGACGTCGAAGGCCTCGCCGAATTTATGGGACGCCTTTGCTACCGCTCATTTGAGCCCGGCCTCAACCCAAACGTCACCCGTGTCCGCCCAAATAACGCCGCCCACCTCAAGAACATCATCGCCACCGGTCACGGCTCCGTTCTGGAACACAGCGTCCTGAATTTCGCCATCACCGGCGTCAGCCGCGTCTTCACGCATGAGTTGGTCCGACACCGCGCCGGCACCGCCATCTCCCAAGAGAGCCTGCGATTCGTCCGTCTGGATGACCTTGGCATGTGGGCGCCCTCCGCCGTGCGTGAGGATGAGCACATCATGGAGGTCTTCGTTGATACCTTCCAGAAGCTGGAAGAACTGCAGAAGATGATGGCCGAGCACTACCAGCTGGATGAGGACGGCGCACAGTTCTCACGCAAGAAGGAGATCACTTCAGCCATGCGTCGAATCGCGCCCATCGGTGTCTCAACGAGCATCGGCTGGAGCACCAATATCCGCGCCCTACGCCATATCCTGGAGGCACGCACGGACCCCAGTTCCGAGGAGGAAATCCGTGTTGTATTCGCGAGGATCGGCGAACTTGTCCAGGATCGGTATCCGGTTCTCTTTTCCGACTACAAAATCGAAATGGTCAACGGCCTGCCTTGGTACACGACACAGCACCAAAAGGTCTGAGCCGCAACGACCAAAACGCATGAGACACGGAGAGGGCGGATGAACATCGGAGAAATGGCAATCGATCACTTTGGGCGCGTGCGTGGCTTGCTCGCAAGGTGCATCGAGGGGCTGACCGTCGAGCAGTTGATGAAGCAGCCGGACGAGAATTCGAACCCCCTTGGATGGAACGCCTGGCATCTGACCCGGGTACAGGATCACCAGATCTGTGGCCTCTCCGGGCGCGAACAGGCCTGGATAGAAGAGGGATGGCATGAACGATTCAACATGCCGCCGGACCCGGAGAATAACGGTGTCGGCCAATCCATGGACGAGGTCCGCGCCTTTCAGTCGCCCGAAGCGTCCGTCATCATCGACTACTACGATGCCGTTTACGTCCGTACGCAGGAGTATCTTAAGACCATCACACCGGAGGCGCTCGACCGCGTCCTGAACGAGCCGCGGTGGGACCCCATGCCGACCGTTGGTGTCCGTCTCGTCAGCGTTATGCACGACTGCTCGATGCACGCGGGCGAGATGGCCTATCTCAAAGGGATGCTGGAAAGTCGTCAATGGTACCCCGCCTGATCCCTTGTCCTAATCCGAGACACGCAAACCAAATCTGGAGGTCCTGTGGCTGACGTCATTACACGCGAACAATCCGAAGGGCGCACGAGCCTGTTCGTCAACGTCGACGGCGTGACGTTCCACGCCCTCGACTGGGGCGGCGACAAAACTCCGCTGCTGCTCGTCCACGGCGGGCGGCGCACTGGCCGCAGCTGGAACGCAGTCGCGCGGCGTCTCCGCAACGACTTCCGTGTCATCGCGCTGGACACACGTGGCCATGGTGAATCGGACGCGCCGACAACCGGCTACCGCGCCGCCGAGGGTGCTCAGGACCTGGCCGGCATCGTTGAGGAGCTTGACCTGCCGCCCCACTACATCATGTCCCACTCCTACGGCGGCGCAATCAGCGGCCTCTATGCCACAAATCACCCGGATCGCGTTCTCGGCATGGTGATGGTGGAGCCGGTGCCGGAGGGTCCCGCCCACTGGGTGCGTGTCAACATCCTCAATGAAGGCCTTACAGAAAAGCCCGGCCCGGGCCGACGCAACAGCTGGGTTTCTCTCGATGATCTCAAGCGCCGACTTGAATCCAACAGCATGACAAGCGTGTGGACACAGGAGGCGCTTGACGATGTGCTGAACGAGGAGACTATCGTCCATCCTGACGGACGTGCTGAGGCAGCATGGAGCGTCAATTCCTACAACGTGGATGAAATGGCGACTGACGAATTTATGCTCATTGACGGCGTCGATCGCCTGACCATGCCCATCCTCATCGTCGTGGCAGAGGAGAACAACCTGCTGGAGTCACACCAGAGGCCGCTCGCTGAGGCGCTGCCCCACGGCGAGTTCCTCGTCATGTCGGACGTCGGTCACGCAATCTACATGCAGGTCCCGGACGAAACCGCCAACATCGCCCGCCGCTTCCTACTCGGCAGCCAGGACTAGAATTCCAGCTTCCCCTCGAAAGCCTGTGCGATCAGGAAACGATACGAGGGCTCTTGTAAGCCCCAGAGTAATCAAGACAATGGCACATGAAGACAACTCGCTATTTTGAGGAGCAGGTTCGTCGGAAGCGGCCCTATATCGAGTTGGAATGGTGCGCTCAGGTCATCGCATCGCCAATCCATCAGGAGCATCAAGCCGACGGACGGCTGCGCTTCTGGGGGGAAGTTACTGCTCCCGGTGAATCCCGTCCTCGCTACTTGCGAGTGGTAACCTTGGAAGACGGCGAAACTATTCATAACGCATTCTTTGATCGGGGCTTTCGGAAGGAGGATCACGAATGAAACTTCATTACTACCCGGAGACCGACAGCCTCTACGTGGAGTTCAAGACTAGGCCGGGCGCGGAGACGATAGAAGTCACTCAGGGGCTGAACGTCGATCTTGACGCCGACGGCGGCGTTGTCGGTTTCGATATCGACCACGCGTCTGAGCGCCTTGATTTGGCCACGCTCGAAACCGCGGACCTGCCTCTGCGCAGCATCAAAGCGGGCTGATTCCCTACTCCTCCAGCCGCAGGTCCCCGCTCTGGCCGCCGGACTTGGATACCAGCCGTACGGCCTCAACTTGCATAGCGCGGTCGATGGCCTTGCACATGTCATAGACCGTGAGGCCGGCAACACTGACCGCCGTCAACGCCTCCATCTCGGCCCCTGTCTGACCTGTCGTCCGCACGGTAGCCTCGATCTCGACGCTTGCACCGTCCTCTCCCGGCGTCAGCTCAACGCCCACAAAAGACAGCGGCAGCGGATGACACAGCGGAATCAATTCAGAGGTGCGCTTGGCGGCCATTACACCGGCCAACTGTGCCACTGAAAGCACATCACCCTTGGGCGTGGCTTGTTCGCGGATGGCTGTCAGCGTTTCGGGTGCCATAACCACCCTGCCCCGCGCCACTGCCTCCCGCCGCGTTACGTCCTTATCGCCAACATCGACCATGCGCGGCCCCGACGTCGAATCGACGTGGGACAGTTTCCCGGGGTTCTCCTGGTCAGCCATCGGATTTGTCGGCTGCGGCCTCGCCTACCCGCCGATGTGATACATCTCCACCCGCTCCGGCTTCTTGCCGCCTAGCGCGGTGGTTTCACTTGTGCGCTCCTCAGAGTACCGATCCGTCCGCTTTTCCCAGACTCCGGTAATCAGCTCCTGGATCTCATCATCGGTCGCGCCCGAGCGTAGTCCCTCTCGCAGATCGTGTCCGTCCCCTGTGAACAGGCAGGTATAGAGCTTGCCGTCCGTAGAGAGGCGAGCGCGGGTGCAGTCATCGCAGAACGGCTCGGAGACGGATGAGATAAACCCAATCTCCCCGGTGCCGTCCGCGTACGCATAGCGCGCCGATGTCTCGCTCTTGTAGTTCCGGTCAATCGGAATGATGGGGCTCTCGGCATTGATGCGCGCCGCAAGTTCTCTGCTCGGCACCACCTCTTCCAGTTTCCAGCCGTTGATGGTGCCGACGTCCATGTATTCGATGAACCGGACAATCTTGTCCGTGCCCTTGAAGTACTTGGCGAGGTCTGTGACGAAGTCGTCGTTCACACCCCGCTGCACAACGCTGTTGATCTTGATCGGCCCAAGGCCGGCATCTTCTGCCGCCTCGATGGCCTCCAGCACCCGGTCAACGCCGAACCCTCGCCCGTTCATCTGCTTGAACGTTTCATCGTCCAGGCTGTCCAGGCTGATGGTGACGCGGCGCAGTCCCGCCTCTCGCAGCTCCCTGGCCATGGGCGGCAGCAAGTATCCGTTGGTTGTAAGAGATAGGTCTTCGATGCCGTCAACCGCCGCGAGCATCCGAATCAGTTCGGGCAAATCCTTGCGAAGAAGTGGCTCCCCGCCCGTCACGCGAATCTTGGTCACGCCGAGACCGGCAAAGATGCGCGTCAGACGCTCTATCTCCTCAAAGGTCAGGATCTGATCGCGCGGCAGGAATTCGTACCGCTCACCGAAAATCTCAGCCGGCATGCAGTACGAGCAACGGAAATTGCACCGATCCGTTACTGAGATGCGGAGGTCTTGCAGCAGGCGACCAAACACGTCCTTGACGCTTATCGGAGCGGCGACGGTCATGCTCGGGTGTTTCCCTCCGCCGTAGCGGACATGTCGGCGATGATCTCCCGAGCGGCGCGCGCCGCCCGGCCACGGTGACTGAGTGCGTTCTTTGTGTCTGAGTCCAATTCGGCTACCGTCTTCCCATACTCCGGCACGACGAATATCGGATCGTATCCGAACCCGTTCGTCCCCCTCGGAGATTTTCCAATTATACCCCGCAGCTCTCCCTTCGCCATGTGAACGGTATCCACGCCCGGCTCGGCGATAACAATAACGCACCGAAACGCGGCATTACGCTCCACCTCCGGCACGTCCGCCAGGTTGCGCAGCAAGAGGTTCACGCGGTCCTCGTCCGTCCTGGCATCGGGAGCGCCGTATCTCGCGCTGATTACACCGGGCGCGCCGCCCAGCGCCTCCACAAACAGTCCGGAATCGTCTGCGAGCGTCAACAATCCGCCCGCGTTGGCATACGCCTGCGCCTTGATCAGCGCGTTCTCTTCCAGTGTGTCGCCAGTCTCCTCCACTTCGATATCGAGGTTGATATCTCTTGGCGTCACCAGCTCAACGGGCAGTCCGTCCAGCAACTCACGGAACTCCCGCACCTTCCCGGGATTCCCCGTGCCAACAAAAAGTTTCATAGGCAGCCTAAGTCCTCATCATCGCAAAAGCGGCAGACTGCGGATGTGCAAGCGCTTGCGGCGCCGGAACGCGGAAGCCGAACTACTCAGACCCACCAACGCTGATCGCGAACCGGAAATCCGGAAAAGCATAATCGCTTGCGGCGCCAGAACGCGGAAGTCGGACTACTCAGGCCAACCGACGCTAATCGCGAACCGAGAAAACTACTCGGCCTTGTAAGCGAAGCGCTCCTCGAGGCCTGTCACGATGTCGCGGAAACCGCCGTACTCCAGCTCGGTGTACGGCAGCATCGCAGGACCGGACCAGCCCTGGTCCCGCATGTACAGCGCCTTTTCCTGTGCCTTGTTCCGCACCAGGTCCCACGCAGGATTGTCGAAGAAATCGACATAGTTGGCCGAGAACTTGCCCGCAGCGTTCATTGAGAAGCCAAGCGACTCAACAATCGGCAGGCAATACGGCCCGGTCACCGGCGTGTTCATTGGCACCGGCATCAGCGGCATGTTGTGTGAGCCGCGAGCGTCGCCGCCAATGTAGTGCGCCTTCGTGAACGTCGAAAGGACCTCCTCCGGCGCGGGGAATATGCCCTGGTTCCGCACGATGGCGATGGGGTCATCCTTGCCTGTGTACGTGCCGGCAATGTTGTGAAGACGCTGTGCGGAAACAGACACTGCATCCTGCCCGTCATAAGAACGCGACGAGATGCTCTCGATGCCGAAACGCTCGTTGTCGCGCAGCAGCACAGTGAGCTGGTAGTAGTCTTCCGGCGCATGAAGTGTCAGGATGCTGTCGCCACCGGTGTTGTTCATATCGATGATGTTGAAATCAAAGCCCTGGATCATGCGCGGCAACATGAGCCCCGCGCAATACATCGGGTCGGCAAACCCGAGGAACAGCGGCAGGTTGTACGCGCCCGGCCCGCATTTGTCTGCCGCGAAGATCATGAACGACTCCGCAGAGCGCGCGTTGTTGGTCGTCACAGGATCGTGCTCGAACTCCACCTCGGCCACGCCCGGCCCTGCCCCACGCACATTCCCGGAGGGCGCGTCCACCAACAGGTCCTGACCTGCGCCATACAGCCCGTACTCCTGCGCAATGGCCGTCGCCGCCAGGAAGCTGTCCCATGCAAATTGGTGAATCTCTGTGTCGTCCTTGCCCCGCGTGTGGGACATGATGATGGCGATGTCATCGCCCACGTGGAACACGTAGCCATCGATGAGCAGTCCTCGATCAATGGCGGACTGCACGTCCGAACGCACTCTGTCCAACATCTCGTCCGTCGGCCTTGTGTGGCCGCCGATTGAGCCTACATCCGCTTTGATGGCTGAAAGTGTCATGCGCATGGTTTTATTCCCCCCTGTTTTCGTGACTGTTCCCTGCGCAAGGCGCCGCCTCTCATACAAGCAGTACCCGCTGCGGAACGATGTAATACCCCCACTTAAAGGGCTTAGCCAAGCCCGACTCACCCTACCAGTCACGCGCGAATCATGTCAAAGTCACTCTATCCCGCCCCCACGCTGTCAACACACGCACCCAGAAAAGTAGGATGCGCTGAATTGAGCTGCGATTCGCCCGATTCCATGTAATGGAGTCACACATGGTCGACAAGCATCGCGCTCGACAGTCTTCGAAAGAGGTAATGTAAGAAATGGTCGGCCACATTGAAGCAGCCCCTGCTACGCCCTGGGCGCAGCGTGTCTTGGCGTCGGCGCTAATTGCAGTTGCCATTGCACTGAGCTTCATCCTGAGCGCCTGTTCTCCGGCAACCGTAAGCGTTACCGAGGTTCCCTCAGCCTTCGATTCGGCGAGCGCCGGTTGGTACCATACTTGTGGAGTCCTACAGGATGGATCAGCCGTCTGTTGGGGGCTCAACTCCCACGGGCAATCAGTGCCACCAGAGGACACATTTACGTCCATCAGTTCGGGTAGGCACCATACTTGCGGGCTGAATGCTGCCAACTCTGCTGTCTGTTGGGGAGACAACGAACATGGGCAATCCTCACCGCCAGAAGGTAGATTCAAGTCTGTCGTTGTGGGATTGTTCCACTCTTGCGGTGTGACGTATGAGGGCGCAGTTCAATGCTGGGGTGCCAATGGGCTTGGACAATCTGAGCCTCCGGAAGGAGTCTTTCAATCTATTGCTGCAGCTTGGAACAACGCCTGCGGAATCACGGACGAGGGCGCGCTGACTTGCTGGGGTAGCGAGAGGTTCCTCAATTCGGCGCAGCCGAAAGGCAGATATCGTGAAGTCAGCCTAGGAGCACAACACGGTTGCGTCTTGACCGAAGAGGGAATGGCTACATGCTGGGGGGTTTGGGGAACCAACCCACCCATGCTGTCAACAACAAAGTTTGCCTCGATCAGCGGCGGCAGCCCGGATTGCGGCTTGCTAGAGGATCAAACAGTGAGATGCTGGGGTTTCGAACCCTCCTACGGATATAGGGATGAGCCGCCGGTTGCTACACCTGTCCGGGGTAGGAGTGAACTGCCTCCTATCATGGCCGAATTGGACAACGGAACTTTCGTTTGGCAGGAATTCCAGGGTGATTTCCTCGAAGGCACATTCAGGTCGGTAAGTGTTGGGGTAACTCACGTGTGTGGAGTCCGTGAAAATGGCTCCGTCATCTGCAAAGGACAGAATGATTACGGCCAGGTCGACGTCCCTAGCGTGCCCTGATTCGTCAAAGCCACTCTATCCCGCCCCCACGCCGTCAACTTGACATCAAACCTGCCAGAAACGTAGTCTTAGTCCGCCTTAAGCAGCACTATCCACATGGTGGGAGGGAAGCAAATGCCTGAACTGTTGTATGAGAAGAATGACGCGGAACACTACGCGACATTCACCATGAATCGCCCTGACCGGCTGAATGCCATGGGCGGAAGCATGAACGAGGAGCTGCAGATTGCGCTCCATGATTTCAATAACGACCGCAACATGTGGGTCGGTATCGTGACCGGAAACGGCCGCGCATTCTCCGCGGGCGCAGACCTGCGCGAAATGTCCGATCGCAACACGCGAACCGCTGAGGTCAATGAGGCCTACGACAAAGGCGAGATCGACGCAGAGGAGCGGGCGCGCCGCCTGTTCCAGATCTCCGGCGGCGGCGGAGTCGGCCCCACGGGCTCCCTCTTCCAGTTCGCCCGCTCGCCCAAGCCCTTCATCGCGGCCATCAACGGCCTCGCGGTTGGCGGCGGCACTGAGCGCGCAATTGACTGTGACATTCGCATCATCTCCACGGAAGCCTACATGGGCCTGTTCGAGGTGAAGCGAGGAATCATGCCCGGCTCCGGCATGCACCTTATGCCGCGACTCGTTCCCGTCGGTGAGGCCATGTACATCGGCCTGACGGCGGATCGCATCTCGCCGGCGGAGTGCCTGCGCATCGGCCTCGTTCACGAGGTTGTCGAGCCTGACCAGCTCCTGCCCCGCGCCGTTGAGATTGCCAAGATGATTGCAGAGAACGCGCCGATCGCCGTACAGGGCGTCAAGGCCACCGCGCAGTTCTGGCGCAACCTGTTCATCGACGAGCATTACCAGTTCAGCGGCTGGGTCAACCGCATCGTCGGCGGCTCCGAGGACTCCAAGGAGGGCCCGCTCGCCTTCGCAGAGAAGCGAGCGCCCAACTGGCAGAATCGGTAGTTTCGCCACAACGAAACGCAGCTCAAAAAGGGGAGGCCTGTTGCACAGGCCTCCCCTTTTCTTTTGACATGGTGATTAGCAACATGGCACGTCTAAATCGACTGGCTCTTACGGCGTTGATCATAGGCGTACTCACTCTCATAGCGGTCGCTGCCGTGGCCTGTGACGGGGAAGAAGAGACCGTCCGGATGGGAACCGAAGGCGCTTATCCTCCCTTCAGTTTTGTCAACGATGCAGGTGAAGTAGACGGATTCGAACGAGAACTCGGCGACGAGCTATGCCGCCGCGCCGACCTCCAATGCACCTGGGTCACCAACGATTGGGAGACGATCATTCCGAATCTCCTGGACGACCAGTACGACACCATCATGGCTGGCATGAGTATCACGGATGAGCGCGACGAGATCATCGATTTCACACAGCCGTACTTCCCGCCTGCTCCGTCACTCTACGTTGCCCTGAGCGGCGCGACTGATGAGGTGGTAAACGGCACTGTCGCTGCCTTCGTGCAGACGGTCCACTCTGACTACCTGTCGGGAGCCGGTGTTGAACTGGTCGAATTCGATTCCGTAGAGGAGATCATTGAAGCCGTCTTGGATGGCGAGGTCGATGCCGCGATGTTCGACGAAGAATTCGCCCATGAGATCGTCAGGCAGAACGGAGGGGAACTGGCTACCGTAGGGCCGTCAGTGTTCCTTGACGTGGGCATCGGAATCGGGCTGCGAGAAGACGACAACGAACTTCGTGACAAGCTGGACAACGCAATCGGAGAAATGAAAGACGACGGTTCGCTAAACACTCTGCTCATGAAGTGGTTCGACGACGACGTCAGAACATTCTGATTCGCATTGATGTGAGCGGCGTGTACTCGCCTCACCACCGCGCTAGCGACACCCCACCCTACCTTCCCCTTGCTACAATAGTTCAGTCGGGCCGTCTCTAATTCGCAGGCCGGCGTGTCCATACAGACTTGAGGGAAAACTGAATGCCCTACACGACAGCGCTCAGATGCAAGGAGTGCTCGCGAGAATCCGAGCTCCTGCCCGTCAACGTCTGTGACTTCTGTTTCGGACCGCTCGAGGTTCAGTACGACTACGACGCCATCGCCCGCGTCATGTCCCGTGAGTCCATCAAGAACGGCCCCCCCTCCATGTGGCGGTACGCTGAACTCCTGCCCGCCGATCCGGAGAATCGTGTCGACATCAACGCCGGCCTCACGCCTCTAATCAAGGCGGATCGGCTCGGCAAGGCCCTTGGGCTGAACGAACTCTATCTCAAGAACGACTGCGTCAACCCGACCTATTCCTTCAAGGATCGCGTCGTTTCAGTTGCCGCCACCGCCGCCCGTGATTTTGGCTTCGACACTCTTGCATGCGCCTCCACAGGCAACCTCGCCGGTTCCGTTGCCGCTCACGCGGCCCGTGCCGGCATCAGGTGCTACGTCTTCATCCCTGCCGATCTCGAACTCGGCAAGGTTGTAGGCGCGGCCATCTACGGCCCTACCCTGGTCGCCGTCAACGGCAGCTACGACGATGTGAACCGACTTTGCTCGGAGATCGCGGATCGTTACGGCTGGGCGTTCGTCAACATCAACGTGCGCCCCTACTATTCGGAGGGCTCCAAGACGCTGGGTTACGAGGCCGCGGAGCAACTCGGCTGGCGGGCGCCTGATCATGCCATCGTTCCTGCCGCTTCCGGCTCCATGTTCACCAAGATCTGGAAGGGCCTCAACGAGCTCCACGACATCGGCATAATCAGCAAGCCGAACACGAAGATGCACATCGCCCAGGCGGAAGGCTCATCGCCCATCGTGTCCGCCTACGATGCCGGCATCAAGGACATTCGTCCTGTCCGGCCCGATACCGTTGCCAAGTCGCTCGCCATCGGCAACCCCGCCGACGGCTATTACGCCCTCAAGGTTATCGAGGACAGCGAAGGCACTGGTCACGCCGTCAATGACGAGGAGATCGTCGATTCCATGAAGCTCCTCGCCCAGACAGAGGGCATCTTTGCCGAGACTGCCGGTGGTGTCACCATTGGCGTCCTCCGCAAGCTGGCTGCCAAAGGCCTCATCGGGAAGGATGAGGTGACCGTCGCCTATATCACCGGCAACGGCCTCAAGACGCAGGAGGCGGTTCAGGACGTGGCGCAGACCGTCAATATCAATGCCTCGTTGCGCGACTTCGAAGACGCCATCAAGGCCGAGGATGCCTAACCGCATCCCGCCTGATTCGACGTCAAACCGGAATAACAGGGGTTTATGGGGGTAATCATGGCCAAGGTTCGGGTTCGGTTCACGTTTGCATCGGAGCTCATCCAGGAGCCCATCATCTGGTCTCTGGGACGCGAATTTGAATTGGTCACAAACATCCGCCGCGCCAACGTGGAAGAGGACCAGGGCTGGGTCGTCCTGGAACTCGAAGGCGCTCAGGATGAAGTCGACCGCGGCATAAGTTGGGTGACGTCAAAGGGCGTCCGCGTCGACCCCGTCCCCGGGGACGTCATCGAGGGCTGACTGCCAACGCCTCAGCCGTTCCGCTATAGTTATAGAAACGCCATGCGTACGTGGCAAGTCCACTCTCGCAAAGAGAACACACAAACAAGATCAAAGGAGCCAGTTGTCTATGTCGGTCACAGTCAAGATTCCCACGCCCCTGAGGCGCGTGACGGATGGCGTCGATGAGATTGAAGCCAGCAGTGATCGGCTTGATGGCGCGCTCGCGATCCTCAATGAGCGCTTCCCCGGAATCAAAGAGCGCCTCTTCAACGACGAGGGGGAACTCCACCGGTTCGTCAATATCTACGTGAACGGCGAGGATGTCCGGTTCCTCAGCGGCCTCGAAACGCCCCTCAATGAGGGCGACGAGGTTAGCATTGTCCCCGCCGTCGCCGGCGGCTAACCTCCACTATCCCGCCACATCTAGTCCAGCCCCGGATCCGACTCCCATTCGTCAGGCAGATTCGCCTGTTCGCGCGCCTGTTGTGAACGCAGCCACAGGCCGCGCTGCTCCTCCCGCGCCGCAGCGTCACTAGGCGCGTATGCGGCGTGGAAATCCCGCCTGAACTGCTCATATGTCCCTGCTGTGATGGCAGATCGCGCGTCATCAAACAGGCGATGAATGAATCGCAGATTGTGGATGCTCGCCAGCCGATACGCGAGTAACTCTTTCGCCTTGAACAGATGCTGAAGATACGCCGCGGAGTGTGTCCCGCAGGTCTCGCAGTCGCAGGCCTCCATCACCGGCCCCAGATCCTTCATGTACCGCGCGTTCAGGATATCCACCCGACCTTGCGGCGTGTACAATGCCCCGTTCCTCGCCACTCGTGTCGGCAGCGCGCAGTCGAACGTGTCGATGCCCCGCGCAACGCCTTCAACGATGTCCTCCGGGGAACCCACACCCAACAGGTGTCGTGGCTTGTGCACCGGCAGCAGCGGCATGGAAACGTCCACCATTTCCCACATCACATCCTTCGGCTCACCGAGGCTCAAACCGCCGATCGCTATTCCCTGCGTCCCGTCAAGCGCGGCGATAAACCGTGATGACTCTTCCCGAAGATCCGCTTCTGTTCCGCCCTGCGCGATGCCGTACAGCAGTCCCATTTCCGGGCGGTGCGCGCGCGCTGAACGTTCCGCCCACAGATGCGTGCGAACCAATGCGCGCTCAACCCCGTCCCTATCAACGCCGTAATTCAGCGGCTGATCGAGACACATGATCATGTCCGCGCCCAACCGTTCCTGCAGCGCCACTGCGGATTCCGGTGACAGGTGGAACTGAGTCCCGTCGATGTGGGAAAGAAACGTAACCGCCTCGTCTGAGATACGAAGTCGGTGGGCCAGCGAAGTCATCTGGAAGCCGCCGGAGTCGGTCGCGATAGGTCGATCCCATCCCATGAACCCGTGCAGCCCGCCCGCCTGTTCAATCAAGTCCACGCCCGGCCTGAGAGCAAGGTGATACGCGTTGCAGATCACCACCTGTCCGCCCAACGAGACCACGTCAGACGGAGACAATGCCTTCACACTGCCTTGCGTGGCCACGGGCAGGAAAGCAGGTGTCTGAATCTCACCATGAGGCGTGATGAGGACACCGGTTCGCGGACCCGGCACGAGGGATTCGCCCGGGCTCGTCACACGGAAATACGGAGTGGACGTTGTCATGCGATTCCGAAGATCGGTTAAGAGGTGAGGCTCACTGTACTGCGGTCAACACAGTCGTGACCAACAAGGCCGTGAACACGCCGCACAGCAAACTGTACGATGCCGTCTTGAAGCGGCGGCGTTGAACGGCGGGACTAAGGGACTCCTGCTCCAGCTGCATCGTCCCCCAGATGTTGTAGAGCGCGAATCCGCCCGCCATCACCCAGTACACGATGCCCTGTTCCGCCACGAAGCCCATCGCCGCCACTAAAACAACCAGCAATACAGCCAACGATAGGAACAGCGGCCGTGCGCTCCGCCATGCTGACCGAAGCGGAAAGATATCTACTCCCGCCTGCAGATAATCCGACCGATAGAACAACATAATCGCCCACACGTGATGGATCACCCACACGCCGACGAATGCGCCCAACAGTCCGATTGTCGGGCTTAACGATGGGTCCATCGCCAACCAACCTGCCGCCACCGGCGCAGCGCTCGAGACGCCGCCCAAAAAATGCGTCGCCTCCGTCTTGCGGAACGATATTGCCGCGAGCGTGCCCGTCGCCCCCGCCAGCGCCGCCAGCGGATGCACCAGGAACGCTAGCATGACTCCTGCCAGCACCCACCCGGCCGACCAGTACAGGCCGCGTTCCGCCGAAACGATGCGGCCACTCGGGATGCTCCGTCCGCGCGTCCGGTACATACGCGCATCGAGCGCCCTATCAAGATAATTTGTCAGCCCGTTCGACCCGCCGCTCCCAAGGAAGACGGCCAATGTAATCAACGCCACCCTGCCCGACTGCGCCGGATCTGCACCTGAAGCGATGACGGCGGCGGCGGCGCCCAGGAACGTCAGGAGGATCGTTACGCGCGGCTTGAGCAGTTCCCAATACGCGAGTCCGCTCGCCCGCAGCGCCGACCCTGAGACAGACTGATTGATCAGCATCAATTCATCCTACGCTATGCCCGTCCCTCGATAAAGCAGCCTGAACGCGTTCCTCACACGCCCTGTCCGTATTCAAATGTGATACATTTAACAAGCTGACAATACGCACTAAAGCACGTATCAAAAGGGGGATTCCTAAAGACATGCGCAGGTCTCTTGTTTATCTTGTTGGTCTTCTGTTTATCGTTGGCTCACTTGGAGTGATTGCCTGTGGAGGCAACGGCGGCAATGGCGATGACGGGGGCGGATCAAGCGGCAGCAGCAATACGGTCGCAATTTCAATGGATGACCAGGGCGGCACATACACCATGGTTGCCTCCCCAGGGTCGATTGCCACGGGCTCGGTGACGTTCGATGTCTCGAACGTGGGCCTGATCGCGCATGAGTTCAAGGTCGTCAAGCTCAATGAGGCCGGCATGGCCGCAGACCTCACTGACCTGCCCACAGAGGCCGGTCTAATCTCTGAGAGCGGCAACATGGTCGACGGAGTCGGCACGGTTCTCGGCAGCCTGCTTGAGGCCGACCTACCTGCAGACGGCTCGGACGAGCTTACCGTGAACCTCGACGCAGGCGAGTACATGCTTCTCTGCAACGTGGCCACCCACTACCAGCTCGGCATGTGGAGCGAGTTCACCGTCACGTAAACCGGATACAAAGACTCTCGGGCACAAGCGCCCGAAACCTCAAGAAAACCGGTCCCCGCGGCGCTCATCGCCGCGGGGACTTTCCATTTGAATTGCCCGTCATTCAGAGACGATGGGCGCGTAGCACGGCAGGAGGCGAATACGATGAGCGAATCCAAACCGGGCCAGGAACGCTACACCGAAGAGGAATGGCAGACCATCATGGATGGCCTTGACGAAGAAGAGCGGGAGATAATGGCGGCCTTCGAGAAAGGCGAGATGGTCCCTAGTCGCGACGCAGACGAGCAATCGAAAGCAGCCCGGATGGCGGCACGAAACGCACTTCGGAGACACCACCGGGTTAGCTTGCGCCTCTCGGACTCGGACATGAAGACCGCGCGTCACCTTGCGGAGGAAAAGAACATGCCATGCAGCACTTTGCTCTACGAGATTGTTCGCGAATACCTTCGCGGTCGCCTCATCGAAAGAAGGAGCATCTTCGAGGATGACCCAACGTTCACCCTACCCAGCCCCCGCTAACTGCTCCAGGTCTGCAGGGCTCTTGATCTCACGGACTGTCCTCAGAAACTCGGCCACAGACCCCGCCTGATTCCGCACCTCGATCAGCTGCCCATAAATCGGGCTGACTGTTCCTCCTGCCGGCGAGTCCGCGTAGCTCCCATGAAACGCGAAATACGCCTGGTTGATCTTCCGAATCGCATAACCGTGCATCTCATTCAAGTGGACGCGCCGCTCCTCCATGTAGGTCTCCGCCTCATCGACTAAACCGTTCGCAAGCAGTCGCTCAGCCTCCACGCGCGTCTCCCTCATGTACGCCCCAAACTCAAACACACCCGGATCGCGATGCGTCTCCGTGGGCGGCTCCGGCACACGGAACACCGGCGGCGGCTGATCCAGGGCCAACGCCCCCGTCTCCGCCGCCACCATGTTCGCCACCGTCTCATTGATTGTTGTCATATCCCCGCCCGCTGCATAACGTTGCCCCAGCGGATGGAAGAATAGATAGTGATGGACCCATTCATGCAGAATCGTCCGAACGGTGAATTCACGCGTGGACGTTGCCTTGACCAGCGCCGGATACGTTCCCATCCCACCGATGTTCACGACAAGCGCCGAGAGCCCTCTATCTGACAGCGCTTGTTCCAGTCGGCGAATCTCTTCCGTCGAGATGTCCGGCCGTAACGGCACCGATTCCATCAATGTGATTCGGTCGCGCGGCGACACAATCACCACCCGCGGCAAATTTTCCATCACGAACGAAACCGGAGGAAAGACTATGTCGCCCAGCACGGGCGGATCCGAGACCAGACCTGCCTCTCGCATCGTGTTCATCGTCAGCCCGCGCAGAGCCAGCGTCGCCCGCGCCCGAATATCCTCAAGGTCGCGTTCGATAGTTTCCTCTTGTTCCAACGCCTCAAGCAGTTCGGGATCATCGGCAGGACGGTTTGCCAACAGCCACTCTGCCCTGCCCGTCACCTCACGGAGTCGTGCAGTCATCTCGAAATACTCGTCGATGGCGTCCGGATTCTCGGGAGGTGTGTTGAGCGCCGCAACGATGTCTGAGGCATGACGCAGCTCCCACACCGCGATGTTGAAGCTGTCATGCGCTGCGGACGCCCGGACTCCGGCAATGATGTCCCCCGCGGGCGCGACGCACCCTGGCAGCGCCATCAACGCCCCAAGAACCGCCGCAGCGAGAATTGCTATTCGGAGGGGCAACGCGCGAACGGGACCCATGTGGCCAGTATAGGCGCGGCGCATTGAGACACTGCGCGCCCTGCCGTAGAATGGTTCGATAAATCACCCGGTCGCCGCCAGGCAGACCGGCAGTTGGGGGGAGGAGAATGCAGAACTACTCGACATCCGACATTCGCAATATCGTGCTCCTGGGACACAACGGGGACGGCAAGACAACGCTCGCGGAGCGCCTGCTGTTTCGGTCTGGCGCGCTGAGTCGAATGGGGAAGATCGAGGACGGCACCACGGCCTCCGACTTCGAACCCGAAGAGGAGCGCCGCGGCGGATCCGTCAACCTCTCCGTCCTGCCCGTTGAATGGGCCGGCAAGAAGCTCAACATCCTCGACACGCCCGGCTATATGGACTTCATTGGCGAGATGCTCAGCGGCTTGCTTGTCGCGGATTCAGCCCTCATCGCAATCGACGCATCCACCGGCCCGCAGGTCGGCACGGACGCCGCATGGAGGAGAGCATCAGAGCGCGGCCTCGCCCGCCTGATCGTCCTCGGCAAGATGGACCGCGAGAACGCAGACTATGACGCCATGTTGTCGATGCTTCGCAATCGTTACGGAAACGGCTGCGCTCCCGCCATCGTTTCCGTCGGCGCGGGTGATTCGTTCCGCGGCGTGGTCGATGTGCTACACAAAAAGGCGTACTTGGAGGACGGCACGGAATCGGACGTGACGGACGACATGGGCGTCGACATCGACTCCTACCGAGAGCAGGTCATTGAGGCCGCGGCGGAAGCGGATGATGACCTCGCCACCAAGTACCTGGAGGGGGAGGACATCACGGACGAGGAATTGCTTGCCGCCCTTCGGGCAGGTGTCACGTCGGGCGATGTCT
The DNA here is from genome assembly GCA_026713485.1 of Chloroflexota bacterium. Classification (GTDB taxonomy): domain Bacteria; phylum Chloroflexota; class Dehalococcoidia; order UBA6926; family UBA6926; genus VXMO01. The sequence continues at coordinate 8,782 of JAPOOK010000005.1, read as the reverse complement.
TCCCGGTGCTCGCGGCGTCGGGCCAGGCAGGCGCGGGCACGGATGCCCTGCTGAATGTCTTGGCAAACCTGGCGCCGAGCCCTGCGGATGTGGACGCACCTTCTGCCCAGACTGCTTCCGGCGAAGAGGCGACAATCACCCCGGACTCGGACGGCGCGCTCGCGGCCCTCATCTTCAAGACCACGGCGGACCCGTTCGTTGGTAAGCTGTCCTACTTCCGCGTGCAATCCGGCGCCATGCAAACCAACAGCCACGCCTGGAACACCGCCCACAATGAGCAGGAGCGCATCGCGCAGATCATCATTCCCATTGGCAAAGATCATGCCAACGCGGACAGCCTCGCCCCGGGAGACATCGGCGCGGTCGCCAAGCTCGGCGTAACACGCACCGGCGACACGCTGTCAACGCGTGAAGCAGGCATCGTTCTCCCAGCCATCCAGTTCCCGGAGCCGATCTTCAGCGTGGCCGTCGAGGCCAAGACCAAGGCGGACCAGGACAAGATGGGCCCTGCCCTCGCGCGGCTGCTCGAGGAGGACCCAAGCCTCACGATGACCCGCGAGAGCGACACGCATGAAATCATCGTCTCCGGCCTCGGCGATTCCCACATCGATGTTGCCGTTCAGAAGTTGGCCCGAAAGTTCGGCGTGGAAGTGGAGACCGGCACCCCCAAGGTGCCCTACCGTGAGACGATCCGTGTCTCAACGCGTGCCGAATACAAGCATAAGAAGCAAACCGGTGGCCATGGTCAGTACGGCCACGTTGTTCTTCAGTTGGAACCGCTTAGTCGCGGCGACGGTTTTGAGTTCGGCGAGAAGGTCGTCGGCGGCTCTGTACCCAAGAATTTCATCCCCGCCGTCGAGAAGGGCATCCGTGAAACGCTGCCGGAGGGGGCGGTCGCTCATTTCCCGATCGTCGATGTGCGCGCCGTGCTCGTGGACGGCAGTTTCCATGCTGTCGATTCATCGGAAATGGCATTCAAGATCGCCGCGTCCACTGCCCTCAAGCAGGGCATCCAGCAGGCGCAGCCCGTCCTCCTTGAGCCCGTCATGACGCTGGAAGTAATTACTCCGGACGACTTCACCGGTGATGTGATTGGCAACCTCAACTCCAAGCGCGCCCACGTGCAGGGCATGACGACAGAGAACGAGGTCACCACGGTGCAGGCTGAGGCGCCGATGTCTGAAGTGCTCCGCTACTCAACCGAGCTCCGCTCCATGACACAGGGCCGCGCCTCATACACCATGCGCTTCTCTCACTACGAGGAGGTGCCGCAGCACCTTGCCCAAAAGATCATCGACGGCAGCGCAGAGAGCTAGCACTCTCACAAGACCAGCAAAACGAAAATCGGGGCGGCTCTTCAGCCGCCCCGATTTTTCGTCGTAACGAAACGATGGGCCGTTTAGCCCTGCATCAGCTTCTGAACTTCTTCGATGAGCGCCGGCAGAACCTGCTTGTAGTCCCCAACGACACCGAAGCGCGACTCACTGAAGATATTCGCCTCAGGATCGCGGTTGATTGCCACGATGTTCTTGGAGCCGGAGCAGCCCGCCATGTGCTGGCTCGCGCCGGACAATGCAATCGCGATGTAGACATCCGGGGAGACAACGCGCCCCGTGATGCCAATCATCAGATCTTGCTCACAGAAACCGGAGTCCGTCGCCGCGCGTGTCGCGCCAACCGCGGCCTGCGGCAGCAATGCCTGGAGCTTGTAGAGTTCGTTGAAACCGGCCTCATCACCCATGCCACGCCCGCCGGTCACAACGATCGTCGCGTCCTCAAGACGGATGCCCTCAATCTGCGCGTCCGCGTGCTTGACGAACCGGGAGCGCACGGACGAAGCGTCCAGGCCAACGTCAACATTGACCACGTTGCCGGAGCGACCGCTCTGCGGCTCCGCGCCGTCATACGCCTTCATGTGAACCGTCGCAATGGCCGGCATCTTCGGGAACGAAACAACCTGTCGGAACAGGCCGCCCGCTACGGATCGCGCTGCTTGCAGTTGACCGTCTGCGATGCTCAACCCGGACGTGTCAGACGCGATACCTGTCTGTAGGCGTACCGCGAGATACGGCCCAAGATCACGCCCGTTCGGCGTGTGGCCAATCAGGATGATGCGCGGGTTCGCCTGCTGCGCGATGGCAATGACTGCCGGGGTGTATGTCTCGTTCAGGTAGCTGGCGAATTGGTCGCCGTCCACCTGGTAAACGGTATCCGCACCCAGATTGATGATGTCCTGCGCCCGGTCTCCCACGCCGTTCCCGATGAGCGCAGCCGAAATCGGCTCGCCCAAGTCCGCCGCCAGACCTTGCGCCGCCGACATCAACTCGTTCGTGATTGAGCTCAATGAGCCGTCAGCGCCCGTCTCCGCAACTATCAGAATGCCGTTCTCACCGGCCATTTGTTGTTCTCCTTCTCGTTCCGTGATTCGGAATTATCTCTGTCTTGGGCCGGTCTAAATCAGGCGCTCTTCACGCAATCGCAGCGCCAACGCCTTGGCCGCCTCAGCCGGTGTCTCGCCCTCAATCATCTCGACGTTGGATGACTTCTCAGGCGCGAACAGGTCAACGACCTGCGTGAACGGATCGGCCGCGTCCATCGCCTCAAGGTCTCCCTTGCCCCACACCGTTGGATCTACTCGGCGGGCCGCCATGATGCCGCGCATCGTCGCGTACCGGGGCTGACCGAGCTCGTTGGACACCGTAACCAGTGCGGGCAGTCGCGCCGCCACCGTGTCGATGCCGTCATCAACGATGCGGGCAATCTGCACTTCATCCCCGCTGGCCTCAATTGCAATCGCGTTTGTGAGAACGGGAATATCGAGGATCGCTGCCAGAGCAGTCGCCACAATTCCCTGGTCAAGGTCGGAAGACTGCCTGCCGGAGAGAATCAAATCGAAATCGCCAATCTTGCGAATAGCTGCCGCAAGCGCCGCAGCAACAGTTACCGGATCGCCATTCGGCAGATCAGGGTCCTGCACCAGGAAAAGATCATCTGCGCCCATCGCAAGCGGCCGCTTGATCACGTCCAGCACGTGACTCTCTCCGAGACTTACGACGCTGACTGTTGAGTCGGTATCGGCGTCCTTGATGCGAAGCGCCGCCTCCGTCGCATAGTTGTCATAGTCGCTCACGGCCGCCGGCACGCTTGACGCAACGGCCACTCTCTTGGCCGCCCGATCCGCCGTAAATGAGCTTTGCGGCGCCTCCGGATCAGGCACCTGTTTAACGGTAACGATGATGCGCATTCATACCCCCAAAAAACCCTTCTTACATGGGAACGCCCCCAGCATCTGGAGGCAATAAATGTATAGCATTCTGCGTTGAATAGTGTCAAATTGCACAAACGTGGCGGGCACCACGTGAACGGCGGTTTCCAACCCGGAATTCCCCTACCCCGTGCTATACTTCCCCGAACGGCGACCGGAACAGCCGAAACTGGGCGGGAGGGGCGGCACAGTGACTCCTGAAAAGGAATTTCTCTGGACGATAGGCGACCTCAAGTGGATCCTCTTCGCGCTTGCCGGTCTCACGGTCGCCTACATCTTCTACAAGCTCTATGAGCGTGCTCAACTCTGGAAGTTAGGCCAGCCGGCAGACCGACTCGGCAACCCCATCACGCGCGGATTCGCGTTCGCCCGTCTCCTCGTTACTCAGGGGTACGGCCATGAGAAATTCCTGCGAGACCGCTACGGCGGATTCATGCACCTGCTCATCTTCTGGGGCGCGTCCATGCTCTTCCTTGGAACCGCTGTTGGCACCATCGAAGAAGAGTTCCTCTACCCGCTCGAACACCAGGGAGTGTTGGAGTGGCCCATCGGCAATTGGTACCTCTACTCCTCGCTTGCATGGGACATCGGCGGACTCATGGCCCTTGCCGGACTCACCATGGCAATCTTCCGCCGCTCAGCTATTGGAAAACCACACTCACCCGGACTCCTTGATGACAAGATCATCCTGACACTCGCCATCATCCTCATCTTCCAGGGCTTCGGACTTGAGGGGCTCAGGCAGCTGGGCGAGACCTCATTTGGCATCGAGTATCTTGACCATCCGGACTGGGCAATCTGGTCGCCCGGCGGCTTTGCATTCGCCGCATTCTTCTACGAATTCGTCGGCATCCGTGCAGACACGGCGGAAACGCTTTATCGGGGCATCTGGTGGGCGCACTCGGCCACCGTCCTGGGTTCCCTGCTGTACGCCGCATTCACGCTGTCCAAGTTCAGCCACACGTGGATTTCTCCCGCCAACTGGTTCTTCCGCAACCTTGAGCCACGCGGCAAGCTGCAGGCCATCCCCAACCTTGAAACCCGGGAGACCTTCGGCGCGGCAACGCTGACCGATTTCACATGGAAACAGCTCATGGACGGCGACGCCTGCACGCGATGCAGCCGCTGCACGGACAACTGCCCTGCCAATATCACCGGCAAGACCCTCTCGCCGATGATGGTCATCCAGAACCTTAAGGGATACGTCGGCTCCTACGGCAATGCCCTGTACAAGGCGGGTGGTGACGAGTCCAAAGTGGATCAGGAGCTCATCATGGCTCCGGCCGGTGAGGTCGTCGACGAAGAAGACCTCTGGTCATGCGTCACGTGCGGCGCCTGCATGGAGGCCTGCCCGGTCTTTATCGAACACGTCCCGACAATTGTTGAGATGCGCCGCGCTCTGGTTATGAACGAGGGACGCTTGCCAGAGACAGCAGAGGCGGCGCTGCGTAGCCTCGAAACACGAGGACACCCGTGGAGCGGCATGAGCCGCACGCGAACGGAATGGGCCGAGGGGCTCGACGTCCCGCTCATATCCGAGGTAGAAAAGCCGGAGGAGTTGGAAGTCCTGTATTGGGTCGGCTGCGCCGCTTCCATGGAGGACCGCTCCATGCGCATAGCACGCGCAACCGGTCGCATCCTCATTAACGCCGGAATCAAGTTCGCCATCCTCGGCGACGAAGAGTCCTGCACCGGCGACCCCGCTCGCCGCATCGGCATGGAATACCTCTTCCAGCTGCAGGCCATGCAGAACGTGGAGACGCTGGACCGTTACGGCGTCAAGACAATCGTCACAACCTGCCCGCACTGCTTCAACACCCTCTCGAACGAATACCCGGAGTTTGGCGGCAATTACCAGGTGATGCACCACACGCAGTATCTCCAGAGTCTCGTCGCGGATGGCAGACTTACGCTTGATCAGACCAGACAGGGGCCGACGTTTGGCACCGTCACGTACCACGATCCTTGCTACCTCGGCAGGCACAACGGCGTCTACGACGCGCCCCGTGAAGTCGCGGACGCCATCCCTGGCGTCGACAAGGTCACGGAGATGGGGATGAACCGCAACCGCGCGTTTTGCTGCGGCGCGGGTGGCGGACACATGTGGATGGAAGACGGCCCCGGCAATGAGAAGATCAACCACCGACGCACACGGCACGCCATTGAGGCGGGCGCCGATGTCATCGCCGTCGCCTGCCCGTTCTGCGCCCAGATGTTTGAGGATGGTGTGCGCGTAACCGGCCAGGACGAGACCATGCGTGTTCTTGATCTCTCAGAGATGATCGTTCAGACCATCGACGAGCCGGAGTCCGCCGCTGCCGCTCCAGAAGACTCCAAGTCCGGCTAGCCTCAAATCCTTCAAGAAGCAGGATCTTCAAGGCGTGCAATCTCCCCTTTCACGCTCCCAATCTGCTTATAATGGGAGCGTGAAAGTGTTCACTTTGTTTTTCTCGGCAAGCGCGGGACGTACCCTCTAGTGCGGTTACCACGCGTCATGGGCTATCAGCGACAACCCCGCAGAGAGGGTGAGAGCGAGCTTGATGAGCTTTTGCGCCCAATTCGTGACCTGATCAACCGATTGAGGGGTGGCGGCTCAGGCGACAGCCAGGGTCCCCCAAGACGCCCTGCTGCGGATGGAGACGGACAGCGCCCTGCTATGCCTATCGGCCGCATCGGCGGAATTCTTCTTGCAGTCATCGTCCTCGTGTGGCTTGGCTCCGGTATCTACATCGTCAACCCCGGAGAAGTTGCCATCGTCCGAACTTTCGGTAACTGGAATGGTAATCAGCAGACTGAGGGACTCCACTGGCATGTTCCCTGGCCTGTGGAGCGCCAGGACGTGTTGAGCATTCAGCGCGTCCAGAGCATGGAACTTGGATTCCGAAGTGTCGGAGAGATAGGTTCCGGTGAGGGCTCGGTTCAGAGGTCTGCCGAGTCACGCATGATCACCGGCGACGAGAACCTTGTCGATGCTCAGTTGGTTGTCCAATACCGTATCCGTGACGCCGGCGCATTCCTCTTCAATGTCAAGGATCCGTCTGAGGGTGGACGCCCCGACGGGGATACACTGCGAGACGCCACGGCCTCAGCACTCAGGCAGGTCGTGGGGCAGCGACCCATTGATGATGTGCTGACAACCGGCAAGGAAGTCGTTCAAGTTGAAACGCAACAGCTCTTGCAGCGGCTGCTGGATGACTATGGCACCGGAATCATGGTCATTAACGTGCAGTTGCAGGACGTACAGCCGCCCGACGAAGTACAGGAATCGTTCAAGGACGTCATCAGCGCCCGCGAGGACCGCGCCCGATTCATCAATGAAGGTGAGGCGTATCGGGAAGACATTGTTCCCAGAGCACGAGGTGAGGCCGCTCGCGTCGTTCAGGCTGCCGAAGCTTTCAAAGTGGAGCGCGTACGTGAGGCAACAGGTAGTGCCAGTCGGTTCCTTGAGCGACTGCGAGAGTTCCGCAATCACCCCGAAGCAACACGTCGCCGCCTCTATATCGAAATGATGGAGCGTATCCTCCCGAGGGTCGAAGTTATCGTCGTCGACGATGAAATCGGCGCCAACGTTCTGCCGTTCCTGCCGCTGACCGACCAGGGAACGACGGGGGCCTAGTCATGCAGCAGCCCGCCGCACGCCCGAACATACAGCGACTGGTCACTATTGCCCTCGTCTTGGTGGGCGGCGCCCTCCTTATTGTTCTCAGTCAGAGCGTGTATGTCGTCGACGAGACTGAACAGGTCATCATTACCCGCCTCGGAGAGTATCGACGTGAGGCCACCGAACCCGGCCTCCGTTTCAAGACGCCGTTCATTGAGTCTGTACACCGGATAGAAAAGCGCCTGCTGCGGTTTGACTCGGAGCCGTCCGAATTCCTCACCGCCGAGAAGAAGGCTCTCATCATCGACTCCTACGCCCGTTACCGCATCATTAACGCCCGGCAGTTCTTCGAGGTCGTCCGCACTGAGTTAGGCGCTCGCGGCAGGTTGGAGGCTATCATCTCCTCTGAAATCCGCGAGGAAGTCGCCACGAACGATCAGATTGAAGTCATCCGAGATAACCGTGAGTCGCTCATGCGCAACGTCACAGAGCGCAGCAACATCAAGGCACAAGAATTTGGCATGTCCGTTGTAGATGTGCGCATCGTCGGAGCAGACTTCCCGCCGGAGGTTGCCAGCAGCGTCTACGACCGCATGCGCTCAGAGCGAACACGAATCGCCAACCGCTTCCGCGCCGAAGGTGAAGAGGAGAGGGCCAAGATTGAGGCTGAAGCCGATCTGCAGCGCTCCCAGATTCTCGCGGAGGCCAATGAGCGCGCACAGACCATTCGCGGTGAGGGTGAAGCGGAAGCCATCGGAATCCAGGGGCGAGCCATTGACACCGACCGCGAATTCTACAACTTCGTCAGAACTCTTGAAGCATATGAAGTTTCCCTCGACGAAGGCACAACCCTTGTTGTTCCGCTCGATTCGGACTTTTATCAGTTCCTGACGGACGTTTACCCAATCGGTGACGAACGCCGCACTGACTAATCCGCTCCGTTATTTCCGCTTTCGCGGGAACCCCTAATCCCCGAAACGCAAACCTAAGCCGTAACGCTGCTACCTACCGGGCAGTACGCTACCAGCACGCATTCGGAACAGAGCGGCTTTCGAGACTTACACACGTCCTTGCCATGCGCCACGAACAGCGCATGGTACTCATTGAACAGCTGCACGTCCGTAGGTAGAGACTCCTGGAAGCGGGCGCGTACGTCCTCATATTTTGGCTTACTGTCCGGGTCGATGATTCCCAGCCGACTCAGCACGCGGATGGTGTAGGCGTCGATGACGAAGGACGGCAAGTTTCCGGCGTAGAGCAGCATTGAATCCGCCGTCTCCGGACCAACCCCGTGGAGAGTCAGCAACTCCTCTCGCAGTTCGTCGAGAGGTTTGGAGGCGAACACTTTGTCGATGTCATCGTCATAGCTGGCAAGATAAACTCCGAGCGCTCGGAGTTTAAGGGCCTTGGCGTTGAAATACCCGGACGGGCGAATCAGTGCGGCAATGTCTTCTAGTGGCCGAGTCCGCAGCGCCTTCGGGTTCAGTACATCGGCCTCCCGCAGCGCAGAGATCGCCTTCTCCACGTTTGTCCACGCCGTGTTCTGCGTCAGGATCGCGCCGACCATAACTTCGAATGGCGTCTCGCCCGGCCACCAATGCTGTTCGCCATATTCGGCAAAGAGGCGGTCATAGAGTTCCGGCAGACTCAGCGGCTTATTCCCCCGCCGCCCCCGCCCTTTAGCTCTCGCCACGGACCAGCCTCGCTCCAAGTTCATACGCCTCTGCCAAGGCATCAGACTTGTCCAGCACGTCGTTGGGGCGCACCACTCCGGCAACCAGCAGACGCCCCGCCTCAAGGAAGTGCATACTCACTAGCCACGAGCGCGTGGCCTGCACCGCGCCGTCGAACTCTGTGGGGTCGTCGCGGTCTGCGGTCGCGATGATGAGCGCCCTGCCCGCCTCTTCGCTTCCCCG
>JAPOOK010000004.1 GCA_026713485.1 Chloroflexota bacterium | reverse complement strand
CCAGTACGTTTGGTTGTGGGGCGCATAGTCTCAGAATCGCGGGGAGGTTGGGAAACGCCTCTACAATGCAGGAAAGGCAAGCTCCGGCCCGGCCAAGGAATGGGCGAGCCGGAATTCCACGCAGTCAGTGAAAGGGATACATGCGTATGGCTCGGGAAAGGACGCGCGCTGCGTCGCTCAGACTAACCAGCATTCCACTCATTTTGGCGCTTTCGCTGGTACTTCTCCTGGCGGCCTGTGGTGAAGACGCAACGCCGACGCCTCCCACCTCAGATGCCGCGCCATCCGTCCCGGCGGTCACTATTGTGACTCCAATTCCTTCTGCTACGGCAATCGTGACTCCAACACCGGCTCCTACGGCAACCCCGACACTCTTAACCGAAACGGACGTCAGCGCGGGGCCTTCCGTTACCGATCTACTCAAGGCAAATGCCGAGCAGTTTCAGTACGCAATCGGCAACCATGGGGGAGAGCTGACAATTGCCACGATTTCCGATCCGCTGACATTCAACCTGGCAATTGCGAGTGATGCCTCTTCATCCGGCGTACTTTCCTACTTGTTTGAGGGCCTAACCGAAACCTCGTGGCTGACTGGTCGCGTCGAACCGTCGTTGGCGAGGTCCTGGGAGACGTCGGAGGACGGGATGACGTGGACATTCCACTTGCGTGACGATGTCTTCTGGCACGATGGTAGGCCGTTCACGGCCCGCGACGTGGAGTTTACGTTCAATAGCATCATCTATAACCACGACATACCCGCCAGCGCCCGTCCAGCATTCCACTTCCGTTTCCAGGAGGAGGATACGGGGGAATGGCGGGAATCCCCGATGACCGTCGTGGCGGTGGATGAGCACACCGTTGTGTGCATCCTGCCGCAGCCGTTCGCTCCCTTCCTGCGCAGCATGGGAACGGCCATCTACCCTCGGCACATCCTTGAGAAGCACGTGGATGACGGCACGTTCAATTCGACCTGGGATATTAACACCGCCCCCTCAGACATCATCGGAACCGGGCCGTTCACCATCGAAACCTATATTCCGGGTGAGCGCGTCGTCATGGCGCGAAATCCTGAGTATTGGCTGACGGATAACGACGGCAACAGTCTCCCGTACCTGGATCGAGTCGTGCATTTGATCGTCCCCGAGTTGGAGGATGAACTCTCCCACTTCTTGTCCGGTCAGACCGATATTCATGGAGTACTCGGGGAGGAGTATGCGCAGTTGGAGCCCTTGCAAGATGACCAGAACTTCACGATCTATCGACGCGGCCCCACCTTTGGCACGACTTTCCTGGCATTCAACATGAATCCCGGGCAAAACCCTGAAACCGATGAGCCATACCTGGATCCTCGCAAGCGTGAGTGGTTCAGCAACACCCAGTTTCGTCAGGCAGTCGCTCACGTCATCGACAAGGAGCGAATCATTGATGAAGCGCAGCACGGATTCGGCTACCCACAGTGGTCGTCGATCAGTCCGGCCGCAGGCGACTTTCACAATCCGAACGTCCGGCAGTACGAATACAGCCTCGACAAAGCGAACGAGATTCTCGACAGCATGGGCTGGGTCGATAGGGACGGCGACGGCATCCGCGAAGATGATGACGGCGAGAATATAGAGTTCGCTCTAATAACGAATGAGGGGAATAGCGTCCGGCAGGCTGTCGGTTCAATCGCCCACGAGGGAATGCAAGCCATCGGATTGGACGTTAACTACACTGTGGTCGATTTTGGGCAGATCGTGGGACAGCTAACCAGCACCTACGACTGGGAAACACTTGTCATCGGCTTGACGGGCGGGACAGAACCACATGGTGGAATAAATGTCTGGCACAGCAGCGAAGGCTTGCATCTCTGGAATCCCAACCAGTTGGAACCTGCTACGGACTGGGAGGCGGAAATCGACGCGCTTTACATCAATGGCAGCAAGGAACTAGACCGTCAGAAGCGTGTGGAGTTGTACCGCGAGGCGCAGGAAATCGTGGCCGAGAATGTGCCGATCATCTACACGACGCTCTCTGAAAGAATCTCCGCCGTCCGCAATGTCTTTGGAAACACGACAGCCACGCTCTACGGCCTGTTTGACTTGCGGTACGTGTTTCGAACTGAATAATAGGATCACTTCCTCTACACTAGGGCGTCAGCAGTGGAAGTAAGGATACGAACTCATGGATTTCAATACGGATCTCAACTACATCGGTATCATTGCCGCGACGCTTGTGGCGTTTGTGATTGGGGGCGCTTGGTACTCGCCCATCCTGTTTGCCAAGCCGTGGATGCGGGAGAACGGCTTCACGGAGGATGACCACCAGGGCAATCTCATTCGCATGTTTGGCGGCTCGTTCGTCATGCTGCTCATTGCCAGCTACGTCCTCTCCCTGGTTATCGGCGACGACGCATCTCTGTTCGAAGGATTGCGCATCGGACTAACCGTCGGCGCGGCGTTCATCGCCGCCTCATTTGCCGTTACCTACCTCTTTGAGAAAAAATCCCCCACGCTTTTCGTAATCAACGCCGGCTATCACGTCGTCACTTTCACTGTGATGGGCACAATCATCGGCGCGACGTCGACTCTGTAGCAGACGGGATACCGCAGTTCGGAACCGCCTGCCTTTACCGCGCACCCGTGCGGTGCTACATTGCGCGCATGAATGCGGTGCCGTCGATGTGACGGCGTCGCCAAGTCATCGTTGAACGATGAAGGGGAGGCAGGATGGATTTCTCGACTAACCCCGCCGATGAGGCCTTTCGAACCGAGCTGCGCGACTTCCTTGCCACAGAGTGGGACCCTAAGGATTACGACGCCTACGCGATGAACGTGTGGTCGTATGACTTTGACAATCCCGGCGCACGCGATCACGCAGAGGATTTCCAGAAGAAGCTGATTGAGCGCGGTTGGTGGACGATGGCGTGGCCGGAGGAATACGGCGGACAGGACGCGCCCATCTCACGCCAACTCGTTTATTCGGAGGAGATGGCGTACCACAACGCTCCAGCCTCACAGCCGCAGGCCAACGTCGCCGGGGCAATCATGATCCACGGCACGGACTGGATGAAAGAGAACTTCCTGACCGGAATGCAGAACAATACCGTCAACTGGGCGCAGGGTTTCTCCGAGCCCAATGCGGGGACGGACCTTGCATCGCTGACGACGCGCGGCGTAGAGGACGGAGACGATTTTGTCGTCACCGGCCAGAAGATATGGTCGTCCGGTTCCCACTTCGCCAACTGGTACCACGTACTTGTGCGCACGGATCCGGAAGCCCCCAAGCATCGCGGCATCACGTATCTTGCCATGCAGCTCAAGGATGATGAGGGCAACCAGATGCCCGGCATCACCCTACGGCCGCTGTATGACATGCTGGGCCGCCGTCGTTGGAACGAAGTGTTTATGGATGAAGTCCGTGTGCCGCGTCATCAGATCATCGGCGAGGTCAACCGCGGTTGGTACGCCGCGATGACGACGCTCAACTTTGAGCGAACGGGCATTGACGGCGCTGCCCGGCTTATCGGAGTCTTGGACCGCTACTTGCAGGAGATGCGGGGGATAACGTTCAATGGCGAGTCTCCACTCAAGGATGATGTGATTCGACATATCCTTGCCGACGCACGAATCACGCTGGAGGCCGATCGAATGCTGGCCTATCGCGTGGCGTGGATGCAGGCGAACGGTGAAGTGCCTCAGGCGGAGGGGGCGATTTCCGGCTACCGTGCGCTCGCGACAGCCAAGTTCACGTTCTGGCCGGCGCTTGCCAAGGCGATTGGGCCATATCGGGCACTGCTCAAGGGGGAGAGCCGCGCGCCGGGTGACGGCAAGTACGGCACCAACTACGCTCTGTCCATGACGACAGGCTTTGGCGGTGGTGGAGGACTGGCACTAGGACCAAACATCATCGCCCAGCGCGGCTTGGGCCTGCCGAGGTAGATTGACCGATAAATCAATAGATGGTTGCTCAGTACAGTCCACATGACCAACGAAGAAACTTGGGCGCTGGAAAGAGCAGTAAGACTTTGCCGGGAGGCTCCGCTGTCTGAAAAAGGCAACGTCTCCTATGAGAGGAGTGACATACTTCGTGAGATCAACGCGCTAATGGAAGGGATGAATTCACTCTGTCGGGTTGCCAATAAGCTGCTCGATGAATCTGAATCATCCGAGCGGCATCTGACGTTTAGAGAGGAGATTCTGATTGCCGTCCTGTTTAAGGCAACCATGGAACTAGGTTTCGAAGCTCTACTCCTCGATAACGATAAAGGAAGCGGAAATGTTATTGAACTCCTAGGACTGATAGACCTCGGGGCATCAGGTGCTCTCAGCCCCCTCTATTGGATTGACCTCCCAAAGGACATCTTGCTGGTTGACGTGGCGGCCAATCTTCTTACTGAACACGTTTCTCACGTCCGCACTGAACGAAAACCCGAAGACAATGACCCTGACCCTCTTGATGTGGAAGGAATGAGAGCATTCGCCAAGCAAATCTTGGAGCCACATTTTTGGCCAGTGCGGCAGGCACGACTTACATCAAGTGAGGTGGCTCCGAAGTCAGCGTTGAACCGACAGATTATGCGCCTCAGGTGGCCCAACAAAGGGGAAATCTGGAGTTTCGCTATACCGGCATCCCTGATAGCTCTGCTAATGGCTGTGTTCACAGAGCCAATTTCCATCTTTTGGCTGGCAGTATTGAGTGTTGGCGCAGGGTCAATTGGCGCTTGGAGTCGTGTTGCTGTAGATCGGGAACGCGACCAGGAGAAGCATAAGGAATTTGAATTCAAGAGGCAGAAAATGTTCGTCCGTGAATCAGTCATGGAGTCCGTCTATGACTTCAATGACCGGTTCATGAAAGCAGTGCGAGCGGGACCAAGGGGTTTCTACTAGATTTAGTCTGACAGACGATTCACGTTTCGAGTGAATGTGGTTGTTCAGCGAGCGTTCTTGGATTGATCGACACCTTCCCCCATGAAACTCTCAGCGGACCTTTAGCCGTGCAGGCTCAGCCCAAAAAAGAGACGCCCCCGCCGCAGCAAGGACGTCGGCCCAGTGATACGCTCACTGGGGTGGTACACACACGTTAGCGCGACGACGTAATTGTGTCAACAGATGAAAGTCAGCGGGCCTGACTAGGCACGATCTCACTTTAGGGAGAATACTATGGAACGGGTAATGGTCTACATCGACGGCTTCAATTTATACTACGCGCTTAGAGAAAGACGGTGGCAGCGTTACTATTGGCTTGATCTCCAAAGCTTTTCCAAGAGCCTCCTCACAACGTGGCAAGAGCTGGCGGGAGTCCGCTACTTCACTGCCCGTGTGGTTGCTGAGGCACTCGACCCCCAAAAGCCGGTTCGCCAAAACACCTACCTTGAAGCTCTGGATACACTTGAAGGCCTACACATTAATTACGGATATTTTGTCCCGAAGACTGTCAGATGCTATAACTGCGGGGAAACTCGGCGGACATTTGAGGAAAAGATGACAGACGTGAATATTGCCGTCGAAATGCTGAGTGATGCAGGAGACGATAAATTTGATACTGCGATTGTGGTCTCGGCTGATGGTGACTTAGCTGGGCCTGTGGAAGCGATACGAAATCGGTACCATTCTAAGCGGGCGGTAGTTGCCTTCCCCCCGGAGAAACACTCGGCTCGTCTACGTGACGCTGCATCAGCTTCATTCGCTATAGGAAGGACTAAGTTTAGGGACAGCCTCTTACCTGATCAGGTCACACGGGATGATGGATATGTACTAACGAGGCCAGTTCGCTGGGCCTGAGCGGATCTTTTCCCAAATGAATCTCCCTATCGGTAAGCTCGCGAAAATAGGTGTCGCTCTCTCCTTGCTTCTGCTGGCGCTTACCCTTCTCGCTTGTACATCGGCAGATGAGGGTCAACAGGCAGAGCCTTTCACGATTGGCGTTATGGAGTCGCTGACCGGTCCTGGCGAGACGTACGGCACAGTGGCCAGCCAGGCAAAGCAGTTGGCTGCCGACGAGATTAATGCCACAGGCGGAATTGATGGCCGCCCGCTCGAGTTTGTTGTCGAGGATTCAAAATGCGCTGCTCAGGATGCGATCGCCGCATACAACAAACTCACTCGGGCTGATGGTATGAAGATCATCCTGGGCCCCTCATGTAGCGGCGCCATGCTTGCCGTTGCGCCCCTGGCAGAAGCTGACGGCGTGATTCTGTTCTCCGGTCTTGCAAGCAACCCTGATATTGCCAATGCCGGCGACTATATATTCAGGACGCAGATAAGCGATGTGCAGGTAGGAATTGTTACTGGCAACGCCCTGTGGGAAGACGGAATCCGCACACTCGCAACAATCACGGAGACCACAGACTACGCGGAGGGAGTTCGGCGGACCTCAGTAGCTCAATTCGAAATGCATGGCGGCCAGGTGGTCGCTGCCGAGCGTTATCAGTCAGATACCATTGATTTTAGGGTGCATCTGACGAAACTCTTCCAGTCCAACCCGGATGCCATACACATCGCTCCCCAATCTGAATTCTCAGCAGGCTCAATCATGAAGCAAGCCAGGGAGCTTGGCTATACTGGCCCGATTTACGCGGAAACGGTGTCAGTGGGGACGACAGCCCTGGAGATTGCCGGAGAGGCCGCAACTGGCGTGAAAGCTATCACGGCCGACCTCGACCCTGATAACGAAAAGGCACAGCAGGTCCTCGCGGATTTTAGAGATCGCTATGACTATGTGACATTGCCGTGGCACTTGGGATCTGCGTATGACGATATCTATATAGCTGCCGAGTGCCTGAGACAGACGGGCGATGATCGAGACGCTGACGGCTTTCGCGACTGCCTGTATGAGATTACGTGGAGTGGCGCTATTGGTGAGAACTACAGCTTTGACGCGAATGGCGAGGTTGTTGGGCTGACCCGGGTCGTCGTACAGGTGCTGCCGGTTGCGGATAGGACTGTGGATAGGAAGTACGTCGTCGTAGGCCCCGCGCCGTGAACTACCTAAGGCTTTACGCCGCATTGCGTGCATGCTATCGTTCACGGGTTGAGTTAGGGAGGCGGCGCGCTGGTCGTTACGCGGCGCTTGGTGGGATAAACAAGAGGGGGGATTGTCCACATGGACTTCCGATTCACGCCTGAGGCGCAGCAGATACAGAAAGACGCCATTGAATTCACCCGCAAAGAGTGGGAGCCCGGCAATTGGGATATGCAGATCCTCGTCAACTGGCACCATCAGGTGGACGAGGCTGAAGAAGCCGTCAACGAATTTGAAAAGAAGCTCGTGAATAAGGGCTGGTGGACAATGCACTGGCCCAGTGAGTTTGGTGGGCAAGACGCCTCAATCGAGGTGCAACTGGCCTACCGAGAGGCCATGTCCTACGCCGGCGCGCCTGCTTCTCTCGGCGGCGGTCTTGTTGCTCCAGTCCTGATGCTGGCGGCTCCCAAGTGGATGCAGGATGAATTTCTGCCTGGTATCGCGAATGCTGACCTCGAGTTCTCGCAAGGCTTTTCGGAGCCGGATGCCGGTTCCGATCTCGGATCTCTCAAGACACGCGCCGTCCGTGACGGCGATGACTATATCATCAGCGGCCAGAAGATCTGGGGCACATACCGCAACCCTTGGATTCACATCCTGGTGCGGACGGACCCAGACGCCCCCAAGCACCGTGGCATCACCTACCTCCTCGCACCTCTAAAGGACGCGGAAGGTGAGTTCATGCCGGGTGTACAGGTGCGAAAGATCCCTGATGCGCTCGGACGCCATCGCTGGGACGAGCTCTTCATGGAGAACTGGCGCGTTCCTGCCCGTTACATCCTCGGTGAGGAAAATCGTGGATGGTATACGGCCATGACGACGCTCTCCTTCGAGCGCTCCAATATCCAGGCGCCGGCCACGATGCAGCGCCAGATTGAGGAATACATCGCGTTTGTCCGCGAATTGAAGGCCACACGTGGCTTCAGCCCGCTGGATGACGCGCCGTTCCGCCACCAGATGGCGAATCTCCGCATCGAGATTGAGACCCTACGCATGATTGCCTACCGCGTCGGCTGGATGCAGAGCAGAGGGGAGATTCCGCAGAAGGAATCCTCCATGAGCAAGCTCTGGGCGGACGTGCAGTATCAGAAGACGATGAAGACTCTTGCCCGTGGCCTCCAGGAGTACGGCAACCTGCTGCCGACGCAGGAAGGCATCGACATGCCGAATGAAGGGTTCCTGAATAACCGGGCATTCATGTCGGGTACGCTCAGCGTTGCTGGCGGCACGACTGAGGTACAGCGACAGATCATTGCGCAGCGGGGACTTGGCCTGCCGCGCTAACGACGAATCACGGGAAACTCCACAAGAAGGGTAGAGCAAAGGAGGGGGGAGTGGACTTTCGATTTTCGGCAGAGGCGCAGGCCGTCCGGGATGAGGCCGAAAAATTCGTCAAGAGCGAATGGCAGAATCCTGGTTACGACCTGACAGGCGGCCTCGCCGGGTGGCACGGCAGCGAGGAAGAACGCGAGGCCGGTCACGAGGTTGCACGCCAATTCGCCAAGAAACTGGTCAACAGAGGCTGGTACACCATGCACTGGCCGAGTGAGTACGGCGGCCAGGACGCTTCTATTGAGAAGCAGCTTGCGTATCGCGAGGTTATGTCCTACCACGACGCGCCGGCAGCACTGGGAGGCGGCCTAGTCGCTCCCGTGCTCATGGTGCATGGACAGGAATGGCAGAAGCAGCTTTTCCTGCCACAGATTGCGAACGCGGATATCGAATTTTCGCAGGGGTTTTCCGAGCCGGATGCAGGTTCCGACCTCGCCGGACTCAAGACGCGTGCCGTCCGTGATGGCGACGACTACGTCGTCAGCGGACAGAAGATCTGGGGCACTTATCGCAACGATTGGATTCACATCCTCGTGCGAACCGACCCGGATGCGCCCAAGCACCGCGGCATCACGTACCTGCTGGCGCGACTAAAGGATGAGGACGGCAACTACATGCCGGGCATCCAGGTTCGCGGCATTAAGGACGGCACGAATAATCACCGCTGGGATGAACTGTTCATGGAGAACTGGCGCGTACCGGCGAACAATATCATCGGTGAAGAGAATCGCGGGTGGTACGCCGCAATGACCACGCTCTCGTTTGAGCGCTCCAACATCGGCCGCCCGGCTCAGCTGCTCCGAACACTGGAACAATTCACTGACTGGTGCGGCATGGTGCGCGACGAGGGCGGCGACACGCCCATCGCTCGCGCGGAAATCCGCCATCGCCTCGCCGAGTGGCGTGTCCGTGTGGAGACGCTGCGGTCCCTCTGCTACCGCGTCGGTTGGATGCAGAGCGAAGGTATGATTCCGCAGAAGGAATCCTCGATGGTCAAGTTCTTTGGTGATGAGCTATTCCAGCACATCTACCGCGGCCTCTCGCAGATCATGGACGGCTATGGAAACCTGTTGCCGGGCAATGGCGACCGCTTCCCGCTGCCGGATGACGGCTTCCTGCCCGCTCGCGGCTGGCAAAGCATCGGCACCAGCATCGGCGGCGGCACGCGAGAGATCCAGAAGAACATTATCGCGCAGCGAGGCCTTGGCCTCCCGCGCTAAGCACGGAATACAGAACACAGACAGAGCCCTGCATTGGTGGGGGACACAAGAAAGAGTAAAGGAAGACAGGAGGGGGAAATGGATCTGGGACTAACTGAAGACCAGGAAATGCTGCGGTCGATGGCGCGAGAATTCATCGAGCAAGAGACACCGCGGACGTTCGTCCGTGACATGGAAGAGGATGACCGCGGATTCACTGCTGATATGTGGCAGAAGATCGCGCAGGTTGGATGGCTCGGCCTGATCGTTCCCGAGGAACACGGCGGCACCGGCCAGAATCTGGTTGATCTGGGTATCCTCCTGGAAGAGGTTGGCCATGGCGTCATGCCGGGCCCGTTCTTCAACACTGCGCTCACAACCGTCGCTATCCTTGATGCCGGTTCGGACGCGCAGAAGGCGGAGTTCCTGCCTCGAATCGCGGCGGGCGACCTAATCGCGACCACGGCCATCCTTGAGCCGTATTCTCGCCTCGATGCCAATGGCATCAACCTGGAAGCTTCGGCATCCGGTGATGGCTACACGCTGAATGGCACAAAGATGTTCGTCGAAAACGCCCATGCAGCTGACTACCTGCTGGTCGCTGCCCGCACCGGCGGCTCCGGCGAAGATGGCATCACGTTGCTGTTGGTGGACGCTCAGAGCGACGGTGTTTCCGTCGATAAGCTCAAGACCATCGCCACGGACAACCAGTGCGAAGTGACGTTCAACAACGTCTCCGTCCCCGGTGGCAACGTGCTCGGCGAGGCCGGCAACGGCTGGTCCGTCCTGCGGCTGCTACTCCAGAAGGGAGCGGCGCTTCGTTGCACGCAGATGGTCGGCGCGCTGCAGGAGGTCCTGGACATGACCGTTGAGTACGTGAAGAACCGCGTGCAGTTCGGTCGGCCGATCGGCTCGTTCCAAGCTATCCAGCACTACTGCGCGAACATGGCGACGGACGTTGATGGATCCCGCTTCATCACCTATCAGGCAATTTGGCGGTTGGGTGAGGGCCTGCCCTCCGACCTCGAGGTCTCCTCTGCGAAGGCGTGGGTCAGTGATTCCGCGCAGCGTGTGGCGGCCACGGCGCACCAGTGCCACGGAGCCATTGGCTTCACGCAGGAGCACGACCTGCAGCTGTTCACGCGCCGCCTCAAGGCGTGGGAGGTCTCCTTCGGTGATGGTGACTACCACCGCGAGCGCGTTGCACAGGCGATGGACATCTAGGCAAAAACTGTAGATACATCGCCGGTTCCACTGGGAACAAAGAGGCTGGCGGCTCATCTGAGCCGCCAGCCTTTCTCATTGTCAGGCTGCGACGATACGCTCGATTCTTATATCCGGGCGGCGCTGCCGTACTTGCCACAAGTCATAGGCAGTCTGCATGCCAAGCCATGTCTCCGGTGACGAGCCAAATGCCTGGGACAACCGCAGCGCCATTTCCGGAGAAACCCCAGACTTGCAATTAACCAAATCGGAGAGCGTCTGACGCGTAATGCCAAGACGCTTGGCACCTTCGGTAATCGTCAGGCCAAGTGGTTCAAGGCACTCATGCTTGACCAACTTCCCTGGATGCGGTGGGTTTGCCATTGGCATTGACTGACCTCCCTAATGGTAATCTTCCAAATCTACATCGAAGGCGTTTCCATCTGTGAAGGCAAATGTGACGCGCCAGTTGGCGGAAACTACCACCGCGTATCGCCCTCTGGAACTGCCTGACAGGGAATGAAGCCGAAACCCAGGGACATCCATGTCCGTTGGTATTCTGCTCATATCGAGCAAGCCCAGGATTCGTTCCACTTTTCCAAGGTACCGCGGATCTATCCGACTGCCGCCGCGTCCTTCATAGAGCTGCCTAAGCCCCCGATGCCTAAAGGACTGTATCACTGACCAACAGTAACTCCATGATTGTCAAGCGTCAAGTGACGCACGACAAACCTTACGCAGTGCGCATGCGCTCCAGTAGATTTCGTGCGCCGACGAGGTAGCTGCCGCTCCACGGTGTGGCCGGAGCGCCGTCAAAGTCGATTGACACGGCGTCCGCGTCCGTCTCCTGGATGAACAGTAAACCCGCCGCCACGTCCCAAGGTTTAAGCGCCAAATGGAAATACAGATCGATTATTCCGGCTGCCGCATAGGCGAAGCCGAGCGCCGCTGATCCCAGGAGACGCGCCCGGTACATCGGCAGGAGCGACCTGATAATGTCGAACGCGCGAACGTTTAGATCCTCCTCCGGTCCAATATCGAATCCGAGATTCGCCTCCTCGATACTCGTGGCGTAATTTGGCTTCATCGGCACACCATTCAGTGTGAGACCCCGTCCTGCGGCTGCGAAAAACGTGTCTTTGCGTATCGCGTCATACGTAATGCCGAGCACCGGCGCGTCGTTCTTCAGTAGAGCGATGGTCGTCGCGAAATGCGGGATACCACGAACGAAATTCGCTGTGCCGTCGATTGGGTCCACCGTCCACGTGTATTCAGAGTCGCCTTCAGATTCCCCGGTCTCCTCGCCAAGAAACCCTGCGGACGGGAACTCTCTCATCAGCAGTTGCCTTAGCTCTCGCTCAATGGAGATGTCGACATCCGTCACGACATCCGCGTGCCGTTTTTCCCGGGCGCCGAGATGGTCACCGCGGAAATATTGGAGATGGATCTTGCCGGCGTAGTGCGCCGCCTCCAGTACGACGGATTGCGCTGTGCGCCCGGTAGCGGCGAGAGGAAGTCCATCTGGAGATGTGGTCACTATGCGGCCCTGTATGTATGGTCTCTAAAAGAAACCAATACGATCTCGCACCTCTTCCATTGTCTGGATGGCAACGGCCCGCGCCCGTTCCGTGCCGGTCGCAAGTACATCCTCGACGAGATTGGGTTGTGTCGCGAGCTCGGCCCTCCGCTCCCGAAACGCTTCGAGATTCTCATTTATCGCGTCCGCAAGCGCGCGCTTGTCGTCCACGCAGCCAATGGCCGCCGCCGTGCATTGGTCATACACCGTCTTTGTATAGTCTTCGTTGGAAAATATCTGGTGGAGCGCATAGACGTTGCAGATCCAGGGGCGGCCAGGGTCGGTTCGTCGAGCGCGCTGTGGATCAGTCACCATAGACATGACACGTTGCGCCGTCTCTTCCGGTGTGGCGGCCAACTCAATGTGGTTGTCCAGGCTCTTGGACATCTTCTGATCGCCGTCCGTCCCCTTGATGCTCGGTGTTTCCGAGAGGAGGGCATCCGGTTCCGGAAAGACCTCGCCGAACTGCCCGTTGAACCGCCGCACAATCTCACGCGAGAGTTCAACGTGCGGGACCTGATCCACGCCCACGGGAACCTTATTTGCCAGATAGATGATGATGTCCGCTGTTTGGAGGACGGGATAGCCGACGAGGCCGTAATTCATGCTGTCGGCACGGGCACGGAACTGCTCCTTGAAGCTGGGAACGCGCTGGAGTGAGCCCATCGGCGTCACCATGCTCAGGTACGCGTGAAGCTCCAGCACCTCGGGGACGCGCGATTGGATGAACAGGGTACTTCGATCAGGGTCGAGTCCTGCCGCGAGCCAATCCAGCACCATTTCTCGGGTGTTCTGCTTGAGGCCCACCGTGTCTTCGACCGTCGTGAGGGCGTGGACGTCCGCCACGAAGTAGAAGCAGTCGTAATCGTCTTGCAGCGACACCCAGTTTTTGAGCGCTCCGAAGTAGTTGCCCAGGTGCAAACGACCGGTCGGCCGCGCGCCGGATAGCACACGGCCTTTCTTGCCGCCAGGAAGGTCAACAGACAGGCCGGAAGTCATCCTCAGTAGTTACACTCCTCTATCTGAGTTTAGCAGGATGGCGCACGCGAGATTGGTGCTTGCGGGTAGGGCAGGCGCTACACTATCTCTATGAGCCAGACTGCTGCCAAGGCAAGCGTGCATGTGTCCACGCATCCTATTGTGCGGGATAAGCTGTCGAGTTTGCGCGATGAATCGACGCCTGCACGTCGGTTCAGGGAACTAGTGAAGGAAATCACATTGTTGCTCGCTTATGAGGCGACAGCAGACCTTGCAACCGAACCTATGAGTGTTTCAACTCCGCTCGCAGAGGCGCCCGGCCAGCGTTTGCGCGGCTCCATCGGTCTCGTACCGGTTCTCAGGGCCGGCCTCGGGATGGTGGAAGGCCTTTGGGAGATGATGCCGGACGCCGTCGTCTGGCACATCGGCCTCCGTCGCGACGAGCGCACGCTGGAGCCGATGCAATACTACGCCAACAAACCCGTTGAACCGGACGTGCAAGCGTGTCTGTTGATGGATCCCATGCTTGCGACGGGCGGATCCGCATCGGCCGCATGCGACCTGCTCAAGGAGTGGGGCGTGCAACGCATTCGCTACATCGGCCTCATCGCTGCTCCCGAGGGCGTTGAGAGGCTGCAGCGGGATCATCCTGACGTGCGTATCCACATCGCGGGGCTCGATGAGCGTTTGAACGAGCATGGCTTCATCGTGCCCGGTTTGGGTGATGCAGGCGACCGCCAATTCGGCACGGCGTAGGGACGCGCGGTGAGGGTTGGCGTCTTTGGCGCGGGGGCTGTCGGCGCGTACTTTGGCGGACGACTCATCGAGACCGGCAAGCACGATGTTTCGCTGATTGCCCGCGGCCCACATCTTGACGCCCTGCAGACTCGAGGGCTGCGTATTGAGAGCCCTGAAGGTGATGCAGACCTGCCATCGGACGCATTTACGGCCACCAGCAACCCGGAGGACGTAGGGCAGGTTGACGCGATATTCGTGACCGTCAAGACGTGGATGGTGCCGGAGGCGGGTGTCGCGATTAGGCCAATGGTGGGTGACAAGACGACGGTCGTTCCACTTCAGAACGGCGTTGAAGCGCCTGACCAGCTCGCCACAGGGGTATCCGGCGGCCATGTCATTGGCGGAACGTGCCGTATCTTCACGGACATCGTTGAGCCGGGAGTAGTGCGGCACACTGGAGTCCCGCCGACCATCACCATTGGGGAACTGGATGGCAGCGCATCCGAGACTGTGGAAGAGATTCACGCCGCGCTATCTGATGCCGGGATATTCGCCACGGCGCGCGCCGATATTCGCGCGGCGCTGTGGGAGAAGTTGATGTTTGTCGGGCCGCTGGGAGGGGTGGGCGCGGTGACACGGGTGCCGATAGGTGTCTTTCGATCCGTTCCACGTTCGCGGGAACTGCTGGAAGCGTGCATGGAGGAGATAGCTGCCGTCGCAGCCGCAGAGGGGGTCTCATTGCCGTCCAACGCTGTTGAGGGGGCCATGAAATTGGCGGATTTGGCACCCGTGGATGGAACGGCATCCATGCAGCGTGACATCGCGTCCGGCAGGCCGTCGGAATTGGAGGCGCAGGTTGGTGTTATTCCCCGCCTCGGGCAACGGCATCATGTTCCCACGCCCGCCCACGATGCCATCTATGCGGCGCTTCTGCCCTCGGAATTGAAGGCTCGCGGCCAGCTGACATGGTAACTATCGGAAATGAAATGCCAGATAGGGAGGCTATAATCCAAAGGTGAGCAAGTTAAGAGATCGACTCGAACGCGCGGCGTCCGGCCCCGCGCGGCCATTGGGATTCAGCGCCGGTTCCCGCGACGTTACTCCCGCCCTCGCAATTATCGCGTCATTCGCAAAGCCGACCGGTAAATCGCTTAAAGCTGCCGTCGACGCTGGCGCAGAGTTCATCCTGGTGAACGGCGCAAGCGCAGTGAAGTCGCCACCAAAAACCGGAGACGCACAGTGGGGCGCGATGGTCGACGGGCTGACAGATTCCGATCTCGCCAAGCTGCGTGAGGCCGGATGCGATTTTCTCTTCGTGTCGCTTGGGGAGACACCCGTGGGTCTGCTGAACGACGAGTCAATCGATTATTTCGGCATCGTGCCAGCTGATACTGATGAGAGGCGGTTGCGCGCTATCGAGCGTCTACCGTTCGAGGGTAGCCTGATTGAGGTGGAGCCGGGCGAGAGCCTGACGATTGAGCAAGCCATCGAGTATGCCGCCGCTGCAAGTCGCCTCACCGGCCACCTTTTGGCCCGTGCGTCCTTGTCGTGGGGCGCGGGCGAGATGGAGCAGCTCCGCGATATGGGATTCGGGGGCGTTGTCGTGGACGTCAAGGACGCACGGCAGGCGGCAAATGTGGCCGACCTGCGAGAGGCTGTCATGGCTGTGCCGTCGCAGCCGCGCCGCCGGAGAAGCCGCGCCTCGGCACGCCTGCCACAGTCGCAGGGCGGAACAACCGCGCCGCCTCCTGACGACGGCGATGACGATGATGATTTTGACGACGAGTAGGTAGTGGACGGCGGCAGTCGTATTAGCCCTTGTGAATAACGACGTGCCGTTGTTCGATTTCCCGGTGGAAAGACTCTGGCAGACGTGCCCAATCGTGGACCTGCACGAGGATTGGGACGTTTGAGTCTCGGAGTGCCTCTCTAAGGGAATTAAGTGGTGAGCCCACGGGTTTCAGAGCAGGCGCGCGGACAACGAGATCCAGGTCGCTTGCATC
This sequence comes from Chloroflexota bacterium, assembly GCA_026713485.1. GTDB lineage: Bacteria > Chloroflexota > Dehalococcoidia > UBA6926 > UBA6926 > VXMO01. The sequence goes on along the minus strand of JAPOOK010000004.1, from coordinate 24,293 downwards.
GTGGTTCTGTCCGCTGACGCGGCTGCCATACGCCCAGACCTCACATTGAGGCACGTGTTTCCGCAGCAAATCGTCGATGGCCGCGAGCCAATGAGCCTTGAGTGCAAGAGTGTCATCCATCGGATTCCTCACCAATGACTACTGCCAAGTCGCGAGCGTCCCGGATGAAATGGTCGAGCAAACCGATAGTCGTCTCGGCGAAACCCTCTCCGTAGTCATGCGCAGTATCATTCCGATTGTCTCTATAATCCATCCAACGTTCGCTCGCGTCGACGCTAATCAGCCCATGCCTCGCGGCGTGTCGAAAGACATCCTTGAATGAGAGCCTGTCCGCAAGTTGATTGCTCGCAAAGTAGGGACGGAGCCGCCGTTTAAGCAGGCTCCCAGACTGTTCAAGGACGATTTCAAATTCCTTGACAGCCGCAGCCCGGAATATGTCATACAGTTCGTCATCCTGACCGCGCGTCCCGAGGAGGGTATATGCGGACTCCAGAGTGTTGACGCACCGGACAAGGAAATCCGTATTGATTGCCATGCCGCCTATTGTACGATGCCCGGCTAGCGTATGATGCCGAGATGAAATCTAAAGGCCGGTTGGCCGCCGTTCAGGGCGGGCGGCTTCCCGCTCGATGATTTGCCAGGTCTCGTTGACGGCTTCGTCAAGGCGGCCGTCCTCGTTTATGACGACGTAGTCGAACTCATCTTGGCGCTCAATCTCGCTGCGCGCCTCTTGCAGGCGGTGTTCCATCGTCTCCTGGTCCATGCCTCCGCGAGAGTGCATTCTTCGTTCGAGGGTGGGGAAATCGGGGACTGTGATGAAGAGCAGCAACGCTTGCGGTATCAGGGCCTTGATGGAGGCCGCGCCCTGCACGTCTGTCTTGACCAGGGCTATCGGCGTTCTTTCCAATGCTGCGCGGACGGATTCACGAGGAACACCGTATCGAAAGCCATACACGGTCGCGGATTCCAGCAACCGGCCTGACTCTTCCAGTTCAGCAAATGTCTCGGGCGTCAGGAAATGATAGTGAACGCCGTCTTCCTCACCGGGCCGTGGCGGGCGGGTGGTTGCGGTAATCGCAGGCGAAATGCGGTCGGCGTGTTCGCTCAGGATGCGATCGGCGACGGCGTCCTTGCCGGATGCGGACGGGCCCGACCGGACGACGATCATGGGAGACGAAGCCTGCGTCCTCTACTACTCCTCGTACGCGCCGTTCTGATTGCCGCCCTTGGTGTTAGAGACGCGCCCGGCAACTGTCTCCGGGTTTATGGGCGCCAGCACGACGTGGCCGCTGTCCGTGATGAGCACGGCCTTGGTGCGTCTTCCGTTTGTCATGTCGATGACGGCGTTACGGCTTCGGGATTCCTGGATGAGTCGGCGGGTGGGCGCGGAGCCCGGAGAGACTATTGCGATGACACGGTTCATGATGACGTGGTTGCCAAAGCCAATATGGAGTACCTCCGGTCCTAGCACGTGCTTCCCCCTCACCTTAACCCTCTCCCTCAGGGAGAGAGATTCCTGTCTTACCCACCATCCCCGCAGAGGAAACCTAAAGTCTCCTGTCAACTCGTGAGGAGCGGGATTACGAAACGGCAGTACCCAACTGCTCAAAGAATGCGGGATAGGACACGTCCACCGCGTCTGCCCCCTCAATGACCGTTTCGCCATGGGCCGCCATCGCTGCGACTGCTGTTGTCATTGCGAGCCGGTGATCCCCATGGCTGCGAACGACCGCCCCCCCGAGTCGTTGACCGCCGTAGATTACCATTCCGTCGGGCATTTCCTCAACCCGCGCGCCCATCTTTCCGAGTTCTCCGGACGTGGCCGCGATGCGATCCGTCTCCTTGACGCGAAGTTCCGCAGCGTCCCGAAAACGGCTGACACCGCCGGCGTGCGCGGCTGCGACAGTGAGCACCGGGAGTTCATCAATCAGGCGCGGAATGATCGCTCCGCCCACCTCAACGGGGCGCAGATCACTTGACTCAACCGTGATGTCGGCAATGGGCTCGCCGCCAACCTCCTGCTCGTTGGAGATGGTCATGTTCGCGCCCATCTCCCGGAGGACATCCAGGATGCCGGTGCGGGTGGGGTTGATGCCGACGGCGCGGATGGTAATTCGAGCATTCGGATGGACAAGGCCCGCGACAAGCCATGGCGCGGCGGAACTGATGTCACCGGGCACGATGACATCGGTCGCGGTCATTTCAGACGGTTCAATTTCGATCGTGTTGCCCTCGCTCCTGATGCGCGCGCCCATGGCGGACACCATGCGCTCTGTGTGGTCGCGGGACGGAGCCGGTTCGATAACGGTCGTCTTGCCCGACGCGGAGAGGCCGGCGATAAGCAAGCACGATTTGAGCTGTGCGCTGGCGACGGGCATCTCATAGGTGAAGCCGGAGAGATTGGAGCCTTTCACAGTGAGCGGGGCAAGCGCGCCATTGTTACGCCCCCAAATGTGCGCGCCCATCATCCGCAACGGCTCAACGACACGCCCCATGGGTCTGCCGCGCAAGGAGCTGTCCCCGTTCATGACGGCAGTAAGGGGAGCGCCGGCGAGGAGGCCGAGCATAAGCCGCATCGTCGTGCCGCTGTTGCGGGCGTTGAGGATGCGATCGGGTTCTGTGAGGCCCTGCACCCCATTGGAACGGACGCGGAAGGTGGACGAGTGCCCGTCTGCGGACCGCTCGAGCTCCGTAACGCGTACGCCCAACGCGCGGACAATTGCCAGGGAGGCGAGGGTGTCTGCGCCGCGAGGGAATCGCGTCACGGTGGCCTCTCCCTTGGCGGCGGCGTTCAGGATGAGGGAACGGTGGCCGATGGACTTGTCGCCGGGCGACTCGATATCGAGTTCGAGACGCGACGGAGCAGTAAGCCGAACGGTGTCCATGGTCGCGTGTCCTTTCTAGCGGCGGCCTCGGCGGAAGCGACCGGCAATGCGGGCAAGCCGTTCACCGCCAAACACGCCGATGGCGCTCTCGCTTGCCGTCGGCACTTCGTCATAGAGTCGATCCTGCTCCGTCTCGCCGACGCGACCACGGAGCCAGGCGTCGCGGGCGTTGTACGCCTCCTGTAGGGCCTCTTGCAAGGCGTCACCGCCCTCGTCCACAAGTTTTCGCATCTCCTGGAGTTGTCCGACATAGGTATCGATCCAATGCAGGATGAAGTCCTTGTTGGTGGCGAAGATTGAGTGGTGCATCTCAACGGAGCCGGAGGCGAGACGTGAGACATCGCGGAAGCTGCCCGCGGCCATGCGTGCCATCTCGCGCCAACTTGGTGAGGAGACGGCCGTGCGCATGAGGTTGATGGAGAGCGCGATGGGCAGGTGGCTGATGGCGGCGACGAGACTGTCATGCTCAACGGAGTCGGCGAAATACGGTTCGCCGCCAAGCGTCTTGACGAGGTTAACGATGGTGTCGATGGACTTGGGCTTAGTGCGCGGAAGCGGGATGACGGCCCATGTCGCGCCCTGGAACATGCCGGACTGCGCGCCCTCAACTCCGGGTGTCTCAACGCCGGCCATGGGGTGGCCGCCAACGAAATCGACAGTCGTGGGCAGAATTTCCTCTGCCCACTGGAGCACGGTCATCTTGGTGGACGCGGTGTCCGTGACGATTGCGCCGTCGGAGAGGTTGGGGCTGATGACGGTGAATACCTCGCGGACGGCGGTGACGGGTACAGCGACGACGACGATGGAGGCATCCTCAACTGCGCCGGGGAGGGTGTAGGCGACCTCATCCACCGCGCCGCGTCTGCGCGCCAGACCGGCGGTCTCCGGGTCCTTGTCATGGCCGATGATGTCTACGCCCTTGAACGATCCGCGCATGTCCATTCCGATGGACGCGCCAATCTGCCCAAGCCCGATGATGGCTATTCGATGCCGTTCCGTCGCCATGGCCGCTCCTCTCGCGGGTCGCGCTGCTACAGCAGGTCCTGTCCTATCAGCAGCCGTCCGATAAGTTGGACGGGTGGGATGAGGACGCTGCGCAGGATGCCTACATTCAGGATAAGGTCAATGCCAATTATTCCAAAGAGGACCGTGGGGGCATATGGCTGGAATCTGAGCATCTGCCTCGCGATTTCGCGCGGCGCGATGCCGAACGCGACCTGGGAGCCGTCAAGCGGGGCAAGCGGAATCAGGTTGAAAATGCCCAGCAAGAGGTTGTAGAGGACGATGTAGGTAAGAGCCGTGCCGAGCCACGCGCCCATGGAAAGATCGGGATTGGACAGGTCGATTCCGGTTCCGGGGTCGACACTATAGAGCCGCATGAGGATGCCAAAGGCGGCGGCGGTGATGAAGTTGGATGCGGGCCCTGCGAAACTCACGTATGCAACCGAACGCCGCCCCCCGCGCAACATGGCCGAGTTGACGGGCACCGGCTTGCCCCATCCAAAGCCAACGACGAAAAACACGAACGTCCCCGCCGGATCAAGGTGCTTGAATGGATTGAGCGTGACACGCCCCATCTCACGCGCCGTCTGGTCTCCGAGTCGGCGGCAACCCAGGCATGGCCGAACTCGTGGACGCTGAGTGCGATGAGCAGCCCCGCGCCGAGCGCGGTCATGATGAACGGCGCAACACGCAGGGCTGCGCCGGGGTCCTGTCGGATGAGATCGATAAGAAGGAAGAGCATAGCGACTTACATACGAGTATAGGGGCGCGTTGCTTGACACGTTAGCCGCGTCGCGTCCACACTCGCGTTGTCTGTCACAGCTATTCGCAAGCTAGTGACGACAAGATGCGGCATTGCAGTCGCGCAAAGGGAATCCGGGGAGGGAGAACGATGGCTGATTACGAGAACATCATCTACGAGACTAAGGATGCGGCGGAGGGCAAGGTCGCGTATATCACGCTGAACAGGCCGGAACGCCTGAACGCGCTGAGCCGCCCCTTGCTCGCGGAGCTAGAGCAGGCGCTGAACGAAGGCGCGACGGACGACGACGTTCGCTGCATCGTCATCAAGGGGGCGGGACGCGGCTTCTCCGCGGGCTATGACATGAACGTGCAGATGACAGGCCGTGGCGGCGCCCGTCCGGCGCTTGATTCAGTCCTGGAGGACGGCCCGGCCAATATGTATCGCCGAGCAATCTGGAATAACCCGAAGCCTGTCATTGCGCAGGTGCATTCGTTCACGCTGGCCGGCGGCGGACAGTTGGCGTGTCACTGCGACATCACCATCGCGGCGGACAACGCGCTGTTCGGCTATCCGCCCGTCCGCTATGCCAGCATGATGATGCCGATGGTGTGGCCGGAGCTGGTCGGGATGAAGAAGGCCAAGCTGATGGCGTTTACCGGCTCCATGATCACGGCGGACGACGCGCTGCGGCACGGACTGGTCAGCGACGTGGTTCCGACGGACGACCTGGATGAGCATGTTTGGCAGCTCGCCAACACCATCTCCAAGTTGCCGCCCGCTTCAACGAAGCTGAACAAGAAGGCCATCAATTACTACTACGACCGGCAGGGGCTGTTCGAGGCGATGGAGTTCGCGTCGATGTATACGTCCGTCTCCTACGCGTCGTCGCCCGAGGATCTGCCGCGCGGTCTGCAGGACGTGAACCGTATAACGGCGGAGCAGGGGATGCGCGCCGGCTTCCAGTACATGAACGACCGGTTCATCGAGGAAGACAAGGTCGCGCAGGAGCAGATGGCCCGGCCCAACCGCGCGCCGTAACGGCTAACCAGAAGAATCAGTCATCGGGGCTGCCACACTCTTTTGAGTGGCAGCCCCGATAGGATTGCACTATGACTAACGGCAATCAAGAAGCTCACCCCGGGCCGCTTGTTGGGCTGCGGGTTTTGGATTTGACGTCGTATCTGGCGCAGCATTGTGCGCGGGCGCTGGGGGATATGGGCGCGGACGTTATCAAGGTGGAACCGCCGGACGGTGATCCTGCGCGGATGCTGCCTCCGTTCGCAGGCAATATTGAGCATCCGGAGCGGAGCCTGCGCTTTATCCATGCCAACCGTTCCAAGCGCGGCGTCACGCTCAATATCAGCGATGAATCGGATCGCGAGGCCATCTCGAAACTCGCCGCGCGAGCGGATATCCTCGTCGAAGATTCTAAGCCGGGCTACCTAGATTCCGTGGGACTCGGTTATGACGACCTGAAAGCGGCCAACCCGAACCTGGTCTATGTGTCCATCACGCCGTTCGGGCAGACGGGCCCGCACGCGACGTTTGAGGGTGGCGATCTTATCGCGCAGGCCAGCGCCGGTATGATGTTCGCGAACGGCGATGATACTCGCCCGCCCGTAATGGCCCCGTTCGAGATGGTCTCCCAGTTGGCGTGCATGCACGCGGCGTATGGCGCGCTGTTGGCGATACGCGCGCGCCGTGTCATCGGGCACGGTCAGCACGTGGACGTTTCACAGCAGGAGGCGAGCCTCTGGGCGCAGCACAGCTATATCTCACGCTATTCGTACATCAACCAGATCACGCGCCGCGAGGGGCATCATTCCGCGTTCGGCGCGGTCAACACGTATCACACACGCGACGACGGCTACGTGAACCTGTCGATCTACATGCGGCACCACTTCGGACGCATGGCGACGGAACTCATGGGCAATCATCCCGTCCTCTCAGACGAGATGTGGTGGGAGCGTGAGGTGCGGCAGGAGAACCGCGAGGTCATCGACCAGTTCGTCCAGGAATACATGGAAACGGTCGACCGCGATGATGTCTCTGAGCGTGGCCAGGCGATCGGGATGCCGATTGTGCCAGTCCTGACTCCTGCCGAGTTCGCCGACAGTGCTCATGCGAAAGAGCGCGAGTTCTTTGTCGAGATGGAGCATCCTGTCATCGGGCCGTACAAGACTGCGGGGCCGCCGCTCAAATTCAGCAAAACGCCGTGGCAGCCGAGTCGGACTGCGCCGCTGCTGGGTGAACACACCGACGAAGTGTTGGCGGAGTTGGAACGAGAGCCTGCGCCGGCCGGCGCTACTTCAAACGGCGCAGTCGCCCCGAGCGGCGTCAAGCCTTTGGATGGCATCCGTGTGGTGGACTTCACACGGGCGTTCGCAGGACCGCTCTCAACCATGTTTCTGGGCTTCTTTGGCGCGGAGGTCATCAAGATTGAGTCGGAGGACCTCGACGATAACCGCACGCCCGGACAGACAACGTTCCAGGACCTGAATCGAGCCAAGATCAGCGCGACAATCGACATGCGGACTCCCGAAGGTCAGCAGCTCATCCGGGAATTGGCGGCTACGAGCGATGCGGTCATCGAGAATTTCCGCCCCACCGTTATGGATCGCCAGAACGTGGGCTATGACGAACTGATCAAGGTCAAGCCGGACATCATCATGCTGGCGATGCCTGGCATGGGCAACACAGGCCCGCTGAGCACCTATTTCTGCTACGGCCAGCAGATCATGGGCGTCTCCGGCATAACGAATCTCTGGGGGCACCCGGATGCGCCGATGGACACGCGGATAAAGATGCCGTTCCCGGACTATATCGCAGGCATCTTTGGCGCTCTCTCCGTGGCCGCCGCGCTGGAGTACCGCGACCGCACCGGTGAAGGCCAATACATCGAGCTTGCACAGGTGGAGGGCGGGGCGCACCTGCTGACCGTCGCCTATATGGACTATATGATCAACGGCCACAACCCGCCGCCCGCAGGCAACCACAGTGAGTTCTACGCCCCGCATGGTGTTTACCCGTGCATCGGGTTCGATGAGTGGTGCGCCATTGAGGTTCACACTGAGGAACAGTGGCAGGCGTTTGTAGGAGCGATGGGCAGCCCGGGGTGGGCCGGCGATGAGCGATTTGCCACCATGCAGGGTCGCATCGCCAATAAGGAAGATCTTGACGCGAATATCAGCGATTGGACAAAGCAGTACACGCCGCGTGTTGCGATGCGCATTCTACAACAGGCGGGCGTTCCGGCCACATACGTCGCCAACGGCGAGACCCTGTACGTTGATCCGCACCTGCGGAGTCGTCCGGCGGCTATCGTACCGGCTGAGCACGCGGACGCTGGGGTGATGGAGCACCAGGGCATCGACGCGAACCTGTCGGACACGCCCGGCAACGCGGGCCAGCCGTGCCCAACCAAAGGCCAACAAAACGACTACATCTTCAACGAGGTTCTGGCTTTGCCTTCAGAACGGCGCGCTGAGTTAGAAGAGCAAGGGGTGCTGCGGTAGGGGGTACTCCGACCTTACCGCCTCCGTGACAAAAAGCCACGGAGGATGACTGCTGCCAGGGTTGCGGCGACGGCCCATGCGGTGGCGATCCAGAAGAGTTGGCGGGCCTGTTCTATGTCCTCATTCTCAATGTTGCGCCCTTCGAGGTTCGTCGCAGCCTCCCAGCCGGTAACGTCCGGCTCGGCATCCAGCTTGACGCCCAATCCGCCCGCCATCGCTGCCTCAGCCCAGCCGCCCTCCAGTACATTGCCGCGCGCGCTGGCTTCTAAACGGCTCGTTTCCCATGCCTCCTGCCCGCGCTGTGACGTCAACTGCGCGCCGGCGGAAAGAAACAGGCTGGACGCCACGGACGGTGCGATAGACGCCGCGCTGTCGACACGCCTGGCAGCTACCGCAAGCGGGTCGTTGCCGTGCCTGCGCCATCGCGCTGCGAGCGTCTTGACCACCCGATAGGCCACCGCGCCCGGGATGCCGAATATCGCGAAATAGAGGAGAGGGCCCACGACACCGTCACGGAAATCGTTGCTCAGCTTGCGCAGGGCGTGAGAGCGGCGCTGTTGCAGCGCCTCCGGAGAGACCTCCTGCGCCGTTCCCGTCACGGACTCGCTCATGCCCGCTTCACGCATCAACCGTGTGACATCGTCTGAGAGGGCATCTTCACCCTCCTGCTCGTCTTGGTGTTCAAGGTCGCGCAGGGCATTCATGCCGCCCCGGATGGAGATTGCTCCCTTGAGCAACGCCGTGGCGGTCTCACGGTAGACGGCGCGGTGAATAAGGCCTGCCGCGCCGAGGACCCACTTTGAACCAAGCCAGGCGGCGTAGGGCAGCGCGAACGCCGCTCCCATGGCATAGACTGTGCGAGCAACGTAAGAGTTCTGGGGCGCGCGCGCCTCCAGCGCGTCCGCGGCTCGCGTGGCGACGCTGACCGGATCAGCCTCTTCAGGAATATCACCCAGGACCACGTCCCAACCGACGGCCCAGAGAAGTGTACCCGGCTCGTGTCCTCGCGGCATTGGCATCCTCCACTCGGCGGCGCTCAGGCCACCGATGTCAGGTTGCCTTCATTGTGCCATCAAACTGGTTCGTTATCGACTGTAACGCCTGCGAGCAATCATGTACCGGAGCACGATGACGGCGAGAACCGCCATGGCGATGACGATGAAAAGCAGGATGGCTCGAGGCCCAAGAATGCGTACTGCAATGAAGGCGAAGGACAGCCCGACGGCCAGACGCATCAAGAACAGCAACATGGCGGCTTTCATGAATGAGCCGGCCGCAGGTCGAAACCTGTCGCCGTTTTCGCCCCCCAGGTTGCGGAACATTCCGGCCATGCTGTTGATCGGGCCGCCGTCACGCGCTCTCGGGGGGCGTGGCATGACGGGCTTTTCGCCCTGCTCTCGCAGGATCTCCTCAATCTCGTCGCGGAGGCCATCACCCTGATGTTCCGCTTCACTGTCCTGGTTGTCCCGGGGTGTGCTCATTGTGCTTCCCCTTACCCCCGAATCACGTACGGTGCAAACTCCTACCCGCACTCTCAAGGAGCGGGCGATGCGACCATGCCCTCACTGTACTCCCTTCTACAAGGGAATGGGGGCTTTAGCCGTTCTCCGGCGCTGACCAGCCCTCCTTGAGCATCAAGGCAGGCAGCTCATTCACGCTGTCCAGGAAGAAGTCCGGCGCCGGTTCATCGTCCATCGGGAAAGGGTACGACTTTCTGATGCGGATGGCGATTATTCCCATGTTACGCGCGCCGACAACATCCGCTTCTGTGCGGTCGCCGACGTAGATGCACTCGGCCGGCTCAACCCCCAGCCCGTCCAGGCAGTACTGGAAGATCCTGGGATCCGGTTTGTGCGCGCCCACCTCTCCGCCGATAGCTATGCAGCCAAAGCGATTCTCCAGCCCCAGCACATCAATCTTGCCGCGCTGCAGATCCGTCGGCCCGTTTGTGATTAGCCCGAGCTTGAACCGCGCTCCGAGCCATGACAGTGTTTCCTCCACGCCGTCATACAGGCTCAAATGGTCCATCAGAACCTTGTTGTAGACGCCCCGCATGAATTGCGTCGCGTCTTCGTCCAGACCAAGCCGTTCCGCCATGCGCGACATCCGATTCAGGAATCGGCCCGGCACGCCGACCGAGTCCCAGTTCAGCGCCTCCTGCATGACCTCCGTCAGCAGAGCCGGGTCAACGGAATCCGCCAGCGCCTTATGGACAGCTTGCAGGCGGAGGGGTGTCAGGCCCTCTGAATCACAGAGAGTGTCGTCCAGGTCCAGCAGGACCGCGCGGATGGATGGCATCTATCCGGTCTCCGTCCCGGTGGGTCGCATCAGAATGATTGCGCGCCAGTCTCCGCTTTCGTCGGACACGGCATCGATGAGTCTCAGACCCGCCTCCATCAGCGCGTACGCCGCCATATCAAACTTCTCAGCAATGATGCCGGAGCCGATGAGTATCCCGCCGGGGCGCGTTGCGACGGCAAGCGGCGCGGCAAGTTCTTCCAGGACTTCCGCAGTCAGGTTGGCGACGACAATGTCCCAGCCGCCGTGTTCTTTGACCGCTTCCGGCCAATCCTGCTGAGCAACGTCGAACGGATCCTGTCCTGTACGGGGCAGGGTTCCTTCACGGATATCGATAACGTCCGAGAGGGTGTTATGGGCGACATTCTCCATCGCCGCTGTAATGGCAACGGGGTCAATATCGATGCCTCGTACTTGGCCCGCGCCAAGCCGAGCGGCAATGATCGATAGGATGCCGGAGCCGCAGCCAACGTCCAATACTGTTTCTCCCGGCTGCACACGCTTTTCAAGTTCCCGGGCGCAAAGCTGGGTGGTGGGATGCAGGCCGGTGCCAAATGCCATGCCGGGATCGAGACGAATCACGATGTCATCCGGTTCAGGGTCATAGTCGCGCCACGTTGGAACGACAACGGATCGGATGCCGACCCGGTTCGGATGGAAGTGCTCACGCCATGCGGATTCCCAGTCCTCGTCGGCTATTGTCCGTTCATGCAGCTCACCGACGGACGTGATCATGTCCAGGTAGGACAGGCCGTCTCGCAGCCCCTGGCGGGCCGCCACAATCGCGCCATCCTCGGCATCCTGTGGAAGCGGGGCGAAGGCTGCTATGCGAACGCGGCGGCTCTTGGTGAGAGACTGCGGGCCGATGCGAATCTCGTCCGGTTCCGACACTTCCTGGATCGCGACGCCGCCCGAATGGCTGTATTGGCTAAAGAGATCGGTGACGGCCTCCGCCGTTTCACCGGTGACGACGACGCTGAACTCTACCCATTTCATGGAGATGGCGTGGCATTCGGGTCCGGTGTTGGTGTTGGAGTGCTGACAAAGATGTCCTGCTCCGTGATGAGGCGGGCCATGTGCTCACCCCACGTGCGGTCCAGGAGATATACGCGGTCAATGCCGTCAATCCGCGCGTAGTTTGTTATGCGGTCCGGCGTGAGATCACCGATGGAAACTGTGTACGCCTCCCCGGTTTCCAGGTAGAGGCGCAGGGTAATTTGCGGCGAATCCAGGCCGTAGAGTCTGAGGGCCTCATCATCCGGATTCTCCATGATGAGGCGGGGAGAGCGCGCGCCACCCGCGAGGAATGGGGTGCCCGCAAACTCTTCGCTGACCGGCGGGCCCTCAAAACTGCCGTAGTACCAGACGCGCTCACTGTCTCGAACGAATGTGGCCTCCGTGCCGAAATATGATGCGTCGAGGCGATTGATCAAGAAGTCATCGACCAAATAGAACCAGTCCTGTGAGGTGGGACTGGTATTTTCCTCCGGTTCAGTGAGGGGCGGTCCGAACCACAGGTAGCCGCCCAGGAGGACGGCAACGACCACGAGGACGAGTGTAATTCGGAAATTCATTGAACGCGCCGTTCCGCAACGGCACTATCCCGGAAGGTGTGAGTCAGCGCCGCCGCCACCACGTCCACCCCGCGATCAGGATCATGAAGGCCGGAAAGACGCCGACGGATGAATAGAGAATCCAGTTTGCCTGCCGCTGAGTGAGCGTGAGGATTCGGGGCACGTTCAGCCGCGCCCTCACCCCGATAAGCCCTTCCTGTTCCGTGAGCCAGTTGACGGAATTCATCATCAAATCCAGGTTGCCGACGGAGTTGATGAACTGATTTGTCGCAAATGCAGAGTTTCCGATGGCGACGATACGTCCGGCAGTGTCCTCCGGGAAACGGGGGTCGGCGGGGAATTCAACGGCTGCCGCAATGGAGAGAGGCCCGCGGGTGTCCTGATCCGCATCGAATCGCGGTTCCACCAGGCTGCTCTCGTCGCGCTCCAGCCAACTACGGTCCGTAGTGAATGCCAGGGGATAGACGGTCAAGGGGGAGCCTTGCAGGGCTTCCGCGGGCAACGGGGCCACACGAGTGACCAGCGGGAAGAACGTCACAAGGGAGCGATCGATCATCGGGGCGGTTATCGCGTGACCGGGCAGGTAGGCATCGCCACGGATCGTGGGCGTTGTGATGTCGGGCTGCGCATAACTGGCAGGGTCGACAATGACGCCGCCGCCGGCCGCAATACCTGCGAAGAAAAGCAGCTCCAACCAGGAATCGGGCGTGTCCTCAGTGAGGAGAAACAGGACGTTACCGCCCTGGGCCAGGTAGTTCCCCAGCAGGTCTCGATCACTACGCCCTTCTTCTTCAACGAGATCGCGATCCGGGCCGGCGATGATGACAACGGAGCACTCGGCCGGCACCCGCCCGGCTGATGCAAATCCAAAGTCCCGTACCACGTACAGCTCGCGCTCCATTGCCTCCTTGGCGCGACTCATGCCGATGTCGGTCGTGCTCAGGATGCTGTGTTCGTTGTGTCCTGTCAGGAAGCAGACTGTTCGGAGTTGTGTGCCCGTCGCAAGCAGGAGATTTGATGTGAATTCCTGCTCGGAAATCTGGCGGGTCTGCGTCACACGGTCGCGAGACGCAAAGACAACCACACCGTTCTGATCGATGTTGAACCTGCTGGCCTTTGCCGGGTCTGTCTCAGGATCAACGATTTCATACGTGAAATTGCCGCTCTGCAGGTCGTACTCGCGGAGTAGTTGTTCCGTGGTCGCAGCGGCCTCGTCTCCCGGGGTGAAGAAACCGAACGCCTCCACCGGCTGGTCGAGGTTCTTCAGCACCTCTTGCGTCTGGGTTGCGAGCGTGAAGCCCTGGTTGGCGGTCAAATCGACGCGGGCGTTAGCGGCGGCGCTGACGATGTTGACCAGCGCCAGGATGACGGTGAACGCGACAATCATCACGAGCGTGTTGACGCCATACCGCCCTTGCCGTGTGGACATGATGCGGACGACCTGCTCTCGACTGAGGAACGCTCCGATCAGAAGCGCAATAACGCCGACACCAACGAGGACAAGCGCCCACGCCCTGAGTTCAGCGACGATGGCGTACAGGAGCACGCCGGTGATGACTGCAATCGCACCGACGACAAGCAGCGCTACGCCGATGTCCTCGGATACACGCTCCCCGCGCAGGGATAAACGCTCACGCATTGAGGGGTTACCGCCAGCGACGGGTTTCCACGGCCCGCACCGTCAAGAAGAGGAAAAACACAATCAGGGAAAGGAAATAGATGATATCTCTTGTGTCGAGCACACCGAATGCCATATCGCGGATGTGCTCACTCATTGCAAGAAACGTGACGATATCCGTCCATGCGTGGTCAGGATCGCCCAACGCGGCCGTTGCACTGAATAGCCAAAGCACCAGTAAGATTGCGAGCGAGAAGATAGCGGAGACAATCTGATTGGCTGTGAGCGCAGACCCCAGCATCCCCACGGCAACAGCCACGGCGCCCACGAGGAAGAGGACCATATACCCCGTGAGTAGGGGAATGAGGTCCGGGCTCCCGAAGAAGAAGAGCTGCAACGGGAAGTAGATAGTGAGGCTGTACATGCCGGTCAGTATTGTCAGGGCCGCGAGATATTTGCCCAAGACGATCTCGATATCTCTGACGGGCGCTGTCAATAGAAGCTCAATCGTGCCCAGCTTCTGCTCCTCTGCAAGCAGGCGCATCGTGAGCGCGGGCGCGATGAGAATCGTCAGGAAGAATGCGCCCATTGGACCGATGGGGCCGAAGAGGAATCCACGAATTGTGGCCTCCGGGTATCGCCCAGTCACGCTCAGCGCGAACGCGAGGCCGGTAAGGCCGAGAAAGATGGCGGCAATCACCCAGGCGTTGGGCGAATTTGCATAGGAGCGCAGCTCACGCAGCCAGATAGTGCGGATTGTTCGCACGTTCACGCGGCCGTCTCCTCGTCTTCGGTGGTAAGCCGCAGGAAAATTTCTTCAAGCGAAAGGCCCATCGCGCGGAGTTCTACGAGGCCCCATCCACGGTCCGCCATGGCGCGGGCAAGCTCTATGCGAATATCGCGGCCCGGCGCGCACTCCACAACGAACTGCTGGCGTCCGCCTGCGTCGGAAAGTTGGACTTCAACAACTCCGTCCACCTGAGAGAGAGCCTGCTGGATCTGGTCGCGCGGGCCGCGCACGTCCATCACGACGCGGGAAACGCCTCCAAGACGAGCGGACAGCCTTTCCGCCGTGTCCATGACCACGATCCGTCCTTCGTGGATGATCAGCACGCGGTCACAGACCATGCTGACCTCCGGCAGGATGTGGGTGGAAAGGATGACGGTGTGGTCGCCGCCCAACCCCCGGATGATCTGTCGCGTCTCCACGACTTGCCGTGGGTCGATTCCAATGGTTGGCTCGTCAAGCACAAGCACGGGCGGCTCATGCAGGATGGCCTGCGCGATTCCGACGCGCTGGCGATAACCCTTTGATAACTTGCTGACCAGGGAGTCCGTGTATTCCTCAAGGCGGCAGAGTCCGAAGACATCATCCACCCGAGAGCGGATGTGCGACTTTCTCATGCCGCGCAGCTCTCCCATGTAATGCAGGTATTCCCGCACGGTCATATCCGTGTAGAGCGGCACGGTTTCAGGCAGGTAGCCGATAGATGCCCGGGCTTCCAGCGGTTCCTCTTGAACATCATGTCCCGCCACAACAGCCGTGCCGGCGGTAGGCGGCGTGAAGCCCGTGATAATGCGCATTGTGGTCGTCTTCCCCGCGCCGTTCGGGCCGAGGAATCCAATCACCTCGCCCGGCTCGGCGGCAAAGGAAACGTCCTCAATTGCCGGAAAGTCGCCGTAAAACTTTGTTAGGCCACGTGCCTCAATCATCGCCCGCGCCCCCGTAGGTCGGAGAATTATGAATATCTAGTGTAACGCACGTTGGGGAGTTGAGGTTAGGGCGGACTGAACGATTAGCCCTTCGCCGCGTCTGCAGCCTGTGCCGTCTCGACCTCATGGACGATGCGGCGCGTATGGTTGATGACGTCCGGCGATACGCTCACGGAGGTGATACCCCACTCAACCAGCTTGGCCGTCAAATCCGGGAAGAAGCTCGGCGCCTGTCCGCAGATGCCGCATGTGATGCCCAGCCGCGCAGCCGTCGTGACGATGGTCTCGAGGGCGCGCATGACAGCTTCGTTCCGCTCATCGAAATCATCGGCCAGGATGGCGCTGTCTCGATCCACGCCGAGGACGAGCTGGGTCAGGTCGTTGGAGCCGATGGAGACGCCGTCAATGCCGACATTGATGAACTCCTCCAGCAGGAACACGTTTGAGGGAACCTCCGCCATCATCCATAGCTTGAAGCCATTGTCGCCGCGCCGCAGGCCGTACTGCTCCAGCAGCGACTTGGTGTGAACAAGCTCATCCACGGTGCGGACGAACGGGATCATGACGTGCAGGTTGGGGTGCTTGGCGCGCACCCGGCGCACTGCTTCGATCTCAAGCGCGAAGATATCGGGTTCCTTGACGTAGCGACCCGCGCCCCGGTACCCGATCATCGGGTTTTCTTCTTCCGGCTCGTAGCGGTCGCCACCCCGTAGGTTCCTGTACTCATTCGTCTTGAAGTCGGTTGTGCGATAGATAACCGGGCGGGGATCAAAGGCGGCGGCGAACTTCATCAGGCCGTCAACCACCTTTTGCGTGTACTCCTCACCACGTCCCTCTTCAATCATCAGGCGGGGGTGCTCACCGATACGCGCGACGATGAACTCCGCGCGGAGCAGTCCGACGCCGTCGACGTTGCGCGCCGCGATGACGTCGGCCAAATCCGGCTCCGCCAGATTGACGTAGACGTTGGTCTTCGTGCGGAGGCTCGCCGCGGCGTCGTCCTTGCTGATCTCCT
Source organism: Chloroflexota bacterium (assembly GCA_026713485.1). GTDB lineage: Bacteria > Chloroflexota > Dehalococcoidia > UBA6926 > UBA6926 > VXMO01. Next base: position 7,928 of record JAPOOK010000004.1, on the reverse strand, counting down.
GACCTGCGCCCGGCACCGCGCCCTCATAGACGCGACCTGTGGATCCGTCGACTGTGACAATCTGGCCGTCGGTCAGGGTGGTTGTCGCTTCGCCCGTGCCAACGGTGCACGGGATGCTCAGTTCACGGGAAATGATGGCAGCGTGGGCAGTGCGGCCACCGTGATTGGTGATGATGGCGACGGCACGCTTCATGGCGGGGACATAGTCCGGCGTGGTCATCTCCGTAACAAGGACATCCCCCTCCTTGACCCGCTCAAGCTGATCAAGAGACGTCTCGTCGATCTTCGGCAAGACCACTACTGTACCGGTGGCGCTGCCCGGGCTGGCCGGCGTTCCCTGCAAGAGCATGGGATAGGCGGATTCGTCCACGTCCAGCCCCTCGGACTCGCCGACGCTGCTCAGAGTGGTGATTGGGCGTGTCTGGGTGATATAGAAGGAGTTGCCCTCCATAGCCCACTCGATGTCCTGCGGATGGTTGTACGCCTCCTCAAGGTTGAGGCCGTGCTGAGCGATCTCGGCTATCAGGGTGTCCGTGAGCTTGTATGTACGCGACATTTCACCGGGGACGTCCACTTCGTGGTTCAGGTCGTCCGCGCCGACTGCATCCGGATTGCGCGTGAGCATCCTGCTCTGCGGAACCAGCCGCTTTTCCAGGATTTCCAGGCCGTCCTTCTGTATCAAATAAGAATCCGGCGTCACTGCGCCGGATACAACAGACTCGCCGAGGCCGTAAACGGCCTCAATAAGGACCTTCGAGCGGTCACTGCGATTTGGCTCCGCGGTGAACATGACGCCCGAAATCTCAGACTGCACCATGCGCTGCACGGGCACGGCGATGCCGACGCCAAGCTGGTTGAAATTCTGCTCCGCACGATAGAAGATGGCGCGCGCCTCAAACAGGCTTGCCCAGCAGCCCTTGACGGTTTCAAGAACCTGTTCAATGCCCTCCACATTCAGATATGTGCGCTGCTGCCCCGCAAATGAGGCGTCCGGCAGATCCTCCGCCGTAGCAGAAGAACGAACGGCAACGGGCCCCTCGCCGAGTTCGGTGTAGGCCTCTGTAATTTCGGCGGCGAGATCGGTGGGCATGGGCGCGGAGAGAATCGCCTGCTGCGCCTGCGAGGCGACTTCCACAAGGTTCGAGGAGTGATAGACATCGACGCCGCCGAGAATCTCGCTGAGCTTGCCATCGAGACCGTTGTCCGTGAGGAATTTCTGATAGGAGACGACGCTGACAACGAACCCGGGCGGAACCGGAGCGCCCCTGCGCGTCATTTCGCCAAGATTAGCTCCCTTGCCGCCGGCAAGCGATAGATCGCCCGCATCGACTTCTGAGAACCATAGCAGGGATGCCTGCCGCTTCTGTATTTCAGTGAGTTCGCGTTTCGGCATCTGCCGAATGTCAACGACCCCTTCTGACATGCCTGTACCCCCTCAGGACTCTTCCGCGTCCGCCCCACCCGGGGACGCCGAACGGCCCCTTATGCGGGCCGCGTCATGCCGTTGAAAGTATACCATCCGCGAGCCGCGCCGCGTGGGGATGGGAAGGATGGAGGCGGATTGAGACTACGGGCAGGAGCAAAGTGCTTGGTGGGCCCAACGGGATGATACTGCGAACGTTCCGGTGGGAGGTCTCGATCTAGGGGAGAGGGCGAATGTCTCCGTCGGGTCTGGTTGGAGTGTCGTCAATACTATCCGGGGGATGCCGCGCCTCCAACATTGGAAGCTCAAGTCAGTTCAGGGTCCACTTTCTCTTCGGTGCCACCGGGGCGACAGACGGTTAGCCGAAACCTTCCAACAATCGCCTCCTTACTATGGCCACTGAGGTTGCTGGTTAGACTATAGGCCGTCCGCCTAACGGCTCTCTTCTCATTCCGAACAGCGATTACCTTGGGGGCTTCTTGCGCGACCTCTGCATCGTGAATGTCTTCCTCCAGCATGTCGATTCCAACTACACCAATGGCTTCAAACGGATAGTTCTCGAAGGGGTGGACTGTTAACCAGCAGCGTCGACTGTAGATGTGATCGCCTAAGAGACATGTCTTGGCGGTCTGTCGACGCAATGAGATCCTGTGATTCTTGTAGGATGACGCCCCGCAGTCGATCCCGAGCCACCGTAAGATCATCATTTGGTGCCAGAGCCATGACCCTTGCTAAGTCTGTTCGGGACTTGAGACCCTATCCGAGAAAGCACGACGTGCCGTTGACATCTCTGGAAGCAACGGTCAAACTTCACCCTCAAGTAGGGCGTACCCGAAAAGGCGCGAACCTGTGCTCAAACTCAAATCTTATTTCGCTCGCGAAGGCACACCGCAGATTGCCGCCCTAAGCCATGAACCAGTCACACTTTTGGCGGTGGTTTCCACAGACAAAGTGATCGCTAGGTAGCAACCAAAGTGGTGTCTTACGATTGGATCGAGCTTCGAACGCCTGCAGATTACGACCTTCTTATCGAAGTGCTAGACCCCGAGTTCGATCCCAAGGGCATCGCACAGCGTCTCAAGACTCAGTTCACGCCCGCTACCAAGGGGATCCTTGTTGAGCACGGATACGTTGACAAGGACTATCGCAGTACGTTCTACAGCTTCTATGCCAAGATGGCTCGTCCGTACCGGCCCGACTGCGTTCGCTTACACTTCTTTGACGGGACGGTCTGGTATGACGAACACCGCACCGATATCGCGTGCTCTGACCTCCGCCCTCAGGACCACTACTTCGGCTACATTGTTCTGAGACCGACCATGGAAGCCACTTTGGGACGATCCTTGCTCTCTCCCGACATGCGGTTGGGGGCACGGGGCCGGGCCATTCAATCAATTCACCACGCCAACGTCCTCGGTCATCGACTCCCCATTTGGGGGTTCCCTTCGATGACTCAGCACGTTGACATCGCCGTGTGTGCCCATGTCTGCTGTTGGGCTATCCTCCGATACTATAGCGAGACATACCCAAAACATAAGGAATATCTCCTGCACGACATAACAAAGCTCGCTGCCCCGTTTGACCCCGGCGGAATCGTCCCGTCTCTAGGCATCAATGTCTTTGAGGCGGAACGCGTCTTCCAGACCGCGGACTGTTTCCCCTTACTAGTTGGAAGGCGCAACTCCTCCTCCGACGAGGCGTTCTTCTCCCAGTTTCTGGCCTATCTAGAATCGGGGTTCCCACTATTCGTCGAAATTCCAAGTAAGGAGCATGCCGTCGTCGCCGTTGGCCACAACTGGAAGCAATCGGCAGTTCCGCCACCGGCTTCTTCATCACATGTCTGGACTCAGGTAGAGACACTGTTGACCGTCGATGACAACCTCCTACCCTACGCCTCCATTCCTCTGGAAGCTAGTCCTAATGCCGCGCACCAACCGCCTTATGCGGCTAACCAGTTCAATTCGTTTATAGTTGCACTGCCTGACAAAATCTTTTATCCAGCTGATGCGATAGGTGTCACATGTCAGGCGGTCAAGAGAGCACTGGAGAGTTCTCGCGATCCCGACCTAGAACCGCTCGAACTGGAACGTTACTTCATAACGACCGTTTCTAAACTGCGGGAGCACGCACGAGAGTATCAGTCGCTCTTAGGCGACAGCTTAGTTGGGCTTCTCATGCACCTTAAGACAGCTCAATATGTCTGGGTTATCGAGTATTGCAGTGTTAGACAATGGCAGAGTGGGCACATCGCTGCACGAGCCATCGTAGACGCAACAGCGAGTTCCACGGACAAGATGCCGATTTGGGTGCTGCATGACGAAGAAGTGGCGCACGTTTTCGATCGCACCTCCGCAGAGACGCAGCCCACGTCCATTCAACTCAGTCGTGCCACCCACGGGCCTCTCCCACGCATGGAACTCAATCTGCGTCCCGTAGTGGAGTCATATGCACCTACCGGTACGAGCGAAGGGGGAACTGTGACAGGAGAAGACGAATGAATGAGAAGCTAGACGACTACTTGCAGCGTTGCACTTTGGCAGCCACTGACCAGACCATGCTCGATGAGTTGAGCCGGCAGATGGACAAAGCGGTCCCGGAGATCACCAAGAATATTAGACAACGCGAGGAATTAGCCGCCGAACTGCGATTTGCCGCGTCCAAGCCGTCTCAGTCCAGGAACAACAACCAAGACTAAGCACTCGACGACTGCCGCTTAAGCCTCTCGTAAGCCGTTGTAATGATGGCCTCTAGCGCGTCGGCGCTAGCCTCATCGAGGTCTGGATCTGCGCGAAGCAGCCTCGCCACCATAACAACGGCCTCAGGGTCGTTTTTCGGCGTACTCGTGAAATCAATGGGGTTCAGGCCCGACCATGCCGACAATGTCGTTAGGCTGGCCGCGTCCGGCACTCGGCCTTTAGACATCCTAGAGAGCGTAGATTGAGAGACGCCAGTCTGTTCGCTCACTGTCTTCCAAGTAGTGCCACGTACAGCAACTGTAGCACTGAATTCCTTATAGAACGCTTCGAAGTCGAAGTTCATACGCTGAGCCACTGCCAAGTCCCCTTACCCTCACGCTCCAGGCGCGAGAAGATCATTCACTGCTTTTCTCTCTCTAGCCGATCGAATCGCTCGGCCATCAGTTCACCCCACAGCCACGGGAAGTTCAACGGCGTCACCCATGGCCAGCCTATGGACGCACTCTTTACAGTCAGAGTTCCGACGCGGGATGACACGCTGCATCCTGCCGCGATTGAAGTGGAAATGATGGTAGGCCTCTTCTATGTCACCGGTCCGAAGCCCCAAGAAGTCGAAGAGGAAATCGTTTACAGCATGCGCGGCAGCAACGGCGTTCAACGTTATTACGCTGGGGTTGGGTTCCTGAACACCGTACGCCTGTTCCTTGCGCTCAATGTCGGACTTCGCCTCGATCGCCAACTGCGTAGGATCAATCAGACCGTTGCACCAAAGGCAGCCGGTGCCCGGCCTAATATGCCGGATCGCACTCATAGCGTCTTCAAGGTTGCCGTGGGCATCCCGCTGGATCCTTGCACCCATCTGTATTGCAGGAATCAAGTACTGGTGAGCAAGCGCATTGACAACGAGTCGGGCCCGCATGGAGTCAGCAGCAAGGAAAATGAAGTCGCAGTCGCGCAGGGTCTGTGCGACTGAATCGCGCGAGACATCACCAACGACCGGCTGTAGATTCGCATTGACTGCCATTTCCCTTGCGTGTCGAACTGCGATCTGGGTTTTGAGCTGCCTCGCCTCAACGTCAACTCGCGTTGCCCCTACTACACGGGAGAGATTGCTACTCTCGATCTCATCGGGATCAATGAGTACGAGGTTCCCCACGCCAAGTCGAGCCAGGTATTCCACCACCAGCGATCCTACGCCGCCTAGCCCGACGACAGCGACCTTGCTCGCTCGCAGTATGCGCTGTCCATCTGCGCCGAACATCCGCACTTGGCGATCGTGTTCGGAGTCCGAATCGCGATTTCCGTGCAATCTAGAGTCAAGCCTTGTAATCTCGCGTCCAATTACTCGGTAGGTCCCAAGCGACCGCCGACTTCCATCCGGCAGCCAGATATCAGCTGCGACCGAACGTCGACCGTACACCAAGGCACCCACTGGAATACCACGGCCGATATCAAGAAGCGCAGGATAACCCCGCTCGTGCGACTCCAGGTCGATTTTGCTGAACTTCACACGCCGGTCGCTTCCGCTGTGATTGTGAACTGCCAAGTACGCCAAGCCTGCGGCCCGGCACTGGAGAATCTCTCGATGAATGAAGGTTGGCGTCAGGGCCCGGTAGCCGTACCGCCCGGGCACATAGTCTGTACCAAACTCGGCCGGTCGTACATCTTGTATCAGCAGCCGCATGGATGTCTCGCCCCGCACGATACCAGCCCGAAGAATGGCGCCATGTTCGCCCCGATCGCCGGGGAAAAGATGCTCCATGATTCGCTGGTGATCCTTGGGAGTGACAAGGATGTCGCAATCGGCTACTGTCATCTGAGTTCATCCAGAAAACTCAGCACCTTGACGAATTTCGCAACTGCCGTCTGGGGAAAGTGCTGCGTGTGATTGTTGCGCCGCGAAATTTGCAGGGCTGGTCGGTCTACGAACTGAGCTCCAGTGGTAACCGGCGATTCGAATTCCACGCCATCTACGCGACGCACATTGTCTGCCATGAATAGAGGATAGATGTCGGCATACGGATAGAGCGCCGGGATATGTCCACCAAGCCACGTAGTAGAAGGCTCGAATCGGCTCCCGATCTCGACATTCTCGACGATGACGTAAGCGCCTCCGTCTCCGTCCTCTCGAATGCTCACGTCCGAACACGGAAATGCCCGCTTCAATTCGTCGATGGCCTTCGCGACCTCTTGCTTCACGGTCCGCCTCTAGCTGTTGTCATCCGGCGCGATGGCGGTAAAGCTAAGGTGCTCAGTTAACTGAACCTTGTCGTCGTCTCCGATTACCTTGCTCGATCCGTTCGGGAGTTGCATCTGCAGCACGAAATTCAACTCAATGTTCACATCCTGCTTGATAGCCGCCTGCTTGACTTCGAGTCCTGTCGCTGGACCGGCAGGCATTTTGACCTTGTGATCATTGACTTCGATGGTGACCGTCTTGAGGTGCAGATCTTGGGCGGCCTTGTAGTCTACGGTCATGGGTTCCTCCTTAGGTATTTGATTGCTCATGTGGAACAGTCTACGAGTTGCTCTGGCGGATGTCAATTGCCTCCCGACAACTATTCTTGCTTGAAACACCAGCAAGAATACGATGATTTTACATTTGACTCTGGGTTCCACCGATATCTGGCCAAACCACTTCGTGTGCCAGCAGCTTTGCTGCCAGGGCTTCGATGAGGCAGCGGGAGAAGGACTCCGTCTTGCTCTTGGGGGTGACGTGGGTGATAGAGGCTCACACTAGCCCGTCTGAGCAAGCGATACGGACGATGTGGGCATCCATCGGTTGGTCCTCTGTAGCCACGTCCGCCGGGCTCAAACGATATCGTTCTCTGAGCGCTTGTAGGCGGACTAGCAGCGCGTCGCCTTCTAGCTGAATGGTTCGTATCTCGGTCAGCGCATTCTCGACTTGGGGCGTATGAAAATCCGCGAATATCCGGCGGAGGTCATCGATTTGTCGAGTCTTGTCATGATCATTGGCGGCCAGTCCCCGGGACAAATTGAGCTCCCGATTGATGTAGCGACGTGTTTGCGTATCACGGGGCCTGCGCACTTGACCAAGGCGCTGCCGAAACTCTGACCTGAAGGTCTCAAATGCCGCCATGACACGTTCATTTGTCTTGGGAGGAAGCTGTTCGGCAGGAGTATCCGGCGCGCACTCCGCAGCCGCAACGAATTGTGCTGGGCTGATTGCCCTGGGATTCAGTGCGTCGTCAATCGCGTAGCAGGCCCGCACTCCATTCGATGAGAAGAGGGCAATTGTCTCACCCTGGCGAGGAGCATCGAAAGGTGATGGGTCGTTGTCGCTGGGGGCAGTGATGACCCGGAGGGCGGAGCGTATTCCGTCCGGGAGTTCGGTAATCGTGCGCCAAAGATCAGGCTGCTCATCCTGTATTCGTTGCAGGCGCCCCGCGGCCAGTTGATTTGCCGCCACCTCGTCCAGCCCATCGTCCTCGTCTGGCATCTCTTGAGACCCATAGATACGGTACATAGCCTGAAGATTCAACCGTTCCGATTCGTGCAGCAGCTTGCTATCCAGACCGATTAGGTCATGGAAAGACTGGACCCGTCTCCTCAAGCGTTCGGTCAGGTCTAGTTCTGCATCAACATCTCTGTCCGGCCACATGTTGTGCAGGTTGATCGTTTGATGCTCGGTTCCGATGCGATCCACACGGCCAAATCGCTGGATGAGCTTCACAGGATTCCAGTGCAAGTCGTAATTGAGAACTCGTGCGCAGTCCTGCAGGTTCTGTCCCTCGGAGACGACGTCGGTCGCCAGCAAGATTCGGATCTCCGGCCCCGTCAGTCTCCTG
>JAPOOK010000003.1 GCA_026713485.1 Chloroflexota bacterium | reverse complement strand
CGATGGTCGGCACGGCGGAGGACTGCGCCCGCGCACTGCAGGTGCTCGCGGGACATGACCCCCTCGACCCCACGTCCTCCAGCCGCCCTGTCCCCGACTATCTCGCGACCCTCAACGACCCGATCGAGGGCCTGACAATCGGCATCCCCGGCGAACCCTTCTGGGATCCCATCGACCCAGAGGTCGATGCAGCAGTCCGCGCAGGCATCGACGTCCTCAAGAGCCAGGGCGCGCGCATCATCGACATCGATTTTCCGCTCGCCGACGAGATTGTCGCCATGCAGACCTCAATACTCTTCGCGGACGCCGCCGCCTACCACCACCGCTGGATGCGAGAGCGGCCGCAGGACTACGATTCCCGCGTCCTCGCCGGACTCCAGCAGGGCGCAACGGTTCCCGCGGTCGACTATGTGAACGCCATGCGCCTCCGTTCAGTCCTTCGCGAGAAGATGAACGACGTCTGGCGCAGGGTCGATCTCCTCGCCCTGCCCACCTCGCCCGTCACCGCCCCCAGGATCGGCCATGCGTATGAGACCGTCGCGGTCGGCAACGGCGAACTGCAGCTCACCCGCGCCCTGACACGCAACATGGGGCCGTTCAATCTGCTTGGAACACCCGCCATGAGTGTCCCCTGCGGCTTCAGCAGCGACGTGCTGCCTATCGGCCTGCAGATCGCGGGGCCGGCATTTGACGAAGCCACAGTCCTACGGGCGGGCCACGCATACCAACAACAGACTGACTGGCACACATGGCGTCCCCCAGCGGACACCACTCCGTAGCCGCCAACCCAACGGAACGTGTACACAAAATGACATCCAACACGGACATTACCGCCCTCACCCTTGCAGAGATCTCCGCACGTATCCACGCGCGTGAGGTCTCCAGCGAAGAGGTCACGAGCGCCCTGCTAGAACGAATCGACCGGCTTCAGCCGATGATCAACGGCTATGTCCTGGTACACCATCAACACGCGATGGCGCAGGCGCGAGCGGCAGACGCCCTTCTCGGAGCCGGTGTCGACCACGGCCCTCTGCACGGCGTACCCATCGCCGTCAAGGATCTCTTTGCCGAGCGCGGTACCCCCTCCTCCGCCGGGTCCAGCATCCTCGCGGACTGGGTACCGGACGACGACTCGACCGCCGTCCACAATTTGCGGCGAGCGGGCGCGATCATCATCGGCCGCGCCAACATGGACGAGTTCGCATTTGGCGGCACCACGGAGAACACCCACTACGGCGTCACGCACAACCCGTGGGACCAGGAGCGCAGCTCCGGCGGCTCCAGCGGCGGATCCGGCGCGGTCGTCGCGGCGCGGCTCGCGTACGCGGCCCTTGGCACTGACACCGCCGCCTCCATACGCAACCCCTCCCACTTCAACGGCGTCACCGGCATCAAGCCGTCCTTTGGCCGGGTCAGCCGCTTCGGAGTCGTCCCGTTGGCATGGACGCTCGACCATGCAGGCCCACTCGCTCGCAGCGTTGAGGATGCCGCGCTTGTCCTGAGCGCCATCTCCGGCCACGACACCAAGGACGAAACGACGTCACGACTGCCCGTCCCGGACTACGCCGCAAATCTTGATGCGGACGTGAGCCGCATCCGAGCCGGCATCGTCCGTGGCTACTTCTGGGAGCCCATCGTTCCGGAGGTCGCCCAGCTCAATGAGCAGGCGTATGATGTTCTGCGCGGGATGGGAATTCAGCTCGAGGACGTGGTTCTGGACCACACGGACGTCTTACCCGCCCTATTTGCCACCATCCTCCCCGCAGAGGCTGCCGCCTATCACCACAAATGGATTCAAGAGGGCCGGGGCGGCGAGTACGGCTACGCCATCCTTGATCGGCTCATCCCCGGCTATGCCATCCCCGCCATGGACTATGTGAACGCCCAGACAGCCCGCGCCGTGTGGGAAGAGTCCGTCCGAAGCGCCCTGCAGCGCTACGACGTTCTTGTGATGCCGACCGTGCCGTATACCGCCGCCAAGCTCGGCCAGATCATGGTGCAGGTGGGCGACGGCGAGGAGGAGGCCTCATTCCTCCGAACGCGCAACCTCTTCCCGTTCAACCTCACGGGAATGCCTGCCCTCAGCGTCCCCATCGGATTCGACTCATCCGGCCTGCCCGCCGGAATGCAGATCGTCACCAAAGCCTGGGACGAACAGACCGCCTTCAACGTTGGCCACGCCTACCAACAGACCACAGACTGGCACGCGCGCGCTCCTGATCTGGGCTAGCTCGCCTCAGGGAAGGCGGCCACGACCTCTCTCTCCTAGTCGGTGATGTGGACAGCGCCCATCGTCGTGTTGACGTTGAGCCTCAACTGCGGCCCTTCAGTTGGTTGGGTGGAGCGTTCGTCATTGACGGTGCCCAACTTGAAGTCGCCGTTGATCTCAACTACCCAATCACCGGGGACGCGCAGAACGACATTACCCATCTGAGATGAGAGCGCGAGGGTTGCGCCGTCCTCCGCCAACTGGGCAGGAGTCAGGTCGATTTCAAGCGCGCCGAGAGACACGGACACCTCGCCGCCACGGAATGCCTGTGACGTTACGATACGCTTGGCGCTGGCGGCGGTCCCATTGAAGCGAATCTCGTCCTCGGCAGTCTCTTCCACGCTGGTACCGGTAACCCGTTCTCCATCATCTGTGTCGGACGCGCCGTCGCTCCCGCCACGGTGGCTAAACAAAGCCCATACGATGAGGCCTGCGACGACGAGCGCCCAGCCCACCAACGACAACCAGGTCATGTCGTCCCAGACGACCAACTGGAGAAACCAGATCAGACCGCCGACGAAGACCATCAGGCTCGCTAGGTGCCGTTTTCGCACAGACGCGACGCTTGACAGTCCGAATACCAGGCCGATGCTCACGAATCTGGTCAGCGGCTCATCAGAGAAGAAATAGCCAAGGCCCAGCGCAAACACCATGCCCAGGACCATCATCGCGATGATCTGCGCCCACACAACGAGAGCCGGCGTCCCCGCTCTATTCGAATCCATGACCCCTCCTACTCTTCCACGTCATTCTCGTCGAAGCATGCCTGAGGGTTGGTATGAAAATAGTATCCGGAGTCGTGAAGTGCCGCCATAGTCGGAACGCGGCGAACCAAACCAAGAGGTCACTCAGGACAGATCACGGGCCGAGAAAACTAGTCCTCGATGGTTACGCTCCCAAGTGTCGATGACGTTCGTAGGCGCAGCACAGGCCCCTCCGTCGGGTGATTGCTGCGCACATCGTCAACGCCGGACAGGACCGAGGAACCGTTCTGATGGATGACCCAATCGCGCGGGACGTGGAGCGTGACACCGCCAAACGTCGCGGACACCTGGAGGTCCGCCCCGTTCTCATGCAGCTTCGCTTGCCGCAGGTCAATCTCAACGCTCCCAAACGTTGCCGCTACGGAACCGCCTGCAAATGACTGCGACGTGACCGTCCTGTTCGCGCCTGAAAACGTCGCGGACACGTCGATCGTGCTCTCGTCGTCCGTGAGAATCTCTGGCGCGTCGGGGATAGGGACTGCCCGTCTTCTGCCCACGTTGTTCCGCTCCAGCAGGATGCCGACTCCCAGCGCGACGATCAGCACCGGCCAATACGTCCCCATGTCGACGCGTGCACCCAGAGTATCCGCCAGAAAGATTCCGCCTGCGGCGAGGCTCACTACACCCAGCCACAACGGCCCACGTACGATCCATACGAGCCCCAGTGCAATCAGCACCACCGGCCCCAGGATCTCCCACAGGTCAAACGACCACAGGTTGCCCGCAAGGAAAATCAAACCCAGCGCAATGAGAATAGCGCCCGGCACAATGCGCCCGGAACGCCGTATTTGGTAACGCCTCATGCCAACTGTCCCACCCCGACAGCACGATCAAACACTACTCGTCGCGCCGCTCCAGCTCCCGCAGGAAGTCCTCCACGTCCGGCGCCAGGCGAGGCGGCTCCTGCTGTTCGTCCATCTCGCCGATCTCGCCCTGGTTTGACCCCACCTCGCTGTCGTAGGCCTCTTCTAGCTGTTTGACGAGGGAGCGGACGCGCGGCTCCCGCTGCGCCATCCGGTCAATCTCCGCGTACTGCCTGTCGCCGTCCTGCTCAATCTTGGTGAGGTCCGGTATCTGGAAGCTGTAGATGGGTGAGAGGAGTTTCAACAGCTTTTCCTGCCCGCGATGATCCTCCTCCAGCCGCGCGTAGGGAGGCAGCTGGATCAGAGCCGAGAGTGTTTCGACGCCGCGCTTGACCAGCTCCTGCGTGGCGATGGCCATCATGCTGGTCGGGCCCTCATAGTTGGATGAGCGCACACCTGCGCGCTCAAGAATGGTCTGCACGTTGGGATCAGACGCCTGGCCGCTTGCCAGCAGCGGTCGGGTGTGCGGGGTGGAGCCGTACATCGCCCCCACCTGGCAGTAACGCTGCACGTTCAACCGATCCGCCAACTCCAGCAGGGACTCTACAAAATCCTCGCCGTTGGAATGCGGCTCAAGGATGTGCAGGAAGACGAAATCGTTGCCGCCATCCCCCTGCGCATATCGCACGATGGTATTCGGAATCTCCACGACCCGCTCTCCACCGCGGCGATAGAGCATAGGGCGGTAGCGCGTCAGGTCATAGAACTGGCTGGGGCGGGCGAGCCGACCCAACTCCGTGGCGTTAAACTGTGACTCAAGCGTGCCGAGGGTGAGCGTGCCCACCGAGCCGACATCGATCCACGGCTGGAGGATGGCGAATATGTGCGGATCACGTAATTCCGGCAGTGGTTCCTGTACTTCAAATCCGCCGATCCGCATTTTGCCTCCCCTCGATGGCCCCTCCCGTCCGATGCTTGTTTCGGAAACCGGTTGGGGTTCCGTCCATTATAGGCGTCCCGCACACCGAATGCGCGGGGCACGATGAACGGCCTCACGGCATGACGCAGACAGGCTCAAACGGCCGCTCTGAGCAGGTTGAGACGACACCGCGCACCATCGTCGCCGTCCTTGCCCACCCGGACGATGAGACGTTCATCATCGGCGGCACACTGGCGCTCTACGCATCACGCGGCCACCATGTTCATGTCATATACGGCCCTTTCGGCCCGGAGCCGGACGGCAGGCCAACGCCGCAACGCCTCTCTGAACTCGAAGCTGCAGCCAACACTCTCGGCATCACCGCCAACACGTTCCTCTCCGCTCCTGACCGCTCCGAATCCCCGGCGCAGGCGGGGGCACTGGGCGAGGGAACCCTTCCCCATCTCACCAATGCGATTCGCGCCGAACTCCGTGGACTCCGCCCCGACGTCGTCATAACCTTCGACGCGACCGGCGCCACCGGCAACCTCAACCACATCCTCACCGGAGCGGCCACCCTGCAGGCCGTCGGATCGATGACGGGCGTCACCGCGCCGCGCCTCTACGCTGCAGTCTTTGGTCGGCGACAACTCGCGGCTGGACTGCGTATCGGACGGTTGACGCGGCGAAAGAACCTGGACGACGTGCGTGACGCCCTGCGGATCGCACAGGAGTCGCAGCGGCCAACGACGACCATTGATGTGCGGGGTGTCCTGGCACAACGGCTGGAAGCCGCACGGTGCTACACGACGGCACTTAGAGAAGGAGCATGGTGGATGCGGCGATGGGAGTTGCTTTCGCCGAGACTCCGCCGCCACCTCGCGCCTCGTGAGGTCTACGCCCGGCTGATACCGCCGGTTTCCGACTCTGAAGACATGGAGAATGGGCTATTCGGCGAGGGGTGAGCGGTCTTACTCAGTGCCGCCCGCCGGGGCGACGCCTTGCCTCCCTGTGAGTGGCGTGTCCGGCAATTCGCGATTCTCTCGCCGCAGGAGGCGGTAGACGACGGGAATCACGACAAGCGTGAGCACAGTGGATGTCATCAGGCCGCCGATGATTACCGTGGCCAGCTCCGCGCCGATAATACCGCTGGACTGGCCCTCCTCAAGCGCGAGGGGCAGCAACACAAAGCTCGTCGTCAGCGCCGTCATCAGGATGGGGCGGATGCGCGCTTGCCCGCCCTGGATAAGTGCGTCACGAATACGCGCGCCGCGTCCCCGCACTTGGTCCACAAAGGCGATCAGGACGACGGCGTTGGTGACGACCAATCCGATCAGCATCAGCAGTCCCATCAGACCCGGCAGGCTGAGCGCCCGTCCGGTGAGGAACAATGCGGTTATTGCGCCCGTGAACGCCAGCGGCACGGCGATCAGGATAATCATTGGAGTTATGAATGAACGCTGCGCCACGAACATCACCGCATAGACGAGCACTGCGCCGATGCCCATGGCGATGACCATCTGCGTGAAGACCTCTTGGATGTCGCTGAACACACCGCCCGTCTCGCGCTCCACACCCGGCGGCAGCCCCACCTCGTCGACTATACGGTCGATCTCTGCGCTCACAGCCCTCGTGTCCTGCGCCGTGATGACGCCGGAGATTGTCACCGTGCGCCGCCCATCGATGCGAGTGATGGGAATAAACGCAGCGCCGAGTGGGTTCGACCCAGAAATTTCTATGGCATCGGAACGGACGTTGATGACGCCGTCAAGCTCGGCCACCGGGCCAATGAGTCTGTCGGACGCCTCGATGAGCCGCAAGTAGTCCTCGCTGATCAGCCGGACCTCTAGTCCGCCCGCCGGCGGCCCGCCGCCCTGCGCCTGTTCGATAAAGACCGTGCGGTCGGGGCCGGAAAACGCCTCCTGCAGCCGATCAGACATCGCCAGCGCGTCTACGTCTTCCGCCAAGCGGGCCGACATGTTGATGGTCGTCAGGCCGCCGCCCGGCCCGCCGAACCCGAAGCCGCCACCAACTTGCGATGTATACGCCTCAACGTCTCCGGCGAGCCGCAGTTCCTCGAGCTGTGCCTCCGCCTCATTCAGATAGCCGGCAACAACATCCGGGCTGGTGGTGGGAGGCGTGTCTATCTCAATGCTCAGGACATTCTGCACGCTCCCCGGCAGGAATCCGATGGGGATGTTGGCGAGCAGTGACATGCTGCCCGCGAACAGGAGGATTGCGCCGAGGATCGTGTAAAGCCGATGCCCCAGCGCCCAGGTGATCAACGGCGTGTAGATACGGATAATTCGCCGGGAAAGAACCTCCTCAGCCGTGTCCGTCGCGTGCCTCTTGATTAGGAGGCTTGCCAGCACTGGCACCGCGGTCAACGCCACAAGCAGGGAGGCCAGCAGCGCATAGGTAATCACAAGCGCGAACGGCAAGAAGAATTCGCTTACGATGCCGCCGATAAACCCAAGCGGCGCAAAGACGGCAATCGTCGTCATAGTTGCGATGGTGATGGGCAGGGCGACCTCTTTCGTACCTTCAAACGCGGCGTGCAGCCGGTCCTCGCCATCCTGGATGTGTCGATAGATATTCTCCATCACGACGATGGAGTCATCTACCACTCGTCCTGCGGCGATGGCTAAAGCGCCAAGCGTGACCACGTTAAGGCTCATCCCCTGTAGGTTCATGACGATGATGCCCGCAAGAAGGCTGGCAGGGATAGAGATACCTGTGACAAACGTCGGACGGACGCTCAGCAGGAACCCAAGAATCACCAGGATGGCCAAGAATGCCCCAAGCGCCACCTCCCGGCCCAGCGAGTCGATGGAATCCTGGATCTCCGGCCCCTGGTTGGAAATCTCCGTGAACTGGATGTCGGCCGGCAGCCCCGCCTTGATGTCGTCCAGCTCCGCAAGCGCGGCGTTCACCACCTGGACCGTGTTGTCGTCAGCCCCTTTGACCACATCGATGGTCAGGCTCGGCTGCCCGTTCGTCCGGCTGATAACGCCTTTCCCGCCCGCGTTGGCGGGAATGTCCGCGCTCTCGACGCCCGGAACTTCCCTCAGCCGCGGGAGAATGTCGCGTTCCACAATCGTTTGCAGCTCCTCTGGCGGCAGATTGCTCCTCGCCGACACCTGCAGCACCGGGAACTGTTCAAAGTTCAGCCGCCCAACGTTCGGCGTGCCGACGGGTGGTGGCAGCTGGAGTTGGTCAACCTCCCCCTGCACGGCCTCCTCAATCGCCGCCGTGTCCGTGCCGAACGCGAACTCCGCAGAGACGACCGACAGATTGAGCGCCGAGGTGGACTGAACAAGTTTTACGTCCTCCTGCTCCTGCAGGATCTTCTCGATCGGAATCGTCACATCCTCAAGGACGGTATCGGGGCTCGCCCCCGGGTAAAACGTGACGACCGTGACCAAAGGGAAATCCACCGACGGCAGATACTCGACCTGCAGCCGCGTGTACGACCAGATACCACCCACGATGAGAGCCAGAAGAAGGATGAGCGTTATGATCCGCACGCGCAGAGCAAGACGGGTGGGAATCATGCCGTAACGCTCAAAAAGCGACTCGACGAATGCAATAACGGCGCCGAACGGCGTCAGGACAAGCCGAAGAAACAGCGCGAGGCGGGTCAGCAGCATGTGTTGAGAGTTTTCCAGGAACAGCAGGCCGGTTTGTGAATTAAGTAACGAATACCACTGCGCAAAAGTTAGCTGTTCCGGCCAACTAGGCGGAAATCCTCCGCTCCGTCAACATGCGCTGAACGGTGATGCCGATCTGTCCCGGGCTGTCTGACACGTAGCAGCCGGCATCTCGCAGGGCCTGTTTCTTGGCCTCTGCCGTCGCCGCCGTGCCCGTGATGATTGCGCCCGCGTGCCCCATGCGGCGTCCGGGAGGCGCAGTCGCGCCCGCAATGAACCCCGTCACCGGCTTGCTCATGTGATTCTTGATGTAGTCCGCTGCTTCCTGCTCCGCCGTGCCGCCAATCTCACCAATGAGCACGACTGCGTCCGTGTCCGGATCGTTCTCGAATAGCTCAAGGATGTCCCGGTGCCTCATGCCGATGATGGGATCGCCGCCAACGCCCACGCACGTGGACTGCCCGATGCCTAATGCAGTCAGCTGCGAAACGGCCTCATATGTCAGCGTGCCGGAGCGGGAGACGACGCCGATGCGGCCCTCCGCGTGGATGTTGCCGGGAATGATGCCGACCTTCTGCTTCTCCGCCACACTCGTCAGACCGGGGCAGTTGGGGCCGATAAGGCGTACGCTTTTCTTGGTCAGGTACTGCGCCACCTGCGCCATATCCAGCGTCGGCAGGCCGTCCGTGATACAGACAATCAAATCGACACCGCCGTCAGCGGCTTCAAGCAGCGCGTCCGTTGCGAACGCGGCCGGAACGAAGATGAGGGACACATTCGCGCCTTCCTGCTCAACCGCATCGCGAACGGAGTCATACATGGGGCGCTCGATGTGCGTAGTGCCGCCGCGTCCGGGTGTCACGCCCGCCACGACATTGGTGCCAAAGGCGATGCACCGCTCGGTCTGGAACGTTCCCTCACGGCCGCTCATGCCTTGAACCAGCACGCGGGTCTCTTCGCCAACAAGAATGCTCATTTATTCAGTTCTCCCAAATATTTTTGTGGAATTGTCAGTTTGAATTACGTTCGCGGAAAACCCTAGTTGATTTCTGCGACCTTGGTGGCTGCATCGTTGAGATCGGCCGCCACGGCGACAGTGATGTCCGAGTTGCGCAGGATCTCCGCGCCCTCCTCAGAGTTCGTGCCGGTCATCCGCACGATGATGGGGACGTTCACGTCGACTTCCTTGTAGGCGGAGACGATGCCGTTCGCCAGAACGTCACAGCGCAGGATGCCGCCAAAGACGTTGATCAGGACCTTCTTAACATCCGGGTCTGAGACGATGATCTTGAAGGCCTCTGCAACCTGCTCCTCGGTGCCGCCGCCGCCAACGTCCAGGAAGTTGGCGGGCGCGTGGCCAACCTGCGCGATAACGTCCATCGTTGCCATCGCAAGTCCCGCGCCGTTCACCATGCAGCCAACGTCGCCGTCCAGCTTCACGTACTGCACGCCCTTGTCATTGGCATTCCGCTCGAGCGGGTCCTCCTGGTCGGCATCACGCAGCTCAGCAAGGTCACGATGGCGGAAGTGGCTGTTCTCGTCGGTGTCGATCTTGCCGTC
Source organism: Chloroflexota bacterium (assembly GCA_026713485.1). Classification (GTDB taxonomy): domain Bacteria; phylum Chloroflexota; class Dehalococcoidia; order UBA6926; family UBA6926; genus VXMO01. The sequence continues at coordinate 59,272 of JAPOOK010000003.1, read as the reverse complement.
AGCGGCCAGAAGAGCCCCATCGCCGGTGACGACGAGCGGGTTGATCTCAACAAGGTTGAGGTCCTTATTCTGGAATGCGTTGACGATGCCGCCAAGCAGCGCCCCAAAGGGACGCGCCAGAGCAGCATCCAGGCCGAGAGCCGTCGCGACACGACGACCAACGAACGGCTGGTAGCCGATTAGCGGATCGATGTGGACCTGTGTGATCTTCTCAGGCGACTCCTCGGCGATCTCCTCGATCTCCATGCCGCCCGCAGCTGAGGCGATGATAACGGGCGACTTAGCCGCCCCGTCCACCGTCACACTCAGGTAGAGCTCCTGCGCAATGTCGACGGGCTCCTCAACGAGAACGGTGTTGACGGGCACGCCCTGCGGGCCGGTCTGCGCGGTGACGAGGTTGGAGCCGAGCAGACCGGCGGCGAACTCTGCCGCCTCATCCGGGCTACCGACGACCTTAACGCCGCCTGCCTTGCCGCGACCACCCGCGTGAACCTGCGCCTTGACGACTGCTCTGCCGCCGAGCTCTTCCGCGATGGCACGCGCCTCATCAGCGGTGCTCGCGACGCGCCCGTTTGGCACGGCAACACCGAACGACTTGAGCACCTCTTTCGCCTGGTATTCGTGAATCTTCATATATCTAGGCCCCCCACCCTGTGAGTTCTTTCACGAGTAGTGTCATACAGGACACGGAAACCGCGCAAGCGGAGGGATAGTCGAAGAGGCCGGCTTCGTGCGGGATTCAGAGGGGATGCAGGTGGTATTATGTAATACGTTAAGGGCCAATAATCTACGGATTGCCACCGTAATGTTGGTGATGATGTCCCGTACCTCCGCAGTTCGTCTGATCGGTAGCGTAATCCTCATGACTGTACTGCTAGCCGGGTGTTCCGATGAGCCAGTTGCACCATCCCCGACCGGCACTAACACCACCAGCCCTTCTCCAACCGCCACTTTCTCACCCAGCCCCTCTCCAACTGCCACTTTCTCGCCCACCTCTTCTCCTACTCCCTCCCCGACACCGACGCCGGACCCTGAAGTCCTCGTAGTGTCGGTCGAGTCAACGAACATTGGCAGCTACGATTCAGATGGCTACGCGACCGTTCACCTCGTCCTCGGATTGGAAAACCGGAGCGATCAGCCCTTCAGCCAAGTGGAGGTCGGCGTGGTATGCCCTGATGGCCGTGATTGTCCGGGAAACGTGGAGTTTAACGAGGTTCCCCCTGGAGCCAGCGAACATATCCGCATGGAGTTGAGACTTCAGCAGGGAGCCAGCGACATCATCGGCTTCCTGCGTGTCATCGGCAGCGAGCAAGCGTGGACGGACGATGCCGCATTTCACGTGACGATCGACGTGCCCGCCAAGCAGCCCCTCGACTACGCACTCGGCGTTCGAACGAGTCTATTGGGATACTGGTCGGATGGCACGGCAAGCGTCGAGGCCACGATGACATTGGAGAACAGCGGGTATCAACCAAGGACACATCCTGTACGGGTCACCGTAGCCTGTTACAGGCACAACGATCTGCTGACCAACTGCGGAGAGCAGACGGCCGTCTCATTGCCGGACGGCTACGGTCCTACTGACCACACGCTCCCCTTGCGGGTCCCTATGGGGGTGACGCTGCAAGCGTGGGTCGAGGGCAGCGATGGCGGCCCACAACAGGTCTTCAAGGTCCCTGAACGTATCCTCGGCGTCGATCGCGATGTCTGGGAATGCTTCAGCGATCGCCCGGGGCAGTTCACTTATGAGGCAGAAGGCGACAGAATCGGGGGGTGCGGGGGTTGGGCGCTCGAGACGGTCAGGAAATGGGCGATCGATCAGCCTGTCAAGGTATGGGCGGACCCCGCCGGGGAAGACCTCTACATTGACATACTGCGTGATACGTTGACTGAGCTGTCTCGCTTGATGAACCTCGAATTCCAATGGGTGACCGACAAGAAGGACGCACAGCTCAAGGCATATGTAGGCATCCCTCCCAACGATCAGATTGCATCCTGCACGGACTCCGGAGGCTGCGCATGGAAGGACTCGGTCTCGGATAACGTCATCGAGGATGCCTCATTCACCGTCTGGAAGATCGACGACGCCCCGGATGATAGGCGCGAGCTCCTACGCGCCAAGGGCATAACCATGCATGAGGCGCTGCATGCGCTGGCTGACATGGTGCACAGGAAGCAGTTGAGCAGCATCATGGGCAACGTCGGATTGGGGACACCCCCCCAGATGAACAGGATGGACAGGGACCTTGTGACGCTGTACTCGCACCCGCTCATACGGCCGGGAATGCACATCTCAAAAGTCGCAGAGATTGTCGTGTTCGCAGATGACCTGCTGGACCCTCCGATCGACCCCTATGCCACTGCGAGAGGTATCTGGCAACGGCTCATTGCGGCACCTGCACGGTTCACACTCAGGATCTCCAACAACTGTGACAATGGCGACTCGTACCCCCTCGAGTGGGGTACGTATGAGAGGTACGTCAATAAGGGCGCCATGCGCTTCTACAACGACGACACGGACGTAATCAGATTGCCGGAAACCCCGTGGCCTATATGGACGGGCAATGATGTGAAAGACAAAGCCGTAGCCAATTTGGGCCGCTTCACCGACCCCGGCAGCATCGCGGAGATCCTCTCTCATACATACAGAGATGCCATCCAGGTTGAAGAACTGTCCTCCGGGGATCTGCTTCTCCAAGCGACCGTAGACTCCGGCTTTAGTATAACGAACAGGATCACTGCAACTGTCGCACCAGGGAGCTTCGAGCTTCGTTCTTACGATTTCGTCTGGCGGGACGGACTCAACGGCTGCTCCTACGAGGTCGAGGCGGTGAACGGCGAATACGAGTTCACGATAGACGTTCCCAGCATAGCGATGCTCCCCGACAGGTTCGACGCGGGCTAATTCTTGACCGCCCGAGTTCCGCGACCATCCATCGCACAACCTCAACTCTTCCCGCCCCACGACCACCTCTACGCAGGACATAGAAACTACGCAAGCCACCACCATCCGCCATTCCGGGCGCAGTGCTGCCACCACCGCCTGTCATTCTGAGCGCAGCGCAGCGGAATCGAAGAATCCAAAACCTCATTCGCGCAATCCATGCCAGAGGGAAACAGGGAAAACACCGGACCGCCGGCGCCGGAACGCGGAAATCAGACGATTAGGCCAACCCAGGGTGGAATCGCGAACTTTAAAACAAGCGGAGGGGGCGGGATTCGAACCCGCGTTGCAGGGTTACCGCAAAGCTGTTTTCAAGACAGCCGCCTTCGTCCTCTCGGCCACCCCTCCGCGTTTAAGCGCAGAGCGCCATATCAGTATTGGAACGACGGGATGAGGGGTCAAGCGGAGGGGACGGGCGATTCTGCCGGCGCTCTTGGTTGTCTCGCCGTTAGCACAAATAGGCCGCCGATGGCCCAGAAGACGCCGAGCAACACGAACGAGACATCGTAATCTCCAAGCCATTGCCACATGAGACCAACGGCGAACGGGCCTGAAGAACCGGCAATGTTGGCTATAGGTGTCGCGACTCCCCGGATCGCGCCCATGTGCTCGCGGCCAAAGTACTGCGCGAGAGCAACATTGACCATAGGAATGAACCCGCCCATGGTGAGGCCATAAAGAACGGCATAAACAAGCAGCACCTCACGGTTCGCGGCCACCACCAACAGCAGCAGGAAGAAGCCTGCCGGAATCATCGCTGCCGCCAGCATCATCCGCGGCGGGAATCGCTCGGCCAGGAAGCCGTAGATCATCTTGCTGGGAATCGCGACGCCTGCAAGCACGGTAGCGATGAGGGTCGCATCGGCAACGCTGAGTCCCTTGTCCTGCATATACGCAACCTGGTGAAAGAGGACTCCAAAAAGCGCGGCTTGACCGAGCGCCTGCGCGGCAAGCATTGCCCAAAAGGCCGCTGTTCCCAGGGCCTCGCGAACCGTCCACGGATACTCATACGGTTCGCCGCCAGCAACCGTGACGCCTCCGGCGCCGGTCGCTGCTTCATCACGTACCGCTTCTTGCGGGATCCCGTCCGGAACCAGCCCAACGTCACTCGGCTGCCGCCGCATAAAGATGATGGCTATGGGTGTAAGAACGACCAGAATACCGATGCCAAGAATTGCCCAGGCCCCGCGCCATCCGATTGTGTCAATGAGCAGGCCGGCGATTGGGGCGATGACGAATCCGCCCGTCGATATCCCGACCGTGCTGATTGCCATGACGCGGCCACGCATCCTGACAAACCACTTGGCCAGGATTGCCGCGCCCAGAAGCTGCCAGTTCATGGTGGTCGCAACGATGCCGAACACGATGCCAAAGACGATGTAGAACTGCCATATTGCCTGCACATATGCGGCGGCAATTAGGGCAAGGCCCGCGGCGATACTGGCAAATATCACCACATAACGCGGGCCCTCGCGCTTGTCGAGCATCATTCCGACTATCGGGATGACGGGAATGGCGGCGAGGCGGAACAGGGAGATAGCCGAGAACTCGGCACGGGTTACATCAAGAGCCTCGCTCATCGGCACGACGAAAAACGAGATTCCATAGCCGTTGATACCGGCCGTGATCATGTTGCTGGAGAACGTGATGCCGAGAATCACCCACCCGTAGAAGAATGGGATATTGCGAACGGGAAAAGGCGTTCTGCGAGGCCGGGGGGGATTTTCTGCGGTCACAATGTATTCACTTGTCGTAGCACCGACGCTAGCGATTATAGCGTCTTCGCAACAACTGTCGGTTCCCGCGGCTCCCGTGCCAGCAGGACGATGACGCCGCCGAAGAACCAGCCCGCGCCGGCCAGAACAAAGGAAATGTCATAGTTCCCGAACCGCTCAAACATCAGGCCGGCGCCGAACGGGCTGACCGCGCCCACGATATTAGCGAGAGGCGTGAATGCGCCCCGTATCGCCCCCATGTGCTGCCGTCCAAAGTACTGGGCGAGCGCCACGTTCATTAAAGGCATGAATCCGCCCATCGTCAGACCGTGCACAACGGCATAGACCAGCAGCATTTCCAGGCTTGCGCTACCAACGAGGAAAAGAACTGAAAGCCCGGCGGGAATCATCGACATCGCCAAGACCCATCGCACATGGACGCGCTCCACGATCGCGCCGTACACAATCTTGCCCAGGATGGCGAACCCGGCCAGTATCGTCGCCGCGAGGGTCGCATCCCCAAGGTCGAAACCCTTGTCCTGCATATACGCTACCTGGTGGAAGAGAATCGGCATCAGTGAGGCGAGGGACAACACCTGCGCGGCCAGCAGCGCCCAGAAAGCACCGGTGCGCGCCGCCTCTCGCACGGTCCATGGGTACTCGTAGGGTTCGCTTGACGACAGGGCGGCGGCCTCTTCAGCCGTCATGCCTTCACGCGCCGGGTTCGCTTGTGGAATACCGTCCGGCACAAGGCCGACGTCGCTCGGCTGCCTGCGCATAAACAGGGCGGCGGCAGGCGTGATGATGAGGATCATGCCGATACCGAGAATCACCCACGCGTCGCGCCAGCCAAACTGCTCGACGAGTTGACCGGCGATGGGGGCGATGACAAAGCCGCCGCCGGAGATGCCGATGGCGCTGATGGCCATTACACGGGCGCGCCGCTTGACGAACCACTTTGCAAGGACGGCGGGGCCGACAAGCTGCCCTCCCATCGCCATCATCGCGACCCCAAAGAAGATGCCGAACGTCAGGTAGAACTGAAGCATGTTCTGGACGAACGAGGACGCAACGAGGGAAAGGCCGGCTGCCGCGCTGCCGAACACGATCACAAGACGGGGGCCTTCGCGTTTGTCCACGAGCAGCCCAAGCAGAGGCAAGAGTGGTATGGCTGCGAGCCGGAACAGGGTGATGGAGGAGAACTCCGCCCGCGTGACGCCCAAAGCCTCGCTCATCGGAACGACGAAGAATGAGAGGCCGTAGCCGCTGATGCCTGCCGTGACCATGCTCGTCGAGAACGTGAGGCCGACGATGACCCAGCCGTAGAAGATTGGAGAGCGCCGTACCAGGAATGGCGTCTTGGGCCTCTGTTCCCGTGAGGGCGGCGTCACTGTTGCTGTCATGGTCAGACCTGACCGCCGCGCGTCAGTTCTCCTGCACGGCTTCTATTAGGCGGTTGAGACCGTCCTTGGCGTCGGCAAACAGCATAGACGTTTTCTCGTTGTAGAACAGTGGGTTGTCGATGCCCGCAAAACCCGGGCTCATCGAGCGCTTTAGCACGATGATGTTGCGGGCATGGTCCACGTTGAGGATTGGCATGCCGTAGATCGGGCTGTCCGTGACCTCTCTGGCGGACGGGTTCGTCACGTCATTCGCGCCCACCACAATTGCCACGTCCGTGCGCTCAAACTCGTCATTGATCTGGTCAAGGTCATAAAGGCGGTCATAGGGGACGTCCACTTCCGCCAGCAGCACGTTCATGTGCCCCGGCATCCGGCCTGCGACGGGGTGAATGGCATAGCGCACGTCCACACCGCGATCTTCAAGCAGGTCGGCAAGATCGCGCACCTGCCGCTGCGCCTGCGCGACAGCCAAACCGTAGCCCGGCACGACGATGACCGAATCCGCATACGCAAGCAGGACTCCCAGGTCTTCGGGAGAACCTGTTCGCACCGTCGCGCCTTCCGCAACGCCGCTCGCCGCGGCTCCTCCGCCGCCCGCGCCGAAAGCGCCGAACATGACGTTGGCGAGGGAGCGGTGCATGGCCCGCGTCATGATCTGCGTCAGGATGAATCCCGCCGCGCCGACAAGCGCGCCCGCGATAATAAGTATCGGGTTTCCAATCACGAATCCGGCCGCAGCGGCGGCAAGCCCTGAGTAGGAGTTGAGCAGAGAAATGACGACGGGCATATCCGCCCCGCCGATGGGCATCACCAGCAGGACGCCCAGCACGAGGCAGAGGGCAATCAGCGCTACAAACGGGATCGGGTTGGCTTCAAAGGCAATCTGGCTGACCGCAAGTCCGATGATGACCGCGAACAGGATAGCGCTCAAAATATTTTGCAAGGGCAGGCGAATGGCGCGCCCCGTGATGACCTCCTGCAGCTTACCCGTCGCAATGGCGCTGCCGGAAAGCGTTATGGTGCCGATGAGAACGCCAAGCATGATGGTCACGGAGGTGTCCAAGGACATCTCCGTGCCCGCGTCATAGAGTCGGAAATACTCGGACACGGCGATGAGGGCGGATGCCCCGCCGCCGAAGCCGTTGAAGACGGCGACCATCTGCGGCATCGCCGTCATCTTGACCTGCCGGGCAAAAAACACGCCGATGACGCCGCCGACCAACACACCGGCAATGATGAGCTCGTACCTGAGAATCTCCTCGTTGATGAGCGTCACGATGATCGCCAGCAACATGCCGGACGCGCCCAGCGTGTTGCCGAACCGGGCGGTTGCGGGCGAGCCCATGTAGCGCAGTCCGAGGATGAAGAGAGCCGCCGACACCAGGTAGGCGGACAGGATGATGATGTCTAAGTCGAGATCGAGCGTCATGACGACCGCTCCCGTCCGCGATCGCGCCGGAACATGCGCAGCATCCGGTCGGTGACCATGAATCCGCCCACGACGTTGATGGTGGCAAGGATGAGGGCCGCGACGCCCAGTATCTGCGTCAACAGGCCGTCGCTCGACCCGACGATGAGCAGCGCGCCGATGATGGTGATGCCTGAAATGGCATTCGCGCCGGACATGAGAGGCGTGTGGAGTGTTGGCGGCACCTTCGTGATGACCTCAAAGCCGATGAATCCGGCAAGCACAAAGACGTAGATCGCGATTAGTAGTCCACCCTCAAGCACTGTCGTCAGCCTCCTTGTGGCGCGTTACGCCGCCGAGCCCTGCATTGCTTCGCGGGTGGCTTCATGGACGATCTCACCGCCCTGCGTGATGAGTGAATCTCGCAGGATCACGTCATCCATATCAATCGCGATTTCGCCGTCCTTGATGAGCAGATCCAGGAAGCTCTGGACGTTGCGGGAGTACATGAGGCTGGCATGGACGGGCATGGAGGACGGCACGTTGACGGGTCCGTTGATGATGACGCCCTTATAGTTGATCACCTCACCGGGCATCGTCAGTTCACAGTTTCCGCCCGTCTCCGCGGCAAGATCTACGATGACGGAGCCCGGCTGCATGTCCTCAACCATCTCCCGTGTGATGAGCTTCGGCGCGGGACGGCCCGGTACAAGCGCTGTGGTTATAACGAAGTCGGACGCGCCGACATGACGCCTCACGAGTGCCTGCGAGCGATCGCGCTCCTCCTGCGTCTGTTCTCTTGCGTACCCACCAGCCGTCTCGGCCTGTGCTCGCTGCAGCTCCTCGTCCTCGATGAACGTCGCGCCGAGGCTCTGCACTTGCTCCTTCACTGCGGGGCGCACGTCAAAGGCGGACATGATTGCTCCGAGCCGCCGCCCCGTCGCGATAGCCTGCAGCCCCGCCACTCCCGCTCCGAGAACAAGTCCCCGCGCAGGCGGCATGGTCCCTGCCGCCGTCGTCATCATTGGCAGGTGCTTGCCGAGAGTGTCGGCAGCCATGACCGCCGCCTTGTATCCGGCGACGGACGCCTGTGACGAAAGCACGTCCAGCGGCTGCGCCCGGGCGATGCGGGGAATGGCATCAAGGCTGAACGACGTGACGCTGCTCGATGCAAGCGCGTGAACTAGCTCGTGGCTCGTCAGCGGCTGAAGAACGGCAATCAGGATCTGGCCGTCACGCAGCGACTCAATTTCTCCAACAGACGGCGCGGCGACCTTGGCTATGACATCCGCGTTGGCATAGACGCTTGCGGCATCCGGGGCAATCTCCGCCCCTGCCTCGCTGTATGCGTCATTGGTGAAGAAAGCGCGCTCACCGGCTGCCGACTCAATAAGGACATCAATTCCGGTGCGGGTGAATCGGGCGACGGACGGCGGCGCAAGCGCAACGCGAGCCTCGCGAAGCGCAGTTTCAGTCAGCACGCCGATTCGCATCAATCCCCACCCCTTTCCGTTCACATATGGTACTACCAGCGGGGGTGGCGGCTGAGGTTCTATTCCCGGGTAATCTCCGCGAATCCTGTGTAGGGGCGCAGGGCTTCCGGTATCTCAATGGTGCCGTCCGCGCGCTGGTAGGTCTCCATGATGGCGATCATGACGCGGGGCAGCGCGAGTCCGGAGCCGTTGAGCGTATGCACAAACTGTGGGCGCGCCCCCGCCTCCCGCCGATACCTGATGTTCGCCCGCCGCGCCTGGTAGTCGGTCGTTGTGGAGCAGCTTGATACCTCCAGCCACTCCCCGCAGCCGGGCGCCCACACCTCGATGTCATACGTCTTGGCCGACGCCTGTCCCAAGTCGCCTGCGCACAACTCGACGATGCGGTATGGCAACTCAAGGCGACGCAGGATGGACTCGGCGTGCCCCAGCAGGACCTCAAGCTCCTCAAGGGAGTTTTCGGGCTCCGTGAACTTGTAGATCTCCACCTTGTCGAACTGGTGGCCGCGCTTGATGCCGCGGATATCCCGCCCTGCGGACATCTGCTCACGACGGAACGACGGAGTGTAAGCAACGTAGTTGATGGGCAGCATGCCCGGCTCAAGGATCTCGCCGCGATGCATGGACGTCAGCGGCACCTCCGCCGTCGGGACAAGCCAGACATCATCATCCTCATCGCGGTACACATTGTCTTTGAACTTGGGTAGCTGACCGCTGGCAAACAGCGTCTCCTGGGTCGAAACGAAGGGTGGATAGACTTCCCGGTAGCCGTGCTCCCTTGTATGCACATCCAGCATCCACTGGATCAACGAGCGCTGGAGCTTGGATGCCGAGCCGGTCAACACGTAGAAGCGGGAGCCCGCAATGCGCACACCGCGTTCAAAGTCGATGATGCCCAATGCAGGGCCGAGGTCCCAATGCGGTTGCGGCTCGAAATCATACTCGCGAGGTTCGCCCCACTGCCGGGAAACGATGTTGTCATCCTCAGACTCGCCGTCCGGCACGGACGGGTCTGGGAGGTTAGGCAGATAGCTGAGGCGCTGGGTTATCTGGTCATCGAGGTCAGACGTGCGCTTTGTGGCCTCATCCACCTCTTCAGAGAATTTTCTTAACTCGGCCTGGAGTGAGTCGATAAGCTCATCGGCGGTACCACTCGTTCGGTCGCCGAGCAGTTCCGCGACACCGGCGGTGGACAGGATGTCATCGGCGATCAGGTCGCCCCGCCCGGCCCGCCCACGCAGCATCCCAAACGTCTTGGAGTGGGTGTTGAGTTGAGCGCGGAGCTCATCGGCGCGCGCCTGCGACGCGCGCCACTCCCCATCGAGCGAGGCGACTTCATCCAACAGAGCGAGCGCCTCTGCATCGCCGCGCCGCGCAAGCGTATTGCGGGTCTCCTCGTGCGCCTCCCTAATCCGCCGTCTATCAAGAATTTCTAACGCCCTCCCACAAACACGTCATTCCCGCGCAGGCGGGAATCTGAATCGTAATCGCGAATCAAACGCCGTTTCGCCATTCCCCTCATTCCGGCGAAAGCCGGAATCCATCGGGACTTCTCTGAAGATGATAGCGGACGGGGGCGGGGTGTCATTGTGAGCACGGCTGAAGAATCCAAGGTGTCCCCTGGTCACTACAATGAGAGCAGGAGGATTGTATTCATGTGGGAGATAGACGAAGACGCAGAAAAGATGCCCCCGATCCACCCCGGCGAAATCCTGGATGAAGAGTTCCTAAAGCCGCTGGGTATGACTAAGTATCGCCTCGCAAAGTCGATTGGCGTTGACCCTCGGCGGATTCATGCGATCGTGCGCGGCGAGAGAGCGATCACGGCTGAGACGGCCATGCTACTGGGCAAGTTCTTCAACACGTCCTCGGAACTCTGGATGGGCCTGCAATCACAATACGATCTTGAAGTGGCGAGTGAGCGCATCGGCAGCAAGGTGGACGCGGTGAGGCCGCTGGAGAGGGAGTAATAAGGGCTTCTACTCGATTCCAATTAGAGTGGCCTCACAAGTCTCATTGTTGACAAGGCCGTATCCTGTCAATCTGACTCTGCCACCAAAGGCATTTTCGGCTGTAAATTCCAATGCGACCGTGTGATACCCGTCTTCATCGGCAGGGGTGATCCGTGTTACGACCGTATCCATGCTCCCCGGATCGTTCAGATTGTCCCTAATCAGAGCCTCAAGCCCGTCATGGTTTCCGTCCCATGGACTGAGGCAATGGAATCCTCTTCTCCGTTCTTCTGCTTCTGCAACGGCGGTGGCAACGGATTCAGACATTTGTTGCCCTTCCACCGTAACGCGTTCTTGGCTGCCGCCAGATTCTATTCCCGCTTCAACAATCCGCCAAGGTTGGCAAAAGTTCGTATTGAATTGCCATATGGGTTCGAACTCTCCTTCCAATAGGCCATCTTCCGGAATCCTTAGGCTTGTGGGCTCAGTTATCTCTATGTGCCCTGCAATCCTGTCTGCCAAGGGTGGAGCCCCCACCACAAACGATGCGAAGCAGGTGCCCATCTCTGGTTCTGGCCCATCAGTTTCTAAGAGGGCACCGTACTGAAGAGTCTCTCCTAGATTCTCTGCGCCACCGGCAAATTCGTTGATCGCCACTGGACCAGGCAGGGGTGTAGCTGTCGGCGTGGGGGTAGGACTAGGTTCGGGCGTGGACGTCGGGCGTGGCTCCGCTGTCGCCCTATCCTGCTCTTGGGTCGTAGTTCGCGTTGTTGTGCGGTTGTCCGAAGGCTCAGGGCTTGATTCGGTTGACGGTCCTACGGCGATAACAAGGACAGTGCAGAGCCCAACCAGTGCAAAGAAGGAAATGGCGACAATAAGTAAGACCCGCTTCATCAAGTGCCCCCTCGCGGTGTGCAGACGTTGACTTCGTTTGCCACGGAAGGCAGCGGGCTGCGCAAGTCCGCGAGGAGACATGGTCAGCCACGTCTCCACGCGAATTTCACGCAAAAATCGACTTGCGCTAGCGGTATATCGGAACCGCTCCTTCCGTGGCTCGTTCATTCTGCTAGCGGCGGGTAAGGCTGTCAACGCGCCCCCCCTCGCTGCGTCGAACGGGTGTGTCAGAATGAGGGAGCGGAACGGGGGCTTTAGATTCCTCGCAGCGCTCGGAATGACAGGCAGGGGTGCAGGAATGGCGGAGGCGGCACCCCATTCAGGATCCCTTCGACAGGCTCAGGGTGAACGGAGGGGATGGGTGCAGGAATGACAGCGGCGGGAAGGGTACGGTAGGCGCGGGAGTGGATACGCAGGCTTTCCTTGATGATATGCGCTCGCGCGATGGGTACGCGGGGCAGATCGTTCACGTGGAGTCGATGCCGCACAGTTCGGCGGCGTACGGTCGGCTTAGCGCGTCTCTGAATCCGCTTCTCCAACACGCCCTGCAGATGCGTGAAATCGACCGTTTCTACACCCACCAGGCTGAGGCCATTGACGCGCTTCTTGAGGGCAAGAATGTGGTCGTTGCGACGGGCACGGCGTCCGGCAAGAGCCTCTGCTACAACGTCCCCGTCCTGAACGCCTGCGCCGATTCATCCCGCATGGGCGCGACGGCTCTGTTTCTCTTTCCGGCCAAGGCCCTCGCCCAAGACCAGCTCCGGGCCCTTAATGAACTGACCGCGCCCCTGCCTGTGCGGCCTCCCGCCGCCACCTACGACGGCGACACGCCGCAGCATGAGCGCGCTGCCGTCCGCAAGAATGCGCGCTTGCTGCTCACCAACCCGGAGATGCTGCACGTCGGCATCCTGCCCAACCACAGGTTGTGGTCACGGTTCCTGCGTCGGCTGCGATTCGTGGTCATCGACGAGGGGCACATGTACCGGGGCGTCTTTGGTTCCCACATCGCGATGCTGATACGGCGGCTGCGTCGCATCTGCCGTCGCTACGGGGCAAACCCGCAATTCATCGTCACATCGGCCACGCTCGGCAACCCGAAAGAGCACGCGGAGGCGCTGACAGGCCTGCCCATGACGGCAATAACGGACGACGGCGCGCCGACCGCCGGCAGGGAATTCGCGCTGTGGAATCCGCCAATCATCGACGATGCGAACTCGATACGCCGCAGCGTGCTTGTTGAGGGGGCGGAACTGTTCTCATGGCTTGTCTCGACCGGTACCAGAACGCTTTCATTCGTTCGGACGCGGCAAGCGGCGGAGTTGATGTATCGGATCTCGGAGGAGAATCTGCAGCGCTACGGAGCGGGCAATACGCAGGTGAGTTCCTACCGAGCGGGCTATGTGCCAGAGGAGCGGCGGGAGATCGAGGCCAAGCTATCCAGCGGCGAGTTGACGGGCGTCGTGACGACAAACGCGCTGGAACTGGGCATCGACATCGGCCATCTGGACGCGACGGTGCTGAACGGCTACCCGGGTTCGCTTGCGTCCACGTTTCAGCAGTCGGGGCGGTCCGGGCGGCGAGGTGAGCGCGGCCTGTCCATCATGGTCGTCTACGACAACCCGCTGGAGCAGTACCTGGCGCGGCACCCGGATATTTTGTTTCGGCGCGGCATGGAGCACGCGCGTATCTCCACCACGAATCCGCGCATCCTCGACCCACACCTGGTGTGCGCGGCGGTTGAGGCGCCCATCGGCGAGATACAGGGCGACGCCGAGCTGTTTGGCGGCGACGGGGTGGTCTCGGCGGCATTGGAACGGCTCACGCAGGAGAGCTATCTGATCGGACGCAAGCGTCGCGGCGCAGAGTTGTGGCACGCGCATCCCAAGGCTGGCGCCCATCCGGCGAGCGATGTCTCCCTACGTTCAACATCCGGGGACAACTATGTGCTCGTTGAGGAGAGGACGGGCGCAGTGCTGGAGACCATCGCGGAGGAGCACGCGTTTGCCTACGCGCATGAGGGCGCGGTGTACCTGCACCGCGGCGAGCAGTTCCTTATAAGTGAGCTGAACCTGACGTCCAGGAATGCCATGCTACAGCGCACGAACGTCGAGTACTACACAACATCAATGGCTGACACGGACATGACCGTGCTCAAGACGGATCGGGAGAGGTCTGAAGGGCCGGTGAAGGCATCCGTCGGGCACGTGGACGTGACGCGAACTGTCTACGGATTCAATCGTCGCCGACATGATCGCAATGACGTGCTGTCTCGCGGGTACCTGGATCTTCCACCGCGAAGCTTTGAGACGGTTGGGCTGTGGTGGACGGTGCCAGAGAACCTGACCGACAAGCTCAGAGAGCACGCGCCCACGTCTACGAACGAAAAGGAAGCCTCCGCTCTTGCCGACGCATTCGTCGCAAGCGCGCTGCACGCTTGTGAACATGCCTGCATCAGCCTGCTGCCGCTGTTCGCGCTGTGCGACCGGAACGACATCGGCGGGCTATCGACGCCGCACCATCCGGACACGAAAGAGGCGACCATCTTCATCTATGACGGCATCCCGGGCGGCGTGGGCATTGCGGAGCGGGGCTACGATGTGCTGCGCGAACTGTGGCAGGAGACGCTAACGATGCTCAATGAATGCCCGTGCGAGGAGGGCTGCCCTTCATGCGTGCAGTCGCCCAAGTGCGGCAACAACAACGAGATGCTGGACAAGCGAGGGGCGCGTCTGTTGCTGGAGATGCTGTTGGGGGACTAAGCGCTTAGATTAGTCCTTCCAGAAGCGCTCTTCCTTGAAGCGGTAGCCGACACGTTCCATGCGCTCTTTGACATCCTCGATCATGCCGGGGTGGCCGCAGGCGTAGACGATGGATGTCTCCGGGTCGATGTTGTTGTCCTGCAGGTAGTCCTCGACGAGGGTGTTGACGCGGCCTGTCGCGCCCGTCCAGCCGGCGTTGCGCTCATCGTTCGGTCGGCTAACGGTGGGTGTGAAGTGGATGAAGTCGTACATATCGGCGAGTTCTTGCAGCTCGTCACGGTACGCGAGTTCATCAACGTAGCTCCCGCCGTCGAGGACGTGAAACTCCCTTTCGCCGTGTTCACCTGTCATCAGGGCGTGGCGCAGGATGCTGACGGTTGGCGCGACTCCGGTGACCGTCGAGACGAACACATGCGTCTTGGCGGTGCGATCAAGCGTGAAGATGCCCTTGGGCTTGGGGCGCAGGGTCAGTTCCGCGCCAACGTCCAGGTTGTAGAGAACCGGCGTGAGCTGGCCGTCCGGCGGCGGCACAAGCTCAACGAACAACTCGATCAGCGGCTCTTCCGGTGACGACACTATGGAGTACGGCCGCTCAATGTCCTCCGCGCCGATGGTGCAGTACTGCCCTGGCTTAAAGGGGAACGGTATCGACGGCTCCAGCTTGATGAGCCAAAGATCCTCCGTGAGGTTCTGTCGTTCGACGATGCGGGCCGTTGCCATCTGCGGCTGTAGTCGGCGTACCGGGCGAGAGCTTTCTTGTGTGCTGACCATTCATTCCTCTCCAACGCGTTGGTTGTGGTGTTCGTGAAGTCCATCACAATTATACGGGCGATGGCTATTAGAGGGGTGGGGGAAGGGCGCGTAAAGGGCTCGTAATGCTAAGTTTGTGCTAGGGATGGGCACCCCCCAACCCTGACCCACCCCCACAATTGGGGAGGGAAAACCGGTGACATGGAGGAGGCCAGGACCATTCGCACGCGGAGTGTTCGCATCGATTCAAGCGGCGGGATTGTGCTGGAGGGGCAGCTTGACCTGCCCGATGAGGGGGCGGCGACGCCGACGGCAGGTGTCGTGATCTGTCATCCGCATCCGCAGTATGGCGGAGAGATGACGAACAACGTGGTGATGGCCGTTTCTTCGTCCATCGTGGCTTATGGGCTCGCGGCGCTGCGATTCAATTTCCGCGGCGCGGGGCGCAGCGGAGGCGCGTACGACAACGGCATCGGCGAACAGGAGGACACGCTTGCCGCGCTTGAGGCGCTGGCGACAGGGACGGTCGCGGATGAGTTGCCCAATGAGATGCGCGTCGGATTGGCAGGGTATTCATTCGGTGGCGGCGTGGCGCTCGGCGCGGCGCGTGGAGCAGTGGGGCTGGCGGCGTTGGCGCTAATCTCACCGGCAATCGGGGATGACGCATCGCAGGAGGCTCTTTCGGCTCTCACAATGCCGAAGCTCATCGCGACAGGCGAAGCGGACAACTTTGCGACGGTTGAACGCGTGCGAGGTTTAGCAGGGATGCTGCCGGGCTCGACTGAGATCTACATCGCGACGCAGACTGACCATTTCTGGTGGGGCGAGGAGATGAATCTGGGCCGGCGCGTGGGTGAGTTTATGGCGTCATCGGTGGGGCGAGCTCAATAAACAAGCGCCCCCGCCCTCTCTATGGAGGGCGGGGGCTGCTTTCTTGCTGCTTTGTCGGGACTATGTGGTTGGTCGTCGATTAGCCCTTGCTTGGCATGGTGGCGATGACGGGGCCGGGGCCGACGGAGGTGTTGCCGTTGGTGGACAGCACCGAGGTCAACTCCAGCTCGACAAGGTTCTCACCGTTCTCCTGCCACTTGCGCTTGACAGTGCCGCCCGTGACGACGGTATCGCCGACGGTGCTGAATACGCGCATGCGGAATGAGCCGATCTGCTTGATCTTGCCGCCAAGACCAATGAACTCTCTCGCGACGCGCTCCCACATGCCGTTGTGGAAGTAGTTCATGGCGTACATGTCCGCCGCGCCGCCCTCCTGGGCCACATGGGTGTTGTGGTGGATGGCGTTGAAGTCGCGATTCGCGCCCGCGGCCATGACCATGCGCTGCACTGTCAGCGGATAGTGGACGGCGGGGACTTCATCGCCCTCGTTCACGTCCTCCCAGTAGCGCTGAAAATCCCAGTCGATTGTCGGATTCGCGCGGGGTTCGATGACACGTGCGGGTTTCTCACCATCACCACCTGCCGCAGCTGCGGCAGCGCCGGCCTGGGGATTGGGGACATAAGTGTAGCTGACCATTATCTGTCGGCCAACGGAGTCGCCGCCCTGGTTCTCCCACTTGTACTCGTATCGCAGGAATGCGCCGTCGCCGACTCGTGTCTTGCGCGGGTTGACGTCAAGAAGTACTTGGGAGACTTGCGAGACGCGATCGCCGATGTACAGCGGCTTGAGTGTCTCTACCTCAAGGTCCGTGACGAAGCCGGCGGTGCCGGGCGAGGGAACCTGCAGGGTCTTGCCCGCGCGGCCCGTTCCTGAGTTGGAATAATGCGGGTCATCGGTCGGCCAGATTGACCCCATCCCCGGCTCCCACATGGACCCCTGCTGGAAGACCTGAATCATGTGCGCAGGCGCAAAGATGCCATCGTAGCCGTACTTGCGGGCAACGGCCTCATCGAAGTGCAACGGGCAGTCGAACTCGAGCACTTCCATCTGTCGCCGGATCCCGCTCTGCTCAACAGCATCAATGCCGGTCTTTGGCTCGAGCATGATGTCCTTGCCGACGAATTCCCGCGTTGGGCCCCATTCAAATTCTGAGTCGTTGTTTGATGTCATCGTCTTCTCCTTACCCCTTTTTCTGGTGACGTGGGCTCAATCACGTCAGACAGGGAAATAGTGGCGTATTGACGGCGGGGGCGCAAGGTTTTTCGGAGTTCGCGATCGGAGTTGGATTGTCCGAGACCTCGGCACATCGCGTTCCGGCTATGCGTGTTCAATGCGCGGAGAGGGGTATCCTACTGGTGCGCTTGCAGGAAGGGCGCGCGGATGACGGGGGAGGGAATGACAGAACAGGACGCCGATCCTACGCAGGCACCCCAGCGAGGAGCGCGGCGGGGGAGCTCTGCGAACCGCAAGGGCCTTGTCATCGTGAATACGGGCGATGGGAAGGGTAAGACGACGGCCGCGCTTGGCGTGTTGTTTCGCTCGTGGGGGCGCGGCATGAATGCCGAGGTGTTCCAGTTCATCAAGCACACCGGCTCACGTTTCGGAGAGAGTCGCGCGGCGGACAAGCTGGACATCCCCTGGAGCGCGATGGGCGACGGCTTCACGTGGCTGAGCAAGGATATCGACGCGTCTGCGGACATGGCGAGAGCGCAATGGGACGAAGCAAGCAATGCGATTCTCGCAGGCGAACGAGAGTTAATCATCCTCGATGAGTTCACGTACCCGCTGGCGTACGGGTGGATAGACGTCAACGGCGTGATCGACGTTCTGAAACAGCGGCCGGAGATGATGCACGTGATCATCACGGGGCGGAATGCGCCGGACGAATTGGTTGAGTACGCCGACCTGGTGACGGAGATGCGGGAGATCAAGCATCCGTTCAATGAGCAGGGCATCCGCGCTCAGCCGGGCATCGAGTTCTGAGCAATGACGCGCCCTGCCCTGTCCCTTGAGCAAGCGGTTGCCGAGATTCGCCCCGCGGACGCGGAGGCGATGAGCCGGGCGGCGGCGCGGCAGGCCACCCTAACCAAGCCGCCGGGGAGTCTCGGGCAGTTAGAAGAGTTGTCCATACGGCTTGCGGGGATGCTGCGGACAGAACAGCCGCGGATTCGGGATAAGGCAATTCTCATTGCGGCGGCGGATCATGGCGTCGTGGCGCAGGGGGTGACCGCTTACCCGCAGGACGTGACGGCGCAGATGGTTCTCAATTTCTTGTCGGGCGGCGCGGCTATCAATGTGATGTGTCGGCAGTTGGGCATCCGGCAGGTCATCGTCGATGCGGGTGTCGCGACGGAGTTGCCGCCCCACCCTGACCTGAGGACGCTTGGCATCGGGCGTGGCACCGCAGATATGTCTCAGGGTCCAGCTATGACTCGTGAGCAGGCACTGGCGTGCGTTGAAGCGGGTATTGGCCTTGCGCAGGAATGCGTGGAGTCCGGTGCCGACCTCATCGGCACGGGCGACATGGGCATCGGCAACACGACGGCGTCCGCGGCCATCACTTCAGCTATCACCGGCCTGCTGCCGGAGGAGACGGCAGGTGAAGGTGCGGGGCGTCCCGCGGCGGGACTTGAGCACAAGGTAGTGGTTATCCAGACGGCGCTTGAGGTCAATAAGCCGGATCCTGCGGACGGCCTCGCGGTTCTGGCTGGAGTGGGCGGGTTTGAGATTGGTGTGTTGGCGGGGGTGGTGATTGGGGCGGCGGCGTATGGGAGGCCGGTTGTGCTGGACGGGTTTATTTCAGGGGCGGCGGCGCTCATAGCCAATGCCATCGCTCCGTCGGCACGGGACTATATGATTGCTGCTCACCTGTCCGCCGAGCGGGGGCACCGCGTCGCGCTCGAGCATCTCGGACTGACGCCTCTACTTGATTTGTATATGCGGCTGGGTGAGGGAACGGGCGCGGCGCTTGCTATGCCGATAATCGTGGCGGCAGCCGCCACGCTGTCGGATATGGCAACTTTCGATGAGGCGGGGGTGTCCGGGCCGGCGGACGAGCCATGAGGGGACTCTTCGCCGCCATTGGGTTTCTCACGATCGTCCCGATGCCACGTGTGGGCGAGGGTTCGCTCGCGTGGTCGCGTATGTGGTTTCCCGTGGTTGGGCTCGGCATCGGCGGGCTGCTGACGGGCTTTGATTACGTCCTGCGTGAGGGGTTCTGGACGCTGACAGGCGCCGGATTCCCTTCCCTGCTGCTCGCGGCGCTGTTGATTGTCTTTCTTGTAGTCATCACGCGGGGGCTCCATCTGGACGGATTCATGGACACGTGCGACGGGCTATTTGGCGGCGCGAATCCCGAGCGGCGGCTGGAGATCATGCGGGATCCGAGGGTCGGATCGTTCGCTGTGGCGGGTGTACTGTGCCTCTATCTGATCAGCTTTGCCGCCATCGTCTCTCTCTGGCCACCGGGGCGTTTTTGGGCGCTGCTAATCATCCCCTGCCTCTCGCGGTGGGCGATGGTGGTGACGATGTCGGCGTTTCCGTATGCGCGGAGTGAGGGCGGGCTTGGTTCGGCGCTTTTGCAGGGCGGGACGCGGGCACAGACGCTCATCGCGACGGTGATCGCGGCTGTGGCGGCCGTCGTTCTAGCAGGGCCGACGGGCGTCGTCCTGCTCATTGTGGCGGGCGCAGTGGCACTGGTGGTGGGTCAATTCGCGACAAGTCGGCTCGGCGGCGTGACCGGAGACGTGTACGGCGCGGTGAATGAGCTGGCGACAATGGCGATGCTCGTGGCGGCGTCACTGATTGTGTTGGGGAATATTCTGCCGCTTGAACCTCTATGGCTCGCACAGGGCATCGACCTTGGCTTCGGGGATGATTCATATGCGCCATAGGGGTACGTGATGGGCGCGGGACTGACACTCATCATCGGCGGAGCGCGTTCGGGCAAGAGCGCTCTTGCGGAGAAGCTCACCGGACGGCATGAGCGGGTTCTGTTTGTCGCGACGGCGGAGGCGCTGGACGATGAGATGCAGCGGCGCATCGAGAACCACAAGCGGAATCGCCCTACTACCTGGCACACACTGGAAGAGCCTCGCGCTGTCACGGAGGCCATTGCGAGCATCGACGTTGCTCATGACGCCCTGCTGCTCGACTGCCTGACGCTTTGGGTCAGCAACCTTCTCCTGGATTTGGAGGGGCAAGCGGACGTGGAGAAGCACATAGTTGCTGAGGCGGAGCGGCTGCTTGCGGCCTATGAGGCTTCTGATGCGGAATGGATCGTCGTGACGAACGAGGTGGGGCAAGGCGTCGTGCCTCCGACGGTGTTGGGCCGCGCGTTTCAGGATGCCCTCGGGCGGGTGAACCAAGTCTTCGCAGCGCGGGCGGACAAGGTGAATTTGCTG
Source organism: Chloroflexota bacterium (assembly GCA_026713485.1). Taxonomy (GTDB): domain Bacteria; phylum Chloroflexota; class Dehalococcoidia; order UBA6926; family UBA6926; genus VXMO01. Next base: position 38,659 of record JAPOOK010000003.1, on the reverse strand, counting down.
GTGGCGGGTATTGCGGTGGACGTGAAGGGGATTGGTGGGAACGTGGATTAGCACGTCCCTGCTACAATCGCGACACGCCAACATATCTGGATTCCCGCTTTCGCGGGATTGACGGGGGAAATAATGACACAAGAAAATCGGCCGAGCGGCCCGCCGGAGCCTGTTGATGATGAGAGCGGCGGTCAGCCCGTCCTGTATGAAACTGCAGAGGATGGCAGCATCGCCATCGTGACGCTGCATCGGCCCGGCGTGCTGAATGCCATCAACGGCGCGTTGACGCAGGCGCTGAAAGAGGCCCTCGCACAGGCGGACGCGGACGATGCCGTGCGCGCAGTGATTATTCGCGGCGCGGGTCGCGCGTTCTCCGCGGGCGGCGATATTACAGAGTCGTCCCGCCGCATCCTGGCCAACGATGATTCATTGGAGCGCGCGACGCCCGGCGCGGCGCACATCACGGTATGGGAACTGGGCAAACCGGTCATCGCCGCAGTGCACGGTTACGCCATCGGGCTGGCATTCGAGTTGGCCGGCGTGTGCGATTTCACAGTGCTGGCGGAAGACGCGAAGGTGGGCGAGATCCAGATTCGGCACGGCTACGGCCCGCCGGTGTTGATGACGCCGTACGTGGTGACACTCAAGCGCGCGAAGGAGATCCTGCTGCTGGGGGATATGGTCGACGCGCAGGAGGCCTTATCCATGGGGTTGGTGAATCGCGTCGCGCCTGCGGACAAGGTGATGGACACGGCGATGGACATCGCGCGGAGGCTCGCGGCACTGCCTGCGGCGACGGTGCGGATGAACAAGATGCTGATCAACCGCTCGTATGAGGTTGGCGGGTTCCGCACGGCGCTCAACTATCGCGATGACGAGGCCTTTGCCGATCTGTGGGCATCATCGCAGCAGGACGATGAGACTCGAGAGAGGCTGCAGGTGCTGCAGGACCGCGGCTGGGAGGCGTTCCGCAATGAGCGCGACGCTCGCTACCACGGCCGGACGGCGGAGGAAGAGGCGGCGGCGCGGGAGAGCGGGGGATAGGGTTCTTCTCTCCTCGCATTGCCATGCGCTCCGGCAGAGTCTTCTAAGGTTGCCGGCGTGGCGCTGACCGTTGTCGGCATCGTCATTGGGATTGGCGTCGGGTTGTTCATCGGCCTGACGGTGGGGCCGTTGTGGGTAGGGATTGTGTTGGGCACGGCCATCGGAATCGCGCTTAGCGTTGCCCTGGAACGTGGGCGCGGCGAGGGGTGATGGGGGAGCTGGCTAGATCCTACGCACCTGCTATTTCGCGTTAGTCCCGTTGTCTTGTTGGCCGTTGCCCGTTGTGCTCCGCGTTTCGCGGCCTCTGAGCAGGGCCTGATAGTGGCGGCCCCAGAGGGAATCGTTTTCTAGTGAGTCGAAATCTTCCTGGCCCCAGATCCAGCTCCTGACTTCCTCGTTGGAGGCGACGGCAGCACGCAGGGCGTTCAGTGCCAGTTCCGCTCGTCCCTGCCGCCCAAGCACACGTGCGTACCAGAACAGGGCCTCCGAGGAATCGTCGGGGCGCGCCTGCACCGATGCGTTCAGTGAGTCGAGCGCCTGCGTGAGCATCCCCACGTCGGCGAAGGCAACGCCCCTGTTGTAGAGGGCATCAGCGTGATTCGGGTCGACACGGAGCGCGGTATCAAATGAATCGATGGCCTCCATGGTGCGGCGCATCTGCGCGAGCGCGTTGCCACGGTTGTTCAGCGCGTCCGGGTCATCAGGACGCAACGTGAGGACGCGGTTGTATGATTCCAGCGCCGCGGCATAGTCCTGCAACTCCATGTAGGCGTTGCCGCGGCTGTTCTCCGCGTCTGCGTGGCGAGGCTCAATGGCCACGGCGCGCTCAAACTCGCTAAGCGCGTCACCCAGCAAGTCCTTGCGGTATAGGACGATGCCACGTCCGTGGTGGGCGTCCGGATGTCGTTCCGCCAATTGGAGCGCGAGGTTGAACGTGCCGAGTGCGTCATCGAGCCGATCGAGCTGATTGAGGACGAGGCCGCGATAGACGAGCGCTTCGATGTAATCAGGTCGCCTGAGAAGGGCGTCCTGCAGCGCAACGAGGGCGTCCTCAGCCCGGCCGACGGCCAGCAGGGCTCGACCCTTGGTGGACAGGGAGCGAGCGTGGCCGGGCTCAAGGGCGATGGCGCGGTCACATGCCGCAATCGCCTCATCGTAACGTTCCAGCTCCGTCAGGGCGGCGGCAACGTTCGCGTGCAACCCAGGCAGGGGTTCATGATCGTGCAGCGCCTCCTGGAACGATGTCAGCGCTTGCTGAGGCTGGCCGGCCAGCATGAAGACGTTGCCGGAGTTGACCTTCGGCTCGATCAGGTTCGGATCGATTTCAATCGCACGTCGATAGCTGGCGAAGGCAGGCTCGATACGACGCAGCCGGACGAGTGCGTTGCCGCGGTTGTTGAGGACGCGAGCGGGATGGTCAGAGCCAAGCCGCAGAATACTCTCCATGGCCAGTAGAGCATCGTCAAATCGACTCAGTTCCGCCAGCGCCGCGGCGCGTCCTGTGATGGCGGCCACGTTGTCTGAGTCAGCGGCGATGACCCTATCGAATGCGCGTAGGGCATCCTGCGGTCTGGCCAGCGCCAAGAGGGACACGCCGCTTGCATAGAACACTTTGCCGATGATCTTGCGATTCTGGCGCGCAAAATCGAACGATTCAACGGCCGCATCGAACTGCCACTGTCGCATGAGCGCCAGTCCGCGCAGATACCAGATATCCGGGGCCTGCTTGTCGGTTGCTCCATCAAGCGCGTATTCATAGGCGACGAGGGCACGAAGCCAATCGCCGGTGCTTGCCCACGCGCGTCCCTCAAGGAGCCAGTCCGATGTGTTCTTGTCATCAGAAGCCTGTTCGAGGAGATGGTACAGGAGGATACCGATCTGCTCGGCGGCGTCAGGTAGGCGGGAGGCGAGGATGTCGGCATCGATCCAGTCATCGCCGCGTGGCCAGTCCGGGGGCATGTCAAGGAGTTCAATGGCGGTGCCCCGGAGATCGAGGAGGGGCGGCAGGCTCACGCTCGCCGTCTCCCGTTGTCTGCGCCTTCCGATAGGACATCGCCAATGGAGTTACCGGGGGGCGAGGCATCACCATCAATTGGTCCAGGCCCTTGGGTTGGAGAGTCCGGAACGGTGAATGGAGAGACAATCGGGATGTCCTCAAATGCCGCGGAGCTATCCGCGCGGAGGCGCCGCAGCTCAGCTTCCGCCTCGGCCAGATAGGACGCAATGGCGTCCCGTTCAATGCGAGCAATCTCCGGGCGGGCGCGGATGAATCCGCGAAGGACGGTGTGGTAGCGCTCTGCGGCGGTCACCAACTCTGCGGCCAGTTCCTGTCGTTCCTCTTCACTATCCTCCGTGTCCGCAGAAAGACGCAGGCGGATGGCGTTGACCAACTCCCCTTGTCGGCGCACGGCGTCAACCTCGGCTGCAGCCTCCTCGTATTCAAGCTCCCTGTTTCGCAGTTCCGCCTGGTTGCGGAGGGTGAGCGCCAGTATGACCAGGGCTGTGAACGCGACGAGTGTGATGGCTACCGGGATAAAGCCCGTCACGATGCCGCTGCCGATGTCTGAAAAGGGGATTGTGATCAGGCCGACAAGGTGCAGGATGCCAAGAACCGTCGAGATGAGCACCACGACGATGCTGACGGCAAGCGTCTTCACGATGCAATCAGTTGTTCAAACCGTGACGCGATGTCCGGGTCCGAGTACAACGCGCCAAAGTCCGTTTCCGTCCTGGCTTGTACACGCAAAGGGGGAGAGGCAGTCACCGCCTGTCGCAGAGCTTCAAATGCCTCTGTCGTCTGGCCAAGTCGGCTTTGTGCCCTGGCCTTGTGGAAGAGAGCGTCCGCAAAGCCGGGGCGCAAGACGACCGCGCGGTCGAATGCGGCAACGGCATCTCGAAACTGTTCGAGTCGTGCAAGGGCGACACCCCGACCGTAGTGTGCTTCCGGGATGTCTAACCGAAGACGCAGGCAACGCTCAAAGGCGTCTGCCGCGTCTTCAAACTGCCCCATGCGGGAGTAGGTAACGCCACGGTTGTAGTGGGCGCGGGCAAAGGCAGGGCGAAGGTTGATGGCCCGATCATAGGACTGCAGGGCCTCGTCATTGCGACCCACGAGGGCAAGCGCGTTGCCGAGATCGTTGTGCAGATCGGGGTTGTCGGACAGGTATGTTCGGGCGCTCTCAAAGCCGACGATGGCATCATCAAGCCGGCCGGAATCAGATAGGGCCCGAGCGCGGTCATAGATTGTGTCGCCGTCCTGTCCGTTGATGCGCAACACGGAATCGAAGTCCCGAATGGCATCTTCAAATCTGTCCATCTCAGCAAGGACGTTACCACGGCCGGCCAGGATCGCCGGTTCGTTTTCCCCGCTCGCGGACGCCAACGCATCATAAATCTGAAGGGATTCGCGTAATTCACCGTCCCGCTGCAACGAGACGGCGTATAGCAAACGAATCTGGGGGTCTTCCGGCAGTTCCCGCAGCGCCTGCCTGTATGCGGCCGCCGCTCGGTCATCCTCGCCAATAGCGAGGTAGGCGTTGCCACGGAACACCCAGTCCTGCGCCGAGAAAGTTTCGAGAACTTCAGAACGCTCCAGCAAGAGACGCACCTCCGGTCGCAGGTGCGCCTGCAACGCATTTGGCGAGGCGGCATCCCGCGAAGAAGGGGCTCGGCTCCTTAGCGCCCGCTGGGCGCGCCATGCCTCTTCATGCGATTCATACATCCGGCGGAGGCGCTCAGCTTCCTCGTTGTCCCCGCGCCGCTCGGCAGAGGCAATCTGCCGCTCAAAGCTACGCCAGAAGTCCTGCTCCACCTCCGCATGAACTTCCTCGGAATCGGCAACGTCAGCAACAGCTGTGTCCGGCGGCGATTCGTTCCTGCCGGGCTCAGACATTCCGCGAAAGAGGTTGCTAAAGAATTTCATGCGCCATTCCAGCACTGCTACGGCGATAAGCAACGCCCCGGCAAGCACACCCATTACCGGCATTAAGTCCTGCATATAGGGAAAAGGGTACTCCCCATATGTGATGACGGCAACACGACAGGACATATGAATGTGCCACATAGAGTTGCGGGATAAGTACGGGTGTTCTTATCTTTCGTCCATTGAATACGGCTCTGACAGCACACCCAGGGAGGTGAATCGAATGGCCCTCACATTGACGGAAGCAGCCAAGCTCTCCAACGACGTCCTGTTGCAGGGCGTGATAGAAACCGTGATCAAGGACAGCCCTGTTCTCCAATCGCTGCCCTTCATCGAGATTGTCGGGAACGGTCTCACCTACAACAGGGAAAAGGCCGCGCCGACGGTCAGTTTCTACAGCGTTGGCGATTCGTGGGCGGAGAGTACGCCGACGTTCACCCAGTTGACGGCGACGCTCTCCATCCTGGGCGGCGATGCGGACGTGGACAATTACCTTGCGACGACACGATCCAACATCCAGGACCTTGAGGCGGCTGTTGTGCAGTTGAAAGCACGTGCCATCCAGCACAAGTTCGAGGACACGTTCATCAACGGGAACGCGGATACGGACGAAGACTCGTTCGATGGCGTCGATATCCTGGCGACGGGCGATCAGGCCCTCACGATGGGTCAGAACGGCGGCGCGCTGACCCTCGACAAGCTCGATGAACTCATCGACACGGTCAAGGGCGGGAAGCCGGACATGATCCTGATGAGCCGCCGCTCACGTCGCAAGCTCAACTCGCTCGCCCGCGCGTCCGGTTCCGGAATCGTGGTGTCCGACCGCGATGAGCTCGGCCAGATGGTGCAGTACTACGACGGCATCCCGGTGGGCGTGAATGATTGGATCTCCGATGCCCAGACGGTTGGGACCAGCGCGGACTGCTCCACGGTATTCGCCTTTCAAGCCGGTGAGGGCAGTCTCGTCGGGCTTACATCCCCCGGGGGGTTGCAGGTGGAACGCGTTGGCAACCTGGAGACAAAGGATGCACGCCGGACGCGCGTGAAGTGGTACGTAAGCCTTGCCCTTTTCAACACGGCGAAGCTCGCCAAGCTTACCGGGGTTCGCAACTGATTTCCCGGTTCGCGATTACTTCAGAAGAACACCCACAGTCGGCCCCCGCGTTCCTGCGGGGACGACCAACCAGGAATCTTTTAGGACTCGGCCCGGGATAGAAGGACGGAAAATGAGCACGCTGGGACAGGTGCGAGAGCGCGTGCGGCGCGATCTGCACGATGAGGACGCCAACAGCTATCGCTGGACAGACGATGTATTGAATCGCCACATCGAGCGAGCGCTGGCCAAGGTCTCCAAGGTCGCGCCGCATGAGAAGACGGTCTCAAGAGGACTGACAGACGGAAGCCGGGAGGTTTCGGTTGCGGACCTGACTGATCGCGTTGTCGTTGAGGCCGTCGAATATCCCGTGGGCAGGCATCCACCGTCCCGCGTGCGCTTCAACCAATGGGGCGACACCCTTTTGTTGAACCTGCCCGGCGAGCCGAATGCCGGCGAGAGCGTCACTGTCTATTACGGGGCGCTTCATCGGCTGACGGACTCCGCGTCCACGCTACCTGAGGCGCTGGAGGAGCTGGTAATCACCGGCGCGGCAGCGTACGCAGCGCTGGAATGGGCAGCGTACGCGGTCAATCGTCTCAACGTCGGCGGACAGGACGTGTGGCGGCAGTACCTGACTTGGGCGGAGGAGCGGATGGCAGATTTTGAGCTGCAGCTGGCGCGAATCGGCCGGCGTTCCGGCTTTCGCCCGCGAAAGCTCTTCCACCCGGAAGACGACGGCGAACTCTAGGCCGTCCGGACTCGGCAGTACTATCAACTCCCTGGTGACCAAAGATGCATTCTCTATCTGAATCACTGTTGGCTGCTCAGCGCGACCGTGCGGCGGTTCCATACGTGCACGCCATGCTCGCAGAGCGGTGGGGCGGTGTGACGCAGCTCCGGTGGGAACGGCTTACCTCCGGGCAGGAGCCGGTCGGACCACATGCCGCCGTCATAACGTCCGGCGGCTCACTCATTCGCATCCGTGCCCAGGCAAACCCGAACGGCCTCTTTGTCCAGCGAATCGCCTCTCCCGGACCGGATTCGCAGTTCGGAATGTGGCAGAACCTTGGGGAGACGGCCGCCTCCGGAGGCGTGGCAGTCACTGAGATTGACGGACAGATCCATGTCCTTGACGTTGCAGCCAATCAGAGGACGATCCGCGAGCGGACGAGCCGAGACGACGGTTTGACGTTTGGCTCGCCGCGCACGGTCGCAACGGCGGCGGCGAACGTCACATCGCTTGCGGCGGCGTCCGGCGCGGGCGGCGGAGCATTGCTGCTCTACGCGGAGTCAACGGGCATCGTTCGCTCGATTACAAGAACGGCAGGAACATGGTCGTCGCCCTCCGCTTGGACCAACTCGTTGAGGACAGTGGACGGCATCGCCTGCGGTCACATCGACGGCGATTGGGCGGTTGTGGCGTGCGGGACACTGTCAAACAGATCGTCAGGTGTATGGACGTGCAACCTTGGCGCGGGTTCATCTCAGACGGCGGGAACATGGTCGATGCTGCGTGAAGTGATCGCCTCGGCGCCGGGTGCTGATGTGACGTATCGGGATCCCGGCGTCTGCGCGGCGGACGGGCCACGCATCAGCTTCGTCGAGGCATATGGCGGAGCGGCCGGCTACTCACAGACGATGACAACGCATGCTTCGGCGGGCGCGCGCTTTCGCGACCATCGTTGGCGCGAGTCCACGCCGTTCGGCCAGATTGGAGGCACAGGGCCTGCCTTGGCCGCCGAGGCCTCCTTTGCGTGGCTGACGACACCGTCCGAGGTGTGGCGAGCGCACATCGGTACGCCGTCGATCGATATTTCCGGGTCTGTCATAGCCGCGGACATGAAAGAGACCCCTCGCGGAGCTTCGGTAACACTCGTATTGGCAGAGGGGCCACAGCTTGATTCGTCAGTTACCGTGGGCTCCGGCCCATTGGGTCACGAACTCAGCATTGCGTGGGGATATGAAACAGGCACGGGGCGTGAGACGGGCCAGGCGCAACGCTACTGGGTGCGGGAGGTAAGGCGCGAGACGCGGCGGGGCAGCCTTGTAACGGTGCTTGAGGCGGAGGACCCGTGGTGGTTTATGGCCAAAATGCGGGCGCGGCGTCAACTCACGTGGCCCGCGCACACGGCATCTGTGTGGAACATCCTGAGCCAACTGCTCACGATGGCGGGTATGTCCACGACGCTCGCACGCTCAAGCCCCGCCATCGTGGCCACCTATCCCGCCATCACAATCTCCCCGAACGAGAGCCTTGCGGTTGCCATCACCCGCCTGATGTCCCGCGTGCCGGATGTTCTGCGTTTCTCAGATGGCGTGCTCGAGGCAATCCGTACGCGTGAGACTGACCCTGCCGTCTATTTCTATGGGGAGCCAGGCGACCATGCGCTGCTGGACGTCGCGCGTTCATCCGCCCTTTCCCCTGTCAACCATGTGCAAGTCTACGGGCACGGAGCAATCGCCGAATCAGTCAATCAGCGGGAGATGGAATCTGTGGGCAGTCTCCTGGTGCAGGTCGTTGATCGCTCTCTGACTACGCCGGAGGTTGTGGCCACGAGAGCAGACGCCGAGCTTCGGTCACGCGGCGTGCTGCAGCCGTTTGCGCGCATCACAGTTCCCGTGAACGCCGGGCAGCAACTGCATGACGTCGTGTCCGTCACCGCGCCGTCAGTAGGGTGGGCATCCGAGCGGCTGCGGGTTGCAGGTCTGAGGACACGTTACGACATCGGCACGTCTCAGCCGGTATATCAGCAGGACATTGAGCTGGGCGGAGTGTAGGCATGGAGCTAAGGCGCGGCACACTCAAGGAATTCTATTCGTCGTCATTCACGGCGGACGTTCAGTTGGACGGGAGTGTGCCGACGTGGCTGACGGGGGCGCGTGTCAGCCGGGCCATCCCGTCCTCGGAATTACTGGCCGGCCGATCCTGCATCGTGGCCTTCGCGTCAGACCCGTCCGACCCCACTGAGGCCGTCGTTATTGCGATCTACACATAGCCGGTTGCGAGGCCGCGCTGGCCTTATTGGGGGACGCTGAGGCAGGGACGGATGATTGCACTTCCACCGATGGCGACGTGCGGCGAACCCTGCGCAATCTTCGCAGCGTCCTGCAAGGATTCCGCGTTGATGATCAGATAGCCGCCAATGCCAATTTCCTCGGGCACATAGTCTTTGACGCCATCTTTATCGACCACCTTGCCGCCGGGCTCCAGAGGTCTGCCGGAGTCCAACGCGCCGGAAGCCACCAAGCCGCCCAGCCACGCCTGCCACTCACCCATATATGCCTGTGTTTGTTCATCTCCATCCTGCGGGTCCAAAGCGCGACCCACGGTCAGCACGAGAAACTGCTGCACGACTACCTCCCAACTGTGTCAAATGCCGTTTATTGCGGCGTGACCACCGGACGGCCTGCCACGCCTGTATAGTATCCGCATGATTTTGTTCAAGGAACCGAGTGCTCAACTGATTCTGCGGGGCGAGAAATCACAGGCGCGCAAGCTGTGGGCACGGGCGCGGGCGAAAGAGGGCGCAGAGCACCTGCTCTATCGCCGCCCGCCGATGACCGGTGAGAAACCGTTTGCCAAGATTCTCGTCACGCGAGTGTGGAAGCAGCGCATCGGCGATATGACGCGGGAGGAGGCTCTGGCCGAGGGCTGGCCGGACAAGGCGGCGTGGATCGAGCAGTTCAGCGAGGGGAAGAAGTTCAACAGCCCCGTGGACGAAGTGGAGGTCTACGCGCTGGAGTTCGAGGTTATCGAACGGTTCGAGGAACCGGCCTCTACCTAGACGCGCGAAAACTACTCCGGCGAATCAGCTCGCAAGATGAGGACGGGGACGCTGGCACGGCGTATGACGCGGCCCGAGACACTGCCCGCGATGAGATCGCTCACCTTGCCTGCGCCGTGGCGACCTATCGCAATGATGTCACAGCCGTTTGCCTCGGCCACCTCGAGAATCACATCCGGCGTCGGGCCCCATTCCACCATGGTAGTCACCGTGAAGCCGTAGCCCTCAAGGTCTTCCTTGACTGAACTGACAATCTCGTCCGCCTCCGTACGAGCCTGCTGTTCAATGCCTTCGAGGTCTTCACGGGACGGAAGGCGCGGGACGAATCCGAGCCGAATGGAGGATGGCCCGGGCATCCTGAGGTGAGCAACGTGAAGCACGGTGATTTGGACGGTGGCCGCTACGCCGCTGAACAGCTTGCCCAACCACTCCACGGACGACACATCCTGGCCGGATCCGTCCACCGCCAGCAGTATGTGCGTCACGGATTGTTCCTTCCGCTTCCGTCCATGCCTTATCGGGGGCCGCCGCTCTACCAGCCGAGACGAATTCCTACTGTGCGGCGCGGCGGCGCCTGAGCCTGCTCATGATGAAGCCGGCGGCGATACCGATGACAGGAGCGGCCGTCAGCAGCGCCAGGGAGCCGATGACGAGCCAGTGGGTGTAGTCATATCCAAAGATCATGATGCTTGCCTTTATGCCTGGGGCTTTGCCAATTCCATGGTACTCCAGTTCGTGATGGCGGCACGGGAATGCAGGAATGTTTCCGAACGCATGTTGCAATGCCGCACAAGGCATGGTACCGTCGTCAGAACGCGCGTTCGTTATCGGTGAATTTGGCGCGCTAGTCGGAGGTGTTGGTATGACGTTGGCACAGGTGCGCAGCTGCGCGGTTGTTGGTCTTGAGGGTTCGATAGTTGAGGTGGAGGTGGACATCGCGCCCGGGCTGCCCGCTTTCACGATTGTGGGGCTGCCGGACACGGCCGTCCAGGAGGCCCGGGAGCGTGTTCGCGCGGCAATCAGGAATTCCGGGTTTGAGTTTCCGCAGCGTCGGATCACAGTCTCCCTCGCCCCCGCGGATCTCAAGAAGAACGGAACATCTTACGATCTGCCCATAGCGGCCGGTATCCTGATCGGCTCCGGGCAGGCAGGGGCACAATTCTCGCTGGATGAGGTCGGTTTCCTTGGCGAGCTTTCGCTTGAGGGGCAAGTGCGCCACACGCAGGGCGTGTTGCCGATGACGGCGCTGGCGAGAGAGGGCGGCCTAACGCAGATCGTTGTTCCGGCTGTCGACGCGCCGGAGGCTGCGCTCGTCGACGGCATCGAGGTGCTGCCTGCGGGCAACCTGCGGGAACTTGTAGAGCACATCAGCGGTGAACAGTCGTTCCGCCCGTTCTATCAGACGGAGCCGCCGGCAGACCCGGGCGGAACGGCAACCATCGACGGATTTGATATGTCGCTCGTCCGCGGGCAGGAGAACGTGAAACGGGCTTTAGAGGTTGCGGCGGCGGGCGGCCACAACCTGGTGATGATGGGGCCGCCGGGGAGTGGAAAGACGCTGCTCGCGCGCTGCCTGCCTTCCGTTCTCCCAACGATGACGCGGGATGAATCACTGGACGTGACGAAGATCTACAGCGTGGCAGGCCTGCTGCCGCCGGAGCGACCACTCATCTCTGCCCGTCCGTTCCGGTCCCCGCACTACACAGTTTCCAACGCGGGGCTGGTGGGCGGTGGACATTGGCCGCGGCCGGGCGAGATCACGCTTTCCCATCGCGGTGTCCTGTTCCTCGATGAGATGCCTGAGTTCGGACACCACATCCTGGAGGTCCTGCGGCAGCCGCTGGAGGACAAGGCGGTCACGATAAGTCGCGCCCAGGGCTCGATCACCTTCCCGGCGAATTTCATGCTTGTCGGCGCGATGAACCCTTGCCCGTGCGGGTTCTACGGGGACGTTGTGAAGGCGTGTTCTTGCAGCCCGTCGACCATTGACCGCTACCAGCGCCGCATCAGCGGGCCGCTGCTGGACCGCATCGACATCTTTGTGGATGTGCCGCGCGTGGAGTACGAGAAGCTGACAGATGACCGGATAGGTGAGACGTCAGCGGTCGTGCGGAGCCGCGTGGAGGAAGCGCGGACGCGACAACGTGCGCGCTTCGGCAGTTCGCCCGGCGTGTTGACCAACGCGGACATGGGGCCAGTGGAGGTGCGGGAGTATTGCGGGTTGGATGATGCGTCGCATGGGCTTCTGCGAGCGGCGATGCAGCAACTGCACTTAAGTGCCCGAGGCTTCCACCGCATTCTCAAGCTGGCACGGACGATTGCGGACCTGGCAGAAGAGCCAACCATCACATCTCGCCACCTTAGCGAGGCCCTTCAGTATCGGCCGCGTGAGCTGGGTGCGGCGGCGTAGAAGCGTTACGCCACGCGGATGGGGTGCGGAAGGGGCTGGTTGAAGAGATAGCCCTTCTCGTTGAAGGGCACGTGATTGGGCTGGGTGTTGCCGGCAGAGTCGGTGGCGCGAGTCATGATCGTGTGCTCGCCTGCCTCGGCATCCCATGTGAACTCAAACTTGACCCATGAAAAGTCGGGCTGGGGGGTAGTCAGATCGGCGGCACGCCACGTTCGCCCGCTATCCGCGCTCCACTCAACCCGAGAGATAGGGCCGGCGGGCGAGTGCGCGTAGCCGTGTATGTGATGTTGGCCTTTCTCCAGTTGCGCCGGCCATGGCAGTGCAAGCGCGCTCTTAATGACCTGCATCGTCACGGGCTTGCCGCAGGCTTCGCCTTCCGGTGGGTAGTCGTCTCCGATGAGGACGTACGAAGTTGTGTTGTTGCGCGTCCACAGTTTCTCTGAGGACACGACGATGCGACCCAGCCATTTGATGTGGGAACTGCCGACCCAGCCCGGCACGACGGCGCGGAGAGGAAAGCCATGATCCTTCGGCAGAGGCTCGCCGTTCAGCGAGTAGGCCAACACTGTGTCAGCATTCATCGCCTTGTCGACGGGCAAGACATAGCGAAAGCCATTTTCAGGGGCTTCGGTATCCAGGCCAACCAGCAACACACTCACCGCAGCATCATCGATACCGGCGAGCGTCAACACGTCTCGCAGCGACACTCCGGTCCACTCTCCGTTCCCAATCGCGCCTGTCGCCCATTGCGTCCCCGAGGATTGTCGGCCCTGCAGGATACCGAACATAGCGCGGTGATTTCCCGCACATTCCAGGTAGGAGATGTACGTTCTGCTGGGCAAGCGCTGCAATTCCTCGAATGAGAGTTGTAGCGGCTCCGCTATCGCATCGCCTTCTATAGACAGTTGCCAATTGGACACATCGACGACGGGTGTTGGTCCGTTGTTTCGGACGAAGAAGTACTCGTTGGGCGTAATCAGGCCCTGCATATTCTCCAGCCGGGCTTCCAGGCCGACTTCGTCGCGAGCGATAAACGGGGAAGGATCCTTGAAAAACAGCCGCTGGCCCACGGGAGTTAGCGTCGGGGCAGCCGATTCCCCCTTGAAGAGGTTGCCGGAGCATGCAGCGATGACAAGCGCACTGCCGCCAACAATCAGCAGGCGCAGGAATTCCCGCCGGTCCATTCCTGTCGCTCTGGCATACCTCCATAGCGACTCGTCGTCCGGTTTTGCCGCGGCGTGCTTCGTGTCTTCGTTCGTCATTGGGGTCTCTTATAGGGCATCTGACTCACTTCAACATTGTGCCGTATGCGTTCAGCCGAGCGAGCTTGACCGTACCAGGGGCTTATAGCTACGATATTGTGTCAAAAGTCACAAAGTAGAGTTTATTTTGACGCCGCAGAACATTGTCGGCGGCGCAGCAGGCACAGACAAGGCTGAACAACCATGACAAGCACCAATGGAACGACACTGACCCTTGAGGGCGAGCGACGAGAGGCTCTGGGTCGCCATGTGAAAGCGCTCCGGCGTGAGGGCATTACTCCGGCCAATCTCTATGGCCGCGGCGCAGAGTCCGTCAGCTTCCAGGCCGAGAGTCGGGCACTGGACAGGCTGGTCACGGACGGCGGTCGCGGTTCACTTGTTGAGCTGACCATCGACGGGGAGAAGCACCAGACTCTGCTGCGGACCCTTCAGCGCCACCCGGTGACGCGCGCAATCATGCACGCTGACTTTTATATCGTGGAAATGAACCGGGCCGTGCAGACGACGGTTCCGGTGCACCTGGTTGGCGACGCGCCCGCGGCGCGGCTGCCGGGGGCGGTCATCACGCACCTGACACACGAGGTGACCATCGAGTGCCTGCCCGCCAACATCCCGTCGGCAATGGAGTTGGATGTGTCCGAGCTGGAGGAGTTGGAGACGGCGCTGTACGTTTCGGACATCGCGGCGCCGGAGGGCGTTGAGGTCCTGACTGACGGCGAGACGATCATCGTTCGGGCGACCCACTCACGCGTCACGGCGGCCATGGCGGCTGAGGACGCTGAGGCAGAGGCCGAGCTGGAGGAAGGCGCAGCAGAGGCCGCTGCATCCGCAGAGGAGTCCTCGGGCGACGAGTAGGCTGCTCCGCAGACTTACCCCTCACCCTCGCCCTCTCTCGACAAGAGAGGGCAGCCTACGGTTGGCGATTCCGGCGCCGGTTGCACCCCGTGTTCAAGATTCCCGTTTTCGCGGGAATGACGGCGGTGGGACACACGCGAGGCTTTGACTCCTTCCCTGCGCTCTGGGTGAACGCGGGCGGCGGCGGTCGCCGGGATGTCAGGCGAAGCGTTAAGAGCATGCCCGTGGGCGGCGTGGGCACGTCGTTCTTGTGGTATCCTGCCAGCCTTGCTCTTTTCTGAACGGAATCTGAATTTCTGGTAGAATAGATGCAGGTAGCGGCCGTATCTACGACAGGCGTGGACACGTATCTGAACCGGCTCTGCGGAAGGGTGTGGATCGGACGCAAAGGCGCGGGAAGAGGCAGGCGACAGACGCGGCGGTTCGCGGTACGCATATAGGCAACGTACATATAGTGAACCTGCGACCACCCTGGACTCGCATTATTGCCGCTCACTAAAGGGGTGAACTAGATGGTAGAACGGTCGGAACGGCGCGATGCAGCCGCGACTGACACGTCCGAGTACACGTCACGCAATATCGAGGTCCTCGAGGGGCTTGAGGCGGTGCGCCGCCGCCCCGGCATGTACATCGGCTCCACCGATGAGCGGGGCTTGCACCACCTGATCTATGAGATCGTCGACAATGCCGTCGACGAGGCGATGGCGGGCTACTGCGATCGTATTATCGTGACAATTCTTGCTGATGGCTCAGCGCGCATCGACGACAACGGTCGCGGCGTGCCGATTGACAAGCATCCGCAGACGGGCCTGACCGGCCTCGAGACCGTGATGACCACGCTGCACGCGGGCGGCAAGTTCGGCGGCGGCGGGTACAAGGTGTCCGGCGGACTGCACGGCGTCGGCGCGTCGGTCGTGAATGCGCTCGCGGAAAGCCTGCGGGCGGAGGTGCGGCGCGACGGGAAGACATACATGCAGGAATACTCGCGGGGCGACGCGGTGGCGCCGGTTGAGCCCATCGGCCCTGCGGACGATACGGGCACCACGGTCTGGTTCAGGCCGGACCCGCAGATTTTCATGCAGGACACGTCGTTTGAGTTCCCCACGCTGGCGGCGCGGTTCCGGGAGATGGCGTACCTGAACCCGGGGCTGGAGATTCGTTTCGTCGATGAGCGGACGGAGAACGAGACGACTTTCTATTTCGAGGGCGGGATCCAATCGCTGGTGCGCCACATGAACTCGGCGCGGACGGCAATGCACCAAACGCCCATCTACGTGGAGAGGGACATCGACGGCACACACGTCGAGGTTGCTCTCCAGTACAACGACGGTTTCCAGGAGAACGTTTTCGGATTTGCAAACTGCATCCACACGGTGGACGGCGGGACGCACCTGACCGGTTTCCGCGCGGCGTTGACCCGCGCGATGAATGACTATGGCCGCAAGTTCAAGCTCATCAAGGACGGCGACAGCAACCTGCAGGGCGAGGACGTGCGCGAAGGCATCGCGGCAGTTATCAGCGTCAAGCTTGCTGAGCCGCAGTTCGAGGGACAGACCAAGGGCAAGCTGGGCAACGCGGAGGTAAAGAACCAGGTTGAGAGCACGTTGGCCGAGGGTCTGTCCACGTACCTGGAGGAGCATCCGCAGGACGCGCGTCGCATCCTGGAGAAGTGCAGGAATACCGCCGTCGCGCGGGAAGCCGCGCGCAAGGCCAAGGAGAGCGTGCAGCGCAAGGGCCTGCTTGAGTCCACCACCCTCCCCGGCAAGCTGGCCGACTGCTCCGACAAGAATCCCGACAATTGCGAGATCTTCCTCGTTGAAGGTGATTCCGCCGGCGGTTCCGCCAAGGGCGGGCGTGATCGGCGCTTCCAGGCCATCCTGCCCCTGCGCGGCAAGATCCTGAACGTTCAAAAGGCACGGCTCGACAAGGTGTACGGCCACGAAGAGATCAAGGCCATCGCGTCGGCGTTGGGCGTCGGTTTCGGCGGCATCAACGGCCACGCGAATGGGAACGGCAACGGCGCAGAAGAGGCAGAGATCGACGAGAACGACGGTCTGGACCTCTCCAAGCTGCGCTACAAGAAGGTCATCATCATGACGGACGCGGACGTGGACGGGGCGCATATCCGCACCCTGCTGCTGACGCTGTTCTATCGGCATTTCCAGCCACTGCTCCGCGCGGGCAATATCTACATCGCGCAGCCCCCCCTGTACCGCGTACAAATCGGCCGCAATGACATTCACTGGCTGTATTCAGACCAGGAGAAGAACGACACGCTGACCAACCAGGCGCTCAAAGACCTGACGATCCGCGAGAGCTCGGAACAAGACACGGAGATCCTCTACACGGAGGCGCAGGTGCGAGACGTGCTGCCGTCCGTACAACGGCTGGGGCGGGCAATGAACGACCTGCAGTCGACGGGCTATCCGTGGCCGCTGCTGACGGCGACGGCGCTGACCGTGCGCACGGGCGAGCGTGATCTTTCCACCGAAGAGACGCTGCAGGAGCTGATGCGGGCGCTTCAGGACCTGGGCAATGTGCGGATCCTGGAGTTCCAGTACGACGATACGCCCATCGCGCCGCCGCCCGCGCCAACGACGCCCACCGGGATGCCGGACGCGCAGCAGCCGTCGCTGCTCGATTTCGGAGGCGAGCCCACCGAGGCGCAGGACGAGGCATCAACGGACGATGTTGACGCGGATACCACATTCCCTGCCAAGAACGAGACGTACATCCTGATTCAGGATACGGAGAGCGGCCGCACGCTGCGACTTGATCACGATTTCTTCAACGAGGACGCGGCGCAACGAATGACGGAGCTGGCCACGGCGCTCAGCGATCACCTGCCCAGGGTTGGGACGGTGTACAAGCGGGAGCGCGCTGTGGGACGGCTGAACTCGATGATCGACCTCACGGAGATCGTTGAGGACGTGTCGACGCGGGGCGTGGGCATCCAGCGGTACAAGGGTCTGGGAGAGATGAACCCCACGCAGTTGTGGGAGACCACGCTGGACCCGGAATCACGGACGCTGTTCAAGGTTGAGATTGAGGACGCGCAGCAGGCCGCAGAGTTGTTCGAGATGCTGATGGGCGAAGAGGTCCGGCCTCGGGCGAACTTCATCCGGACGCACGCGCAGGAGGTCCAAAACCTGGACGTCTAGCGCGGCTTAACTTAAGAGCCTCGCGTCTTAACATTTGGCCCATGGCCATCGTTGTCGGTTACACCGTTCTTGAGTTGCGCCTGCATGAGGCGAGTTCGTTGAAGGACAAGCGGCAGGTGGTCAAGAGCGTCATCGAACGCGTCAAACGCCGCTACAACGTCTCCATCAGCGAGGTTGGCGAACACGATTCGCCGCGCATGGCGTTGTTGGGCGTGTCATGCGTGGGGCAGGCGGAGGCGGGGTGCCGTCGGACGTTGGACAACGTCGCTGAGTACGTCTACACCTCACGCCCGGACGCGGAGGTCATGCCGCACGTGGTGGAGGTTGTGGGGATGGGGTGACTTGGGGGCCTAGACGACGAGGTTGGCGGTGTAGCCGACCATGGTTGCGCCTATGAGGGCGAGGATGATGTAGAGGGCGAAGACTCGGGCGCGGACAACTGAGACAACGGCGACAGCAGCGTAGAGGCTGATGGCTGCGCCGGAGACCATGAGGGCCAGGGCTGCGCCGAAGCTCATTCCCATTTCCAGGAGACCGCGTACGAGGGGGAGCGCGGCGTAGCCGTCCAGGTACATGGGCGCTCCGACCATGACTGCAAGGGGTACGGATGCGCCGGCATCCGAACCAAAGAGGGACATGATCCACTCGCCGGGGACCAGTCTCTGGAGAAAGACCTCCAGGACGAGGGCCAGGGCGAGCCAACGGAGGACGAGGCGGGAGTTGCTGACGACCTCCGGCCAGAATTGAGAGCGGCCGGCTTCGTTAGTCTCACATTGCTCAAGGGCTTCGGCGCGCATAAGGTCATGGGCCGAGCCCCGGAAGCCGGGGAGGGCGGCCGTGACGATGCCCGCGAACAGGCCGATGCAGAATGCGGCGATAGTCTTCGCTATGGCGAAGTCGACGCCGATTATGCCTCCCGTGACGATCATCATGCTGGGATCGGTGACAGGTGACGCCACCCAGAAGGCCATGATGGGGGCGAGTGGGACTCCACGACGTAGCAGGGAGGCGATGAGCGGAAGAACACCGAGGCCGCATACCGGGGTAACTGCCCCGATGAGGCTGGCTACCAATACGGAACGGGCGGTGCCGCCGTTCACCCACGTGAGGGCTCGATCCGACCAGTTGCCGAGGGTCAATGCACCTGCGAGCAAGGAGGCTATGGCGAGGACGGGCAAAATTCTCAGGATGCCCCAGCCGACGTCTCTCAGCATGTCGGCGTTGGGTTCCGGCGTGAGAGAGCCGGTGAGAAGGAGGGCTGCGGTCAAGATCCAGACCAGGGCCTCGGCGCTGGGGCGGCGGAGTCGCAGTCTGGATGGTCGGGCTACAGAGACGGCCATGGCCGAGGTATTGTAACGCACCTGTGTCGCCTCGTTTCTTTCTCGACGAAGGGGGCTCATGGTTCCGTGGCGCGATACAATTTCACTATCGAGATTGGGGAGTGAGTTGTATGCCTATTCAGAGATTCGTTGTGGGACCGATGGGGAATAACACGTACATCGTGTTTGATGAGGCGTCGAAGGAGGCGGCTATCGTCGATCCGGCCAAGGGGACGGGGCCGGTGCTGGTGTGGATGAAGTCGCATGGCTTGCTGCCCAAGTATGTGCTGAATACGCACGGCCATTCCGACCACACCTTCGACAACGGGCTGGCAATGGACGGAGCCGACGCTGCACTGATGATCGGCGAGCCGGATGAGGCCATGCTGGAGGCTCTGGCAGAGGGAGACGGGTGGCTGGGCAAGCCGGAGATGCCCTCTCCGATAGCGGACGCCTACCTTGAGCACGAGCAGGAGCTGGTGTTGGGCACGACGGCGATCCGCGTGCTGCACACGCCGGGTCATACTCCCGGGAGCAGCTGCTTCGTCTACGAGGACGCAGTGCTGACGGGCGATACGCTCTTCCAGGGTTCCATCGGTCGGACGGATTTCCCCGGCGGATCGATGCCGGAGATCGTCAAGTCGATCGAGACACACCTGTATACGCTGGCGCCGGAGACGCGGGTACTACCCGGTCACATGGAGGTGTCCACGATCAACGACGAGAAGCGGCATAATCCGTTCGTCGGCGATGGGGCGCGGATCAACCTGTCATAGGCGCGGCAGGACCAGCGGGTATCAACGACGCCATGAGCACGCCGGAGCATGAGGCCGGGGGCGGAGACTCGCCGCAGCTGCGGGCACTAAAGGCGGCGCAGGAGCGGGTGAACTCGCTGCGATCCGGGCTTGAAAGGCCGCCGCTGAAGAACGGGGACTCCGGCGACACGTACGCGCAGGAGTTGGTTACCGCTATGAATCGTTTGATGTCATTGATCCGGCACGCGTCGCCGGAGGACGTTGCGGCGTTCGACGAGTGGCGAAATAGCCTCTGAGCATTTCGGGGCAACTAATCCTTTTCAGCATCTAAGCCCTCTTCGCGAGGTCGGTATCACTATCAGCCACATCTTCTGTCAACTACCTACTTACTCCTTTAGCCCAGATGATACTGTTGTCTCAGTGAGCCGATCCGTGCAGCAACGTTGTTAGGAGGCCATATGAATTCCCTGTCAACGAGTCAATTTGCGGGCCTGGCACTTATGGTCGGTATGATCCTGGTGTTTATAGCTACGTTGTTTTCCCCCGGCGGAGTCTTGATCGACAGTGTCCAGCAATCGGATTTCCTTGCCCTGCTGAACGTGTGGAAGGAGAGCGACAGCCTGACACATGTGACCGGCATCATCACCATGCTTGGGATCATCCTGATGGCGTTCGGGTTGTGGTCCTTGCTGCGTCTGCCGCGCAAGCCCGGTCTTGCCGATATGGCGCTGCGGGTTGGGGTTGGCATAACCATCTTCGCCTGGGGCATCTACATCATTGAGATGGGAATGCGGCACATGGCAATACACGTCATCACGCACGGCGTGTATCCGGGGATGGATCAGGCGACGCGCGATGACGTGGGCCTGACTCTTCTTGCGGCAACGGTTGGCGTCCACTTCGGATTCCTTGCGCTGGGCTCGGTGGCCAGCATTCTCGTCGGACTCGGGGTGGCAGTGAGATTCCAGGAATTCAATCTGTTCGTCCTTGCGGGGTATGGGCTGGCACTCAAGGGCGTGGCGGAAGTCATTAACCTGGTGCTGATCCAGCACCTGCACGACGTTGATTTTGGGGTGCTGCTCTCCATCAGCAACTTACTGCTCTCCCTGGGCGGCGTGTGGCTGATCATCATCGGGTACGGCATCTTTCACAAGAAGCACGAGTTGGTGCCGGAGGGCGAGGACTAGGCGCCAACCTGCCAGACCAATCCACAGATTCGTGCGTGGTATACACTGGAGGAACTGACCCAGCCGGCGTTGCGGCGTATGTGGTGAGGGTGCTGCGGCGTCACGGATCAACTCCTGCTTTACTGCCATGACAACGAACAAAAAAGACTATTACGACGTTCTTGGGCTGGCGCGCGATGCATCCCCGGAGGATGTGAAGCGGGCGTTCCGGCGGCTCGCCTTTGAGCACCACCCGGACCGCAATCGTTCCGCGGACGCAGAGCGGAAGTTCAAGGAGATCAATGAGGCGTACGAGGTCCTGCGCGATGAACGCAAACGGGCCGCGTATGACCGTTTCGGCCACGCGGGTCTGAACGGCGCGGACGGGTTTGCCAACGGAGACGCGTTCTCCGGATTCGGCGGCTTTGGCGACATCTTTGACGCGTTCTTCGGCGGGGCACGCGGGCGTCAGGGGCGGCGCGGCGGACCGCAGCGAGGCGATGACCTCGCCATGCGGATGCAGCTGCCGTTTGAGGACGCGGTCCGTGGCGTTGAGAAGGACATCAAGGTTTCTCGCAATGAGCTGTGCCAGACGTGCAATGGCGGGGGGGCAGAACCCGGCACGCAGCCTGAGGCGTGCTCCGCTTGCAACGGGTCCGGAGAGATTCGTCGCAGCCAACAGAGCATCTTCGGCCAGTACGTGAACATCAGCGCCTGCGGACGGTGCCACGGCGAGGGCAAGGTCATCACGAACCCATGCTCTGAGTGCCATGGCGCCGGGCGGATCAAGCGAGAACTCTCTGTGCGCGTCACCGTGCCGCCGGGGGTGGACACGGGCAACCGGATTCGTCTCGGCGGCGAGGGTGAGGCCGGCGCAAACGGCGGGCCGCCCGGGGATCTGTATATCGAGTTGGACGTGAAGCCAAGCACCCTGTTTGAGCGGGAGGGACGGCACTTGTTCCACCGCGTGCCCGTCAATATCGCACAGGCAGCGCTCGGGGCGGAAATCACGATCCCCACACTGGAGGGTGACGAGCCTTTCCATATTCCGGCGGGGGTGCAGTCCGGGCAGTCATTCAGGATTAAGGGCCGCGGCGTTGTCGATCCGAAGAATCAGCGCGCACGCGGCGACCTCTTTGTGGTTGCGTCCGTCCACGTGCCCGATCAACTTACTGATGAACAGCGACAACTGTTGGAGCAGCTAGCGTCGACTCTGCCGGCCGCGCCTGAGAACGGGAGCGGTGGCGAGCGCGAAGGCAGCGGTCTCATGGACTGGATCAAGAACACGTTCCGCTAGTCAGTCGGGGGTGAGGTAATGAACGGCGTACAAGTGTTGACCCGGGAGATGCGCGAGATCCAGACGAGCCTCCTGCGTGAACTGGAACCGCTGACGGAGGAGCACATCTACTACGCTCCGATTCCCGGCGCAACGACTATCGCTTTCATCGCCTGGCACATCACCCGCACGCTGGATGACGCAGTCCATGAGTCGATCCCCGTGGAGCCAAAGCCGACGATCTGGACGGCGCAGGGCTACCACGAGAGGTTCGTCATGCCGGCCGGGGAGGGAACAGGAACCGGTTTCACAGCGGACCAGGTTGGCGACTTTCGCCCCGGCCTTGAGCTTTTGCGCGCCTACGGAACGGAGGTTGGGCCGACAATCCCCGCGGCGTTCGAAGGTATGACGGACGACGACCTGGATCGCGTGATGGACGAGGAGCGGCCGGATCGGACGCTGGCACGCCTGCTTCAGACTTTCATCATTGGGCACACGTACTATCACCTGGGCGAGATTCGGTATCTCAAGGGCCTACAGGGGATGCCGTTCGCGCTATAGACCCGGGGGTGGCTCGGCCAGGGGGCTGTCGTAAGAGGAATGAGCCCCGTTTTACCGCTCTACCACTGGACGAACATGGGCATGACGACGTGGATGTATTCCGTGCCGTCGTCCGTGGACGCGGGGCGGATGGTGCCCGGGCTGGAGGGGCCTGAGACTTCAAGCGTCGCCGTGGAGTTCAGCACGCCGAGCACGTCTTCCAAATAGCGGTGATTGAAGGCGATGTGCGCCTCCTCTCCACCGATGTTGGCATCAATCACGCCCTCGTGATCGCCGATCTGGTCTGAGCGCGCCTCAAGCCGCATGGTGCCTGCCATCTCGTTCTCGCCGGGAGTCATATACAAGCGGACGATGCCGTTGCCCTCCTTGGCAAAGACGGAGGCGGTCTTCGTGGCGCGGAGAAAGTCCGCAACTTCCACCGATGTTTTCGTGTTGGACGACTCCGGAATGAGCTGCCGATAGTTGGGGAAGTTGCCCTGGATGAGCTGCGAGCCGAGGACGATGTTGTTCAGGTGGAACTGGACCTGCGTCTTGGCCTGATTCACGGTGACGCGGACAGGCATTTCCTGCTCGGACAGCATTCGGTTGAGCTCGCGCAGGGATTTGGCAGGGATGATGAGATCGACGCTTTCGCCGACCTCTTGCGGTAGCTTGGTCGTTTGAACGGCGAGACGGAAGCCGTCCGCCGCGGCCATCGTGATGCTGTCGCCCTCGATGGACGTGTGGACGCCGGTCAGCACGGGGCGGGAATCCTCCGTGGCGGCTGCGATGATGACGCGGTCAATACCCGCGCGCAGGACATCCGGCGGCACTTCCGCGTTGATACCGTCATCGACGACGGGCGTGGGCGGAAAATCGTCGGCATCCAGCCCGCTCATATGAGTGTTGAATCGACCGGAGATGATATTCAGCTGGCGTGTTCCCGCATCAAGATCAAGGTCAACACGATCACGCTGAAGTGAGGAGACGTAGTCAGAGAAGAGGCGGGCGGGGATTGCCACTGAGCCCTGTGTCTCCACGCTGGCGCTGATCCAGCAGGAGATGGAGAGCTCAAGGTTGGTCGCGGTAAGCCGCAGACGGGATTCATCTGCCTGGAGCATGACGTGGGTGGTAATGGGCATCGTTGTCCGTGTTGCCACCGCCGGCATGACCGTCGTGAGTCCGCGCTGAAGATTCTCCTGGAGAACCGAGAATTTCATTGAATTGTCTCTCCCAAAATACGGCCAACGAGCCGTCTTCCCCCGTATATGGTGCGAGTATCCCGCGTTGAGCGGACTTGGGTCAAGTGCATAACAGT
The DNA here is from genome assembly GCA_026713485.1 of Chloroflexota bacterium. Taxonomy (GTDB): domain Bacteria; phylum Chloroflexota; class Dehalococcoidia; order UBA6926; family UBA6926; genus VXMO01. Next base: position 14,759 of record JAPOOK010000003.1, on the reverse strand, counting down.
CTATCTAGTGCATAACCGCGTGGAATCCTCGTATGTTGTGGGGTTCGTGCAGGGTACTCCACCACAGCCAGGGGCGTGGGCGGGGTTGTGATGGCGCGTGCGGGACGCGGACACGGTATGATGCAACGGAACTAACAGCGGAATGACCGCATACAGGGGGATGGGAATGAAACTGGTGATGTACAACGATTTCCGACCCGGCCTGCTTGTCGATGGCAACGTCATCGGGCTGGGCGGGCTGGCGGATGATTACATGGGGCCTCACGTCGAGGACGTGATGATCAACCTCATTGAGGATTTTGCATCTGTGCGCGATGACCTTGAGGACATCGCGGATTCCGGTGGAGGGGTGCCGGTATCGACGGTGCAGCTGCGCGCGCCGCTGCCGCGACCGCGCAAGCTCATCTGCTGTTTCGGCAACTATAAGGAAGGGCAGGATCGGGACGCCTTCCCTATCGACATGTTCCTCAAGTCGCCAGAGGCAATCATCGGCCCGGGCGACACCGTCGTACTGCCAAACACGCCCTTCACCATATGCCACCACGAGGCGGAGTTGGCGCTCGTCATCGGCAAGCGGAGCAAGCATGTGCCGCAAGAGGAGGCGATGGACTCCATCTTCGGCTACACGGCGTTCATGGACGTCTCACCCCGCGCCGGCATCGGCCGCGGGCCGACGATGATCCAGAAGTCCTATGACACGTGCGCTCCGATGGGCCCGTGCATCGTCACGGCGGACGAGATCGAAAACCCTCACGAGCTTGATATCAAGTACTGGGTGGACGATCAGCCACGCCACGACTACAACACGAGCGACCTGGAGCACACGATCCCTGAGTTGATCGAGTGGGCGACGAAGGTAATGACACTGCTGCCCGGCGACGTTATTGCGCTTGGCACCAACCACCAGGGAATCGGCCCGCTGCAGGACGGCGAGACGGGCACCATCGAAATCGAGGGCATCGGATCCTACAGCATCAAGGTCATGGATCCGAACAAGCGCTCGTGGCCAAAGGAAGTTGACCAGGAGATGGCGGGCCGCGTGCGCGAGGCGCGCCCCGGTTAAGGAAACAGACAGGCGCGGGGCGTTCTCAATGAGAGCGCCCCGTCACTGATGACGCCTGCCGCCATGAGTTCGACTGAGGCCCTAGCTCAAACAATCCGCGTCCCGGAAATGACGCTGCGGGAGTTTGCCGTGGCGGCATTCATTGCTCTTGGCGTTTCAGATGAGGACGCCGCCAACGCCGCCAACACGCTCATCGAGGCGGACCTGCGAGGCATCGGCTCGCATGGTATGGCGCGGCTCGACCGCTTCTATCTGACTCCACTTGAGAACGAGTTGGTGAATGCGCGTCCCGAGTGGATTGTGCGCGCGGAATCACCGTCAACGGCCACCATAGACGCCGACGGAGGGCTAGGGCTCAGCGTGGGTGTCCGCGCCATGAATCTTGCCATCGAGAAGGCGCGGGCGGTCGGCTCCGGATGGGTGACGGTGGCGAACAGCCGCCACTTTGGGGCCGCCGGCGTGTATGCGACGCAGGCACTCGAGCACGACATGATCGGCATCAGCATGACGAACACCGGGCCGATCGTGCTGCCGGCAGGCGGAGCGGAACCGCGGCTTGGATCCAATCCAATCGCTATGGCCGCGCCAACCGCGGACGGTACGCCGTTCGTCTTTGATGCCGCAACGTCAGTCGTTTCGGCGGGAAAGTTTGACACGTATCATCGGCAGGGCAAGCTTGCTCCCGAGGGATGGGGCCTGACGGATGACCTGCAGCCTGTGCGGAATCCGGCACGCGGGCCGGGCGGGCGGCGCATCCTGCCGTTGGGCAGCGACCTGGAGCATTCGTCATACAAGGGCTACGGCCTCGCGATGATCGTGGACATCCTCTGCGGCGTGCTGTCCGGCATGGGGCCGGGGCTGGCGATTGCGGGATCCGGGGTTGCGGGTGGGTATCAGTCCGCCCATTTCTTTGGCGCGATGCGGATTGACGCGTTTGCGGATGCGGACAGTTTCAAGCAGTCGATGTCGGACTACATGACTGCCCTGCGAGAGACGCCGCCACTGCCGGACGTTGAGAGTGTGCTAGTTCCGGGAGATATCGAGGCCGAGACGATTGAGGATCGCAAGCGGAATGGCATACCGTTGTACATGGACTCTGTTGAGAATCTGAGGAATGTGGCGCAGCGACTGAATCTGCGTCTGGACTTGGGGTAGAACGCCGGGCTCTGAACAAGGACACTGCGCAAAAGGAGGATTGAATCATGCCGCACATCAAGGCAAATGGGGTCGAGCTGTTTTATGAGCTGTTCGGGGACTCGTCAAAGCCGACGTTTGTGATGACGCACGGGCTTGGCGGTCACGGGCGCGGGTACGAGAATCAGATTGAGGCGCTTTCCGCAGAATTCCACCTGATGCTGTGGGACATGCGCGGATTTGGTCAGTCGGAGCGCGTGCCGGTTACAGACGGCGCGTATTCCCGATGGACGCTCGCCAAGGACCTTTCGGAGCTGCTCAAGGCGATCGGCATCGGCGCAGCGCATATCCATGGGCATTCTCTTGGCGGGCTTGTTTCACAGCAGTTCGCGATCGATTACCCGGAGCAGACGCTGTCGCTGGTCATCCAGGACACGTCCGCGGAGATCAAGCAGGAATACCTCTCAGGATGGGACGGGATGCTCAAGACGGTTCGGGAACAGGGCATCGGCGCACTTCCGTTTGATCCGCAGCGCAGTTGGGGCGATCCCTTCATCGAGTCCAACCTGGAAGACATCAGGGCATTCACCACCGCGACGGCGGAGCGCAACGCTCCCGAGGTGTACGCAGAGGGCGTGCGTATTTCAGGGCCTGAACTCGGTGCGCACCCGGTCGCGCCGGATCTCCCGGGACTCACGTGCCCCGTGCTTGTCATCTGCGGTGACCAGGATCGCCTGACGCCGCCGGGCGGCTCGGTCCGTATACACCGGGCCATTGCACAGTCGAAGCTCGTTATTCTCCCGGGGGCAGGTCACTTTCCCAACGTGGAGACTGCGGATGCGTTCAACGACGCGTTGCTGGAATTCTTGCGAGAGGTGACGGCAGGTTAGCCGACACACGGCCCTCACTTCAGGCCAATTCCATGTGTTGATACATACTTTCAATAGTTTGTGTCGGTCTCCTGTGTAAGTCCTTGCTCTTTCTGCGAAGACATGGCCTTGGCCGCACTCAGACAATGGAATTGGCTTATTGCTTTAGTGATACTCGCTTTCAATACAATCGTGACTTTTCCCGAAGTTAGCTCTTGATACTCACTGTCAATTGAGTAACCCGGCAGTCAAAATGAGAGCTATATGGGTTCGTACACGGTATACTTAGCGGGTTCCGACAACAGATTGCCGGCCGCCCCCTCACGGAATGGCTTTGCTGGAGTCTGGGATAGCAGTAGCTAGAGACGGGGAGACGGTACGAATGAGGATATATGTCGGAAACCTGAGTTTTCAGGCGACAGATTCGGATTTGCAGGAACTTTTTCAGCAGCACGGAGAGGTCTCTTCAGCGCAGGTAATCATTGACCGATACTCTATGCGCTCACGTGGTTTCGGATTCGTGGAAATGCCGAACGGTTCTGAGGCAGAGGTCGCCATCGGCGCGCTGAACGGCCACGAACACCAAGGCCGCCAGTTGACGGTGAATGAGGCCCGCGATCGCCGCGAAGGCGGCGGTGGTGGTGGAGGCGGCGGCGGTGGAGGCGGCGGCGGTGGAGGCGGCGGCGGTCGCCCACGCTACTAGTTTTCCCGCCCATCACCGTAACTCTCTCCTTGGGGGAGAGGGTACTCTTTAGAGCTTCTTGCTTAGACTCCTAGTCCGTAGCAATGATGATTGCGCGCGCGTAGGCGCGCGCCGTCGTTATCGGGTTCTTCCGCGGGAGTAGCGGTTTCGGCCGTCCGTGCCGTCGATCGAGTATTCGGTCAGGTCAATGATGCGGGCTTCGGGTTCCTTGCCCCGTTCAACGTCCAGCAGTACCACATGGCCGAGGCGAGCCTCGCGGTTGTGGGGGTAGGTGGCGCTGCCGCCGTTGATGATAAGCATTCCGTCTTCTTTGCGGATGAACTCGAAATGGCTGTCGCCGCAGACAACGATGTCCGCCAAAGTCCCGAGATATGTCTTCACCAGATCTGTGGCGGTGCGGGTGCCCCAGCCGTCAATGATGTGGACGAGGCCCAGCTTGTAACCCTCGATTTCCATGAACCACTTGGGGCGGATACGCTCATCGACCTCGCTGAGGCCGTAATCATGGTTGCCCTCGGCAGCGTACGTCGGGGCAATGCGCTCCAGCCAGTCCACGACGCCGGTCGTAATGAGGTCTCCGGCATGGAGGATAAGATCGACATCCTTGAAGACAATCTCAACCTCCGGCCAGAGCTCCGGAATTGAACTTGGAATGTGGGTGTCTGAGATGATGCCTATGCGTGTAGCCATAAGAGTGAAGGATTATTCTCCATGGTTTTCGTTTTGGGTCGAGCGGCGAATCTGCGCCTTGATGCTGTCCAGCGGCACTGTGGGTGTGGGGTCGATTCCATTCACCAGCGCCATGTAGTAGCTAACGTAGTCGCCCAGCAATACCGCCTCCAGGAGACGCGCGAGTGGAGTCTCGCCGCTCAGGGCAGGCCAGTGGACGGGCACGCCGAGGTCTCTGAGGATTCGCCTGGAAATCGCATAGCGGTCATGGAGGCTGTTCGGCGCAGTTGACGGCGGTCCAAGCAGGACGATGGCGAGGTTGTCACTGAGATTAGTCTGTTCAAAGCCGACGATGGCATTGTGATGCATCTCCGGCAACTCTTCAGTCCATGCGGGTGTCTTGGCGTTCTCATTCACTTGCGTCTTCCAGCGGCGCGCGGCGGAAGCAAGGCCGCGCGCGCTGACGATGACGGGAATCCGGCCAGAAAGCGCACGCGCCAAGTCTTTGGCGGGATTGACCCGGCCGTTCTCGGTTCGGTTGCAACTGGCGTCAAAGTCCGGCTGCCGCGATTCGAGCTCGGTGACGGCATCGATCAAGGCACGCTCCGTGTTAGGCAGAGCGATGCCGAGGTCGACAAAGATCCTCAGCATTGCGCCGAGCGCATACGGGAGATAGGTGCGTGGGGGGCCGCCATTCTCCGGCAACATGGCGATTGGGATGCCCATGTCCCGGGCGGTCTCTCCAAGCTGTCCGCCGCCGGTCATCACGATGAGCTTTGCCCCACGCAGGCGTGAGGCCTCCACTCCTGAGAGCGCCTCTTCGGTACGACCGGAGTGACTCATGACGACCACGAGGCTGTCAGGGCCGACGGATGGGTGGGCGCCGTAGTCCCTAAAGACACTGATCTGCGCCCCAGCCGTCCCCGGCTCACGAAGGGAGTCCACAGCCTCGGCGGCAATGTCTCCCGCGATGGCGGAGCCGCCCATGCCCTGAACGACGACGTGGCGAACGGCACGATATTCGTCTGGCAGCGCGAGAGCTGCAACGCCGTTCCAACCCTGCAAGACACGCAGTGGGAATGCCGCTATGTGTCCGCCCATCCCGGAGGGATCGCCTCTGCTCTCAGCAGATAAGTCGTCCAGGTCGATTGAGGCTACCTGTATCAAAGTTGGTTCTTTTCGCGATTCATTTTTGTATGCCGGGGCGGGACTGCGTAAGAAGCCGCGGCAATCTGTGACTGCCTCTAATAGTACAGGATGCCGTGGGGCGGCGCGTGTATCTGCTCGCTACAGCGTTTCACCGGGGAATTCGGTGGTGGCAGGACGTCCCATCAGGGACTCTATCGCCTCGCGCGGATTCAGCCCCTCATGGAGGACGCGGTGAGTCTCCAACGTGATGGGCGTCTCTACGTTGAGACGCTCGGCAAGGCGGATCGCGGCGGGCGTGGTGTTGTAGCCTTCACAGACCTCGTTCAGGTCTTCAATGATTTGCGCGATGTTTCGTCCGCGCCCCAGCTCCTCACCCACATACCGATTACGCGACAGGCGGCTGTAGCACGTAGCCACGAGGTCACCTACACCGGCAAGTCCACTAAACGTCAGGGGCTGAGCGCCCGCTGCGATGCCAAGCCGTGTAATCTCCGCGATGGCGCGCGCGATGAATGCGGCTTTGGCGTTGTCCCCAAATCCCATGCCGTCAATCATTCCGGCCCCGATGGCCACAATGTTCTTCAATGACCCGCCAAGTTCGACTCCGGGAACGTCTGTGCTTGCGTAGACGCGAAACACTTTTGACGTCAGCGCCGCCTGGGCACGTTCCGCCATCTCCTCCGTGGCAGATGCGACAACCGCAGAGGACGGGAGCCCGTCGGCGACTTCATGAGAGAGGTTGGGTCCGGAGATGACACAGTATTGGCGCAGGGCGTCCTGCCCCATCTCCTGGGCAAAGACTTCACTCATACGTAAGCCGTCAACGCGGTCGAGACCTTTGGTGGCACTGACGATGGGAACATCGCGTGAGGGGTTGCCCTCCCTTAGGCGTTGCAGGTTCTGGTGGAATGTGGGGGACGGCACGCAGACGATGATCAAGTCTGCATCTGAAACGGCCTGAGACATGTACGGAGTGACGTGCAGATTATCGGGAAAGGGAAAGCCGGGGAGGCGGTCGACGTTCTCGCCGGCCTCATTCATACGGCGGGCAGTCTCTTCAGTACGGGACCACAGGAGTGTATCTGCACCCTCACGCGCAAGCAGGAGTGCAAGGGTCGTGCCCCAACTGGTGGTGCCAATGACCGCCGCCTTTTGTGTCTGCCCGCTCACACGAGACCTCCTGCCGGAAGCATTCGCTTAATTGTCCCATATAGGGCTAGAGGGAGGGCTCTACTGGCTAGGCAGTCGGTTCAGCCGGTTGGCCGAATCGGCGTTCGGTGCCACGGATCAGGCGCTGGATGTTGTCGCGGTGGGCGTAGATGATGATCGTGCCGCCCACAACGGCTAACGGTCCGACGATAAAGGGGACGGCGTCCAATAACGGTGGCGCCAAGCCCATTACGGCGAACGCCACCATGATGCCCACGCAGGTCGCAGTGCCGAGCAGGGAGCCGAGCGAGACGTATCGTGTGAGGGCGATGATTAGGATGCCGACGATCGTGCCGATGATTGCGGCGGGCCAGACGAGGGCAAGCGCCGCACCGCCTGCCGGTATAACGCCTCTGCCGCCGCCGAACCCAATGAAGACCGATCGGCTGTGACCCACAACAACGGCCACGGCGCCGGCAACCTCGCCGGGCGTGTCCGCAATGAATCCGCTGGCAATCACTGCTACAGACCCTTTGAAAAGGTCGAGCAGGACGACGGGGACGGCGGCTTTCCACCCGAGCGTCCGAAGGACATTGGTGGCCCCTGTACGACCACTGCCGGATTCTCGAACGTCAACGCTTCCAAAAACTTTGCCCACGAGCAGGCCAATTGGCACTGCGCCGAGCAGGTAGCTGCCGAGGGCGGCGGCGAGCGTGAGAGCGATGCCGGCGAGGGTTATTTCGTCAAGAAAATCCATTAGTCCGGCTCCCCCTCATCGCGGCTGCGTCCGCGGAACACCAGGCGGATCGAGGTGCCCTCAAATCCGAACCGTTTCCGCAGCGCATTCTCAAGATAGCGGCGGTAGGAGAAATGAATCAGGGTCGGGTCATTGCAGAAAAAGACGAATGTGGGCGGATTCACCTCCGCCTGAGTTGCGTAGTAGATCTGCAGTCGTCTGCGCCCGGAGGAGGGGGGCGGGTGGGCGGCGAGCGCATCAAGGAGGGCGCGGTTCAGTTGGGCTGTTGTGACACGCGTCATCCGCTCCATCTGGATGCGGGCGACAGCGTCAAGGACGGCACGCACGCCGCGGCCACGGAGGGCCGATGTAAATATGATTGGCATGGAGGGGAAGAATCTTAGGCGGGCGCGCACCAATTGCTCTACCTCTGCCCGATCGATTTCGTCCTCTTGCGCAAGATCCCACTTGTTTATGACCAGCGCGAGGCCCTTGTACGCCTGCTGGACGAAGCCGGCGACGTGAAGGTCCTGCGCGGTCAGGTATTCCGTGGCGTCAACGACGAGGACGGCGACATCGGCGCGCTCGATAGCCTGCATGGCGCGGGCGACGCTGAATTTCTCCACGCCGCGCTCGATATGGCCGCGTCGTCGGATACCGGCCGTGTCAATCAACAGATACTCGCGGTTCTCGTATTTGAATAGGGTATCGAGGGCATCTCTCGTGGTTCCCGGCTCGTCCTGCACCATCGCCCGTTCCTGGCCGAGGATGGCATTCACAAGCGAGGATTTGCCGACGTTGGGTCGGCCCACAATGGCGACGGGGATCGAGCCCTGCGGCGCGGGGGGTGGCGCCTCCACGTCCGGCAAGGCGGCCATGATGCCGTCCCACATCTCGTTCAGGCCGCGCCCGTGGTGGGCGCTAACGATGATTGGTTCGCCAATACCGAGTTCGTAGAACTCTGCCGCGAGCCGCTCCCGTTGAAGGTTGTCCGCCTTGTTCGCAATGAGCACGACGGGCTTGGAGACGCGGCGGAGGAGATCCGCCACCTCCTCATCGGCGGGCAGGAGTCCCGCGTCTACATCAACGACGAAAAGCAACACGTCCGCCTCGCTGAGCGCCACGGCGACCTGATCCCGGATCGCCCCGGTCATGCCCTGCTCTTCACCAAGGATGAGTCCGCCAGTATCGATGAGGGCAAGGGTGCGGTCATCGCGAGTGACGTAGGCGGTGACGCGGTCCCGCGTGGTGCCCGGCTCATCGGCAACGATGGCGATGCGCTCGGCGACCATCCGGTTGAAGAGTGACGATTTGCCGACGTTGGGGCGACCAACGATGGCGACCGTCGGCAGGCCGCGCGGTACTCCGGTGCGTGTTTCAACGAGGGCAGTCATGGCAGTTCCTATTAGGCAGAGGGGATTGCGCCGAGCAGCATGGCAATAAGCGCGGCCTGCGCATGCATGCGGTTCTCGGCCTGGTTGAAGACTATCGACTGCGGGTGGGTGAGCATGCCTTCGGAAATCTCCTCGCCCTCATGCGCGGGCAAATCATGCATGAAGACCGCTTTGGGGTCGGCGAGTTCCATGAGGTTCGGGGATACCTGGTAGCCCCGAAAATCACGCGTGCGCTGTTCGCGTTCTGTCTCCTGTCCCATGCTCGCCCACACGTCTGTGTAAACAACATCCGCGCCGTCAACGGCGTTTTCCGGTTTCAACAGCAGTTGCGGGGCGTGCCCAGCTTGTCCGGCGAGCCTGGTCGCTTGCGCCACGATGTCGCCGGGCAGCTCATAGCCGGCGGGCGACGCGATGCGGAACTCCGCGCCGACGAGGGCGCAACCGAGAGCGAGGCTGGCAGCGACGTTGTTGCCGTCACCGATGAACGCAATAGTCAGGCCTTCCAACCTGCCGAAGTGTTCGCGAATTGCCTGCAGGTCGGCGAGTATCTGGCAAGGATGCTCGATCTCCGAGAGCGCGTTGATGACAGGCACATCGGCGGCGTTTGCCAGTTCAACCAGCGTGTCGTGTGAGTTCACACGGGCTGCGATCACGTCCGCGTAGCGACTGAGCACGCGCGCCACATCCTCCGGAGGTTCACGTCCGCCGAGCCCTACTTCCTGCGGCAGCATGCTGAGGCTGTGGCCGCCCATCTTACGCATCCCGAGCTCAAAGCTGACACGCGTGCGCAGGGACGGCTTCTCCAACAGCAGCACGAGGCTGCGGCCTGCCACGTCCGGTCGTAGTTCTCCCGACCGGATGGCGCTGGCGGCATCCAAAACGGCGCGAATCTCCTCGGCGGAGAGGTCGGCTATGGACAGGAAATGGCGGCAGGTTGTCGTTGCCTCGGTTAGTGTCATCGTTCGTTAATTCTACCCCTCAACCACCAGAAGGCTACTGCGTCACCTAAAGCGGCGCGTGCATAGGGCGTTCAGTGTTCGTATGCTGGAATCCGAGACGCTGCACAAGTACACGAGGATCAGGTAATTCTATGCACAAGCAAGGCCTTCTTTCTGCTCGAATTCTGTCGTTGATTGCGCTCGCCGCACTGATGCTGGCTCTGCTGGTCGCGGCGTGTGGCACTGGCAGTGAATCAGATGACGGCGACGGCGAGACCGTCGAGAGTCCGACGGCAACAGCCACAGCGACTGCCGTCCCAACAGTCTCTGCGCCAGACGCTACGCCGGCAAGTGAGGATGATGCATCTACCCCGGAGGGTGGGGGTTCGGCGGATGTCGAGACGCCGGCGGGAGGGCTTTCGGCAATACTGCAAGAGGGGTCCTTGGCCCGCTATCTAATTCGTGAGGAACTCGCGAGCGTTGAACTGCCGTTTGACGCCATCGGCGAGACATCTGAGGTGTCCGGCGCATTTACCTTCTCGGCGGACGGCGAGATTGTGCCGGAGAGTTCACGCATCGTGCTGAATGCGGCGAGCCTGCGCAGCGACGAGGAGAATCGAGACCGTTATCTGCAGCGCAATGCCATCCAGACGGCGACCTATCCAGAGATTGTGTTTGTCGCCACGAGTGTTGACGGGCTTGAATGGCCGCTGCCTTCGTCCGGCGATGCCGAGTTCACGATCTATGGCGATCTGACTGTGCGTGAAGTGACGCGGCCGGTAGCGTGGCAGACAGTCGCCACTTTCGACGGCGCCAGCGTGACGGGCACGGCGAAAACGAATTTCACGTTCGGCGAGTTCGAGATGGAGGTTCCGGACCTTTTCTTCATCATCAGCCTGGAGGACAACATCCGCCTGGAGTTGGATTTTGTGGCGGGGTGGTAGGAGGAGTTAACTTTAGTCCGACTTCTCCGGTTGTGTTGTCACTTTTCGAACTTCGTCAATCAGTTGGTCAAGCGCTTGAAACGCAGGGGCGGCACTCGAAAGCCAACTGTCGACTACACCAGAAGCCATGTCGGCTACAGTCTTCATTAGGAACATGGTTTGTTTCGCCGTCAATTCTATGAGGGAGGACAGTTGCCGTCTGTTGTAATGTCCATAGACGGCGAGTTGGAGAACGCCATCTTGGTTCTGGGCAACCAGAGTCGCCAATCCCTCGGCTCTTGGATGCGTCGCAAACACGCTGAGGCTGTCATATTCCTCTTTCCAGGCCTTCTTGGTATCAGGGGATAGTCGCCCGGCCATGGCATTAAGACCTAGTTCTCCCCTGCCTAATCGCTCTTTGTTGTCCTCGCTTCCATGAAGTAGCGCGCTGAGTGTGGAGGGATGCGTGGCAATGTCTTCAACGACTAGTAAGTCTTCCATGGCCATGCGGATTAGACCACCAGCCTGTTGATTGTAGCCGCACTCGAGCAGATTCAGAGCTCCACGGAGGGACCGGAACGCCCTGATGGCGAGCAGGACCCGCGCCTTTTCGAAGTCTCCTACAGACGCTTTACATGTGCCGTACAACTCGTCCAGACCACGATTGGATTCGCCAAGGCCTTTCTCAATCGTGGCCAACCATTCTGCATGTTCCTTGCGTATGATTGAAGCTACCATTTCATCTGCAACAGTCAATCTACTCATGTATTCGTTGGCCACGAGTCCTTACCTCCATATTTCCGCAGTACATTAGTTTTGCTCGGCCCTTGTGCCTCGTCAACCTCTCTCACCCCCTACAATCTAGAGCAGATGAGGAGGGTGAACAGGCGGTATGGCGTTGGCGTTGATTCGAACGATTGAGGAGTTTCGGCGGGCGCGGGAGGCTGCGCGCTCGGCGGGGTCGCTTGGGTTTGTTCCGACGATGGGTTTTCTGCACGAGGGCCATATTTCACTTGTGAGGATGGCGCGGGCGGAGAATGCTGTCGTTGCGGCGTCCATCTTCGTGAATCCTGCTCAATTCGGACCCAATGAGGACCTGGCCGCCTACCCGCGAGACCTTGATCGAGACATGGCGATGCTTGAGGCGGCAGGTTGTGATTTGCTCTTCCACCCCTCGCCGGAGGAGATATATCCGCCGCCGGAGCAGGATGTCTATGTTGTGCCGGGCGAAATCGCCTCACGCCTTGAGGGGGCCGCGCGGCCCGTTCATTTCAAAGGCGTCGCGACAGTTGTAACCAAGCTGTTCAACATCGTGCAACCGGACCGCTCATACCTCGGGCAGAAGGACGGCCAGCAGGTCGCCGTCGTGCGCCGCATGATGCGCGATCTCAACGTGCCCGGAGAACTGGTTGTGGGGCCGACGGTGCGGGAGCCGGACGGCCTTGCCATGTCCAGCCGCAACACGTACCTGAGCGCAGAGGAGCGCAAGGTCGCCGCCGTGGTGTACCGGGCGCTGTGCGCGGCGAGAGACCTGTACCGCTCCGGCGAGGCGCGTGCAGACGCTCTACGGGACGTGATTCGCTCAACACTCGAATCTGAGCCTCTCGTCGCGTCCATCGACTACGTGTCCGTTGCGGATCCGCTGACGCTGGCAGAAGCCGAGGGCGACGTCGCTGACGGCGCGATGGCCTCCACCGCCATCCACATCGGCAAGACACGACTGCTGGACAACGTAATCCTCACACGATCGGCAGGCAGCAACACATGAGGGCGCCAATGGACTGGGATGACCTCCATCGTGAGGCGGCGGCGCTGCGAGAAGAACGATCGGGGACGGCGTCAAGCCTGGCAACGAACGGCGCGCAACTATTGCACCGCGCTCTCTCAGAGATGTACATCGGGGAGCCCGAGCCGCTACGTGAGATTGCGTTCACTATTGCCGAGGCGAGGCCGGAGGTGGTGGCGATACGCAACGTGGGGGTGTCAGCCTACCGCACGGCGCGGGAGGCGCGCTCCGGTGACCGCATGGCGGCGGCAGCGCGGAGCGTGGCACGGCTGGCGCGGCTACTGGGAGACACGCCTGCGTCGCTCGCAAAACGTGGGCAACCACTACTGCCGGAGAACGCAACTGTTGTGACGATGGGCCGTTCAGAAAGCGTCCGCGCAACAATTGCGCTGGCGGGAAACCGCATTGTTGAGACGCGGGATTCCACGTCAGCTTCAGTGGACAGCCGGACGGATCTTGATGGCGCAGACATTGTGCTATTGGGCTGCTCCGCATTCCTGGCGGACGGCTCGATGGCGGCGGACCCGGGGACGCTGGCGCTGGTTGAGGCTGCGGCGAACCGCGATCCTGTTGTGCCCGTCCATTTCTTCGCGGACACACTCAAGTTGGCGCCGTGGCTGCCTACGCGCAGCAATGGCCAAGCCCCTCTCGAGCTGGACATCATCCCGCCCGAGTACGTCGACCACGTGATTACGGAGGACGGAATTCGACGCCCGTTACAGCTGTTACAGGCGGCGGCGGATCTGGCGGAATGGTGGCGGATGCTGGAGACGCCGGAGGGGTGAGGGGGGCTACGTTAGGTGGAATGACTGCATAGGTGTGTGCCGGGCGAGGATGTCGTAATCCCGATCCATGTGCAGCACCGGCACATCCACGCGAATCGCGACCGCGGCGATGAGGCAGTCGATCAACTTACGCACTGTGTGACCTTGGCGGCGGCACTGCCGATACATTTCTGCGGCGTCATCGTAATCCGTGGGCAGGGTGGAGATGACATTGGCGTGGCTGAGCAGCGCGTAAACCCTACTTAATTCGGCCTCGTCGCGCACCCCTGCCAGCAACTCCATACGGACAGCGTCACATGTAGCAATTTCTTCTTCGGGAAGCTCATTCAGTGCAACGCTAAGCACCGAGCCTGTATCGCGAAGGTATTCAATCCATGCGGACGTATCCACCAAAATCACCGGGGTCTTTGACCTCCGGGGGGGTCATTGTCGGGTGCCAGCGAGGATCCATCCTCTAAATTAGGCAGGGGTTCGTCATCCGGCCTGTTGAGCCAAGCTTCAAGCTGAGGGGTGTTACGGCGCATCTCATCTAGATCGCCATCCCAACCGCTGCCCTGCAGGGAAAGGATTTCCTCTAATGTGGGACGCTTCATAGGCACAAGGGGCCTGTTAAGCCACTCCTCTCGTGTCGGAATCGCATCCAAATCCGCTTCCCCACGCATCCTGCGTGCCTCTTCGATTGTGGCACGCCTGTAGTTGATTCCGTCTTCCACTTCAAATTGTCGGGGCAATCTGGGGGGTTGTATTTCAACGGGTTGTATTTCCGTTCCGGCATCATATGTGGCGCGACTCTCTTCGATGGCCAGACGATTGCCACTTAACATGCGCATCGCGAAGTTCACTGCCTCTCGCTTGGTGGAGAGGCCGTAGCGCTTCATGATTGCGGCGCAAGCTTCGTCGTCGATATCGATGTTTGTGCGTGCCATACACCAAGCATACACCAAGGAGGTGTACGCAACGAGATCTCAGATGTGCCGGGCTCGGAAGCAGCTCAGAGCGTCAAGCGGGAGTAGAGCTGGGGTAGGCGCTTGGGGAGGAGTTCGATGTCCGCGAGGACTTCATATGGCAGGTCGCCGCACATCTCTTTCATGTAATCGTGGCCGGCGCGGTCAACGGTGAGCAGGAACGGAATGATGCCCTTGGCCTTGGCCTGCACGAGCGCATCGTGCGTATCGTGTACGGCGTATTCCTTTTCGGCGCCCTCGCGGCTGTACCCACGATCCTGCGGTCGGCCATCCGAGATCAGGAACAGCACCTTGGTTTTGGCGCTGACGTCGTCCAGCTTGGCGGTCGCGTGGCGAATGGCGGGGCCCATGCGTGTTGCGTGCAGCGGCGTAATGCCATCGATGCGCTTGGCAACGCGGTCTGAGAATTGCTCCTCCAGGCCCTTGACGCTGTAGAACTCGACGTTTTCGCGGCCATAGCCGGAGAAGCCGTAGATGCCGTACTGATCGCCGATGG
>JAPOOK010000002.1 GCA_026713485.1 Chloroflexota bacterium | reverse complement strand
TGACAGAACGTTCAAATCCCGATTCGCTGTTGGTCATGGTGGTATCGTCCTCACGCGTTGATTTCAGGGAACATGACCGTACTGGAGACGGTGGCGAGAATCTCCCCGCTGTCGCGCTCATGGCTACCAAAGCCGGCGACGCTGAAATCAAGCGAGACAAAGGTTAGGCCGGCCTTGTTCGATATTGTTGAAACGACCGCCGTGCAAATGGCGTGTGAGTCAACGTGGATTGCCCGCTCTATCCTGATTTCCTGGGAGATGTGCAGACTACCGTCAGGCAAGGCGGTATGACGAAGCAGGGCGGCGAGCGAGAGCGAGGCCAAGGCCGAGGGCGGGACAAGTTCCACACCGTCTGTGTCCCGCGGCAGCTGGGCGTTCAGAGATTCTAGGAGTAGCGAAACAGCCTCACGGCTCAAGTCAAGCGGGATCGCCGGGAACTCCTGCCTTTCATGCATGGTCTCAAGGCCGACCCGGCGGGTGGACATCAAGCCCACCTGCCGACTGCGGGGTAATCGTTATGAACCACGCCATGCCTGGTGGCGCGCGCTACCGGAGTTGTTCGAGCCAAAGGCGGCCCGGCTTTATGCGTTGAGGAAGTCAATCAAGGCCTTGTTGAACTCGTCCGGCTTGTCCAGGTTGGAAAGGTGGCTGGCATCAGCGATTGTGACCAGCGTTGAGTTATAGATGGCGTCCGCCATGGTCTGCGCATCCGCAGGCGGAGTGATGCCGTCCTGATCGCCAACGACAATCAGCGTGGGCACGTGGATGCTGCCCAATGTATCAGTCTGGTCAGGGCGCACCGCCATGCCGCGCGCCGCTCCCGCGACACCCTCAGGTGACGCCGCTCGGATCATGTCCGACGCCTTAGCGACGACGTCCGGCTTGCCGTTGACAGTCGCTTCGGTCAACATTCGCCCGGGCAGCGCCTCCGCAAGGCCGCCAACGCCGTCCGCCTCAACCTGCTTGGCGAGATTCTCGCGCCCCTCTGCCGCCTGTCCGGAGTCCGGCAGGTGGCGAGTATCAAGCAGCATCAGGCTGGAAAGGTGCTCCGGATAGGCGGCGGCAAAGGCCAACGCAACATAGCCGCCCATGGAGAAACCACCAAGGGCAACCTCTCCGAGAGACAGCTCTTCAACCAAAGCATGGAGATCTTCCGCCAGCATTTCCATCGTGTACGTCTCAGTTGTCGAGCCGGAATCGCCGTGCCCGCGCAGATCGTAGGTGATTACGCGATGGCTGCCGGAGAGCGCTGCAACCTGGTCGTCCCACATGGACTTGTTATACGGAAAGCCGTGGATGAGCACGACCGGTGGGTCGTCGCCCTGCCCCTGGTCTGTGTAGGCGGTTTCAATTCCGTTGGTCTGGACGGTCGGCATAGACGTATTCCCCCTGCCCTAAAAGATCGTGATTTTGCGTACCGCCTTGAGTGTAGCAGTGCTCAGAGTCGTGCTGCTACAGGGGCGGACACACGTATCTCTGAGTTACAATGCTAGAACGTAGTTAAGGAACATTGTTAAGGGGGGATGGAAAGTGACATCAACTGCCGATAGCGGTGGTTCAAAGCTTGTAGGAGCTTCTGTTCCGCGAGTTGATGGGCCAGAAAAGGTGACCGGATCTGCGGTCTATGGACTGGACGCGCAGATGCCGGGCATGTTGTGGATGAAGATCCTGCGCAGCCCGTTCCCCCATGCGCGCATCGTATCTGTAGACGCTTCAGCCGCCAGCGCGCTGCCCGGCGTCCACCTGGTTCTGACCGGTGAAGACCTCAAGGGCAGGTTGACCGGCGGAATGATCAAGGACATGCCCCTGCTGGCATGGGACAAGGTCATGCTGGTTGGCGATAAGGTGGCCGCCGTTGTCGCAGACGACGAGGACATCGCGCAGCAGGCCATTGGGCTGATCGATATCGAATACGAGGAGCTTCCGGCGATTATCGCGCCGGAGGACGCGATGACGGCGGATGCCCCCATCCTTCACCCGGACGCGGGTTCGTACGAGGGAATGCCTCCACGGGACGAACACCCCAACCGGTACGCGGGTATTCATTTTGCCAAGGGCGACCTGGATGCCGGGTTCGCTGACGCTGATCATGTGATTGAACGGACATACCGCACTCCCCTGCTCCACCAGGGCTATCTTGAGCCGCATGCCTGCCTCGTGTACGTCGATGACGAGGGCATCATTCAAGTGTGGAATGCGAACGACACGCCGACGGGGGCGCTGCAAGAGCTAGCGCGATTGACCGAAGTTGACGAGGACAACATCAACTTCAATTTCAATTACGTGGGCGGCTCATTCGGTGGTAAGTCGTCGGGCACGGACGTTGCGCTCGCGTATGAGTTCCATATGCGAACCGGAAAGCCAATCAAATGGACGGTTGAGTACGACGAAGAGTTCCAGAACATGAATATGCGCCACCCGGCAACGATGCGGGTGAAGGCCGGCGTCAAGAATGACGGCACAATCACGGCGTGGGAGTCCGAGGTTCATTTCGCAGGCGGCGGCTACGCAGCTTATGCCCCCTTGCCCGCCATCCTGGGCATTGTTGAGATTGTGGGGCCATACCGGATTGCAAACGTCAAGGTGGACTCGCACCAGGTGTATACCAACACGTCTCCGTGCACGTACGCGCGAGCGCCCGGGCACGTGCAGGCTCATTTCGCCGGCGAGTCCCACATGGACGTGTTGGCAAAGGCCATCGGCATGGATCCCATGGATTTCCGACTACAGAACGTGGTTGAGCCGGGCGAAGAATACCCGACGGGCGAGGAGTGGGAGAACGTCCAGGCCGGCGCGGCGCTAAGGCGCGCGGCAGAGGCAGCCGGTTACTACGATCCAAAGCCGGAAGGCGTGGGACGAGGCGTAGCAATTGGCAGCCACTCACAGATTGGCGCGACGGGCAGTGTGGCCGTCAAGGTGATGGAGAATGGCCGGGTTGAGGTCAACCATCCGGTCTTCGATCCGGGGACGGGCACGGGCACGATCATCGCGCAAATCGTCGCAGATGAACTCGATATTCCCATTGATCGCATCGATGTCGTCACATGGTCGACACGTGAGGGCAAGACGGGAGACATGGGCATTGCCGGGAGCCGCGGCGCAAGGATGTTCAGCACCGCGGGGTTTAACGCGATGCAAGAGGTCAAAGGCCGGTTGCAGCGCCTCACCTCAGAGTTCATGGGTTGGGACGAGGAGCGTCTGACAATCCAGGCGGGCCACATCGTGAACGGCGCGAACTCGGATGAGCGAATCGCCATCGAGGACATTGCGCGTCGATTTGGCGAGCCTGTCGGCGCGCGGACCGATGAGATGGAGGGCTTTGACAGCCCGTGGAACGGTTACGGCGTCCACGTCGTGGATGTATCAGTCGACCCTGACACCGCAGAGGTGACGCCAATTCGCTATACGGCAGTGCATGAGACCGGCCGCGTGCTGAATCCCATGGGATTTACCAGCCAGATTGAGGGCGGAATTGTACAGTCCATTGGCTCGGCCTTGATGGAGGGGTTATTCTACGACGAGAGTGGGCGTGTTATGAATCCGTCATTCGCAGACATGAAGCTGCCGACGGCTCGAGACATCCCAAGTCTGGACGTTGTCGTGATGGAGTCCGATGACGGTCACGGCCCACTCAGAGCACGTGGCATCGGAGAGCATGCAAACAGCATGGCCGCACCGGCCATCGCCAACGCGGTTGCGGACAGCATCGGCGCGCGTGTGGATAGTCTGCCGATCACAGCGGAGAAGGTGTACCAAGAACTGAAGTAGTAATCGCCGGGGGACCGTGATGAGTGGTGCCCAAATAGATGTCGGTGATCACGACCAAGGGGTTCTAGTGCGAGCATGGGAGATTCTTGTGGCTCGCGCCAGGGAGGGTCGGACAATCTCTTACGGTGAAATGGCAACTGCAATGGTGCTCAGCCCGCAGAGCAGCCAATTCACCGAGGCATTGAATGAGTTATCGCGCACCGAGGAGGAGGCAGGCCGGGGCTTGCTGGGGGTGCTGGTTGTCCGGAAGCGCCAGGGAACACCCGGCGCCGCGTTCTTCAACCTCGCTCGCGAACTGGGACGCAAATTCGAGAACGAGAAGGTCTTTTACCTGGAAGAGTCTGAGAGGGTCACTGCGCATTGGCAGGGACGCCCTGCGGAGGAATTGGATATTCTCCACGACCATGTCGTAAAGGAGCTACAGCGCCTTTACGCCAGTGATGACCACGAATACGCTGCTTCCGGCGGCACATCGACCTCTGAGAAAGGCAACCCGTTCCGGGCCTTCAAACAGAGTCTTGCGAGGATAGTCAGAAGATAATCGGCGGAGGCCCGACTAGAAATGTCTATGAGAGAGCCATGGTCTTTGAGCCTGATCCCTTGCTAACTTCTCTCGCGCTGGGACGACAGCGCGAGAGGGAGGCAGAGGAGGAGGACTCCGGAGTACCCATTGATGCGACGCTAATGGAGCGCGCGCGTCAGATTCTCATCCCAATCGCTCGCAGTGGACAGCGTGTGACGTATGTTCAATTCGCCGCCCAACTGGGCGACCCCGCCATCAACGCCCGCAATTCAGGCGAACTGCTGACGATGGTCAGCGAGCTTGAAGGTGGATTCCAGCGCCCCCTGCTCGGCGTTGTTGTTGTTAGTCAGCTCACCAAGCGGCCGGGCAGCCGGTTCTGCGACCTCATTCGCGAGATGCGCGGATGGGACTGCGATGATGAAGAGGCCTACCTCAAAGAACTGGCCCTGGTCTACGAATTTTGGCGTCCTGTCTGACGATTCTCAGCACCGAGACGCATGAGAGGATTTCTTATGCCAATTGAACTACGCGACCTGGCGCAACTGCCGCCGTCCATCGAGAACATGGCGTTCTCCAAGATCAGGGTGGAACGCTTACCGGAGGAAGAGGCGACGCGCTTCTTCAGGGGTCTGTATGAGGCCGCCCTGCTTTCCCATGACGATGGCGACTGGTCTCGGGTGGATGCATACCTGGGAGAGTGGGAACGTGATCTCGTATCGCGAGTCAATCCCAACGCGATATCTTTTGATTCCTCACCGTGGACGGCATTTCAGAAGCCGCTTTCAGAGGCACGCATTGCGCTAGTTACAACAGGCGGGTCCTATGTGCGGGACGCGCAGGAACCGTACATGGACGACGATCCCTCGTACCGCGTGATTCCGTCCACTACGCCAACGTCCGATCTGGCAATCTTCCATGAGCACTATGACAAGTCCAATGCTGAGAAGGACGTCAATGTCATCTTTCCAATCGAACGGCTGCGGGAGATGGAAGGAGAGCAGCAGATTGGATCAATCGCCGCAAATTCCTTTGGCTTCATGGGGTACATCATCGGCGACAATATCCCCCGCCTGATGGAGGAGACGGCGCCTGAAGTGGCGAGGATGCTCCTTGAGGAAGACGTCGACGCAGCTCTGATCGGAACGACTTGACCGATGTGCAATCAGTCCGGCGGGCTGATCGCGCGTGTGCTTGAGGAGCACGGGATTTCGACGGTGGTGGTGAACCAGGGACTACAGCAGCCCATGCGGGTTAAACCACCACGCTCACTGTATGTGAAACACCCGTATGGTCAGCCGTTCGGACAGCCGGACAATGTTGATCAACAGAGAACGATTGTTGAAGACGCGCTCAACCTGCTGGAGACTGTCACGGAACCGGGAACTATCGTCCACTCCCCCTACCGATGGCGTCGGGAAGATTTTTCTGCGATTCGCAGAGAGCGGGACGGTCAGAAGTAGTTGGACCCCGCGCCGGTCAGCTGAACCGGTTAGTTCTCGTGGCCCTCAATCGGTGATTCGGCCAGGGCATAGTCAAGCTGAGCGAGGTCCTGCCTGAGTCGGCGGGCCATCGGAAGCATGGTGGACGCCGTCATGCCGGCGCCGATGAATCCTCCCAAGAGCGGGATGGCCTTGGCGAATCCGCGTGTGAACGTGTCCTTGGTGATTTTGACGCCGATGTAGCGGCCGACACGCCTGGCCAACATCGATGACGCGTGATGCGCCACTGCGCGAGCAGACAATTGTTGGAGACCCTGCTTGGCCGCGCCGACACCCATCATCGCGCCGACAAACATCGTGATATCTGCCTGCGCGATCTCATCCAGCTCACCCTCGTGCAAGAGGTCCGGCCAACCATAGAGATAAGCCAACTCCTGCGCCATCACGGTGAGGTGGTAGAAGTACTGGGCGAGGTCCGCCGGAATCGTGCCCAGCAGGGCGAATCCACCGGGAATACCGGTTGCGAATGAGATACCGGACGCGCGGGCGACGTGCTTCCTGATAAGAACGGTGGCACGGCCGTCAATCTCGACTATGTCGATGCCTGCCAGGGCAGGCCGCGTCTCTATTGCTTTCTCGATTTGCTCTTCGTCGGCAATCGACTTTAGAGCAGACCGCAGGAAATCCTCACGATTGACCTTGACACCCGGCACCGCAAGAGCGGCGTGGAGGACACGTTGCCAGACACGATCATCATGGCCGGACTCGACGAGTTCGAGAGTGCCGTTCTCGTCCTCAAGCGCCGACGCCTCGTACTCAAGACGCTCTTCGGCAAGATGCGCCTTGTCTTCTGCCTCAAGGGCCACAGATTCGTTACCTGGCCGTTCTTCTGCCATCATGATCCTCCCCGAGGATCTGCTTTATCCCACTGTCATGATACACGTGGTGCTACGTCAGTATGAACGGAACAGCTCGCCCCAGGGCGTTTCCAACGCCTTCTGCGCTCTACGTCGGCCGATTGTGTTGTACCAATAGCCATTGAAATACAGGTTGGAGGCGACATACGACCACGGAGCGATTACTGTCCGCAGCAACAGGTGTTCAAGGCGCTTAAGTGGGCCCCAGTAGATGAGCTTCTGACCGCGGCTTGCAAAGGTCTCTTCGTTTGCTTTCAGATGCCAGTTCACCTCGGAGACGTCCTCACCGACGATTTCGATCTCTCGCGGATCGCCGGTTCCCAATCCTGCTTCATGCGCAAGGCGAATGAATTTGACGGACATTGGGTCGATTCCCATTAGCTTGGCGGAGACGGCATCGATGGCCACCTGGTCCGCCGACGCCAGCAGAATATTCTTCGTTTGCCATTGCATGGCGCGTGGACCGGGTCCATCGCCGACAAAGGTGCCGTCCATGACGGCGAAGAGTCCAGGGTGGATTTCCTTCTGAATTGCGAGCAAGTCAACGAGTGTTTCGTGGATGACGGAGTGTGTCCAGTGACGGCGGTGATTCAACAGGCCGCCAAATGCGTTCTTCATCGCGCCGGTCATCGTCGTGAAGACGTGTGTCTTTACAGTTGGCAGTTGGATGATGTTCTTGCCGGGGAAGAGGGCGGGGATACGCAGGCCGTCCGGGAAGATGTCCCCCAGCACACGCATTTCAGCCTTGGGGTGGAACTCCATCCATTCCACATCTTCCAGGTGGGTATTCGGGATGCCGTGCTTCTCAATGACAGGTAGATGCTTGTTATTGACTTCGCCAACCTTCGCGTCGACGACAACCGTGCCATTGTGCGCGGCGATGATGTCCTGGAAGCCGTCCTCCTTCAGGGTCTTGATAACACCGTCCAGTTGCCACGGCGTGGTAGAACAGGCCGGATACCAGAGCTGCCAGGAGATATTGACCTTCAGGAGTGTGGCAGCGGCCGGATCAAGCGTCTCCTGGTAGCCGGCAAGTCGCATCAGGCGGCCAATATCGTCCAACACCGTTTCAGGCGTCGTATAGACGACGGCCACGCGAGAGCGGGAGGGTGGCGCGGTATCTAAGGCAGGGTTGTTCAGAACTGTTTGTGTCATTGTGTCTCTATTCGGATTGGGGGGTAGCGCGTTCCTTTCTCTATACTTTAGCCGATGAGCACGATAGGCCGCGTTGACGCGCACGTTCACGTTTTCCACCCGGATGTGGCGGAGGATCGATTCCGCTACTTCCCGCAGGATGCCGCGTTCCATGAGATGTACCAGGCGCCGGACGCCCAAATCATCGTGACGGAGCAGCTGGTCGACGCGATGGATTTGGCGGGCATTTCACAGTCGATCGCATGCGGATTCGGATGGAGCACGAACGAGCTGTGTCGTGAGGGAAACGATGCGATCATCGAGGCTGTGCGGCTCTATCCCAGCCGTGTGGTTGGTTTCGGCACCGTTGCACCGCGCGACTCGCTGTCGGAAGCCATTGCCGAAATCGACCGTCTGGCTGCAGCCGGTGTCCGTGGACTGGGAGAACTCCGGCCCGATACGCAGGGGCTGCTCGAGATGCCGTCGCATGACATTGAGTCAATTGCTGATCATCTTCGCGGGCACGGCATGGGGTTGTTGATGCACGCTTCCGAACCCGTTGGGCGAATGTATTCGGGCAAGGGGACGGCAACACCCGAGCGCCTGTACGGGCTATTGGAACGCCTGCGTGGCATCCCCGTCATCCTTGCGCACGCCGGAGGGGGGCTGCCTTTCTATGCGAATCTCCGCGCGTCTGAGGACGTGTTTGCAGACGTATACGTTGACACGGCGGCAATGCCGTATTTGTATGATCCCGCCACGATTCGCGCCCTCATCAACTCCATCGGCCTCGATCGCGTACTTTTCGCGACGGACTACCCGTTGATGCGGCAGGAGCGGGTGATTGAGTACCTCGACAAGGCAGGGTTGACGTCCGGGGAGATGGAACGCGTGCTGCAGCACAATGCCGAGGAATTCTTG
Organism: Chloroflexota bacterium; assembly: GCA_026713485.1. Classification (GTDB taxonomy): domain Bacteria; phylum Chloroflexota; class Dehalococcoidia; order UBA6926; family UBA6926; genus VXMO01. Next base: position 32,909 of record JAPOOK010000002.1, on the reverse strand, counting down.
AGGAGAGTGGGGGCTGTTCGCGCGTGACAGCGGTCTCCCCTACCCTGCCGACCTTCCGAGCCTTTGTCGCCATTGTCCCGCCGGAGAGTATCAAGACAGAACTCGAAGCGGTGGTCAGGCAGCTCAAGCAGCGCGACGCAGATGAGGCGGTGCGCTGGGTAGCGGCGGACGCGCTGCACATCACGCTCGCTTTCCTCGGCCAGATTGAGGAGAGCGAGGCCACACAGTTGATTGACTCTCTCAGGGCAGAGGTTGAAGGCATGGAGTCGTTTGAGCTCAGCGTTGGCAGTCTTGGCACTTTTGGAGATCGGCGTCGCCGCGGCGGGGCGCAGGTTGTTTGGGCCGGCCTCGGTGGGAATGTCGAGGCCCTGGGTGGGCTGCATAAGCAGGTAATCGAAGCCGTCCGGAGAGTTGGCTTGCGAGTGGAATCCCGCGCATTTCAACCACATATCACGTTAGGGCGTGTGCGGCGTGAACGCAGATGGCGGCTCGACGCAGTCGACGCTCCTGCGATTCCTTCAACTACGTTTCGAGTGGATGCGATAACTCTGATGGAAAGCCGGCTGGGACGGGGGCCTGCCGTATACATGGAGCGGGGGCAAGTATCTCTGGGCGAGTAACAAATGAATCTGCCCGCGGCCCGTAAACCAATCGGTGGAATTCCCCCAGAAATTGTCGTTGATTTTTTGACAGTACATTCGGTAAATGCCTATAGTTAGCTCGTACTGAATTTCTTCCCCCTTCCTACACAAACACTAGGCCCGCATCACCGGTGCCTTGGCATCCCCTCCCGGGATCTCGTCCTTTCTACCTGTTTGGCCCTTTCTTGCACGCCACCCCTCTTGCGGGCAGCGCATATGGAGGTGTGCTATGCGTATTCCTACTCCTTCTTCCAATCTCCGTCTACATCCCGTTCTTATCGGTTTTCTTACCGCGATCCTCATGGCGGCATTGCTGTCGACCACGGCCACGGGAGCGCAGGCGCTTGAAAACCCTGTCACAGGTGTCAATGTCGCGCCCGGTAGTGAAAGTGGGCAAATCGTCATCACCTGGTCGGAACCATCCGAACAGGCTGAGGAATATCGTGTGTCATGGGCTCCCGAAAACGAGGGCTTCAAGGCTCTTGCCACAAATGAGGGCAACGCCTTCGTTACCGAAACGACGTACGTCGTCAACGGTCTAAGCCCAGGGGTCACGTACAAGGCACGAGTTCGCGCGCGTTTTGGCGAGGGACGCAAAACGGCCTGGAGCGAGACGGCTTACGGCGAGGCGGCCAGTCCACAGCTCCAGGACAAGTCTGAGGAACCGACAATTTCAGCGCGTCAGGAGCAGGAAGCCCAAGTCCCGATTCCAACAACCTCGGATGAGTGCGGGCAGCAGATCGCTGACGGAACGGCGACCAACTGCGCATCCAACGAATTTGGGGTTACCACAATGAGAGACGGCGGCGTTTACCACATCGACTGGACTGTATGGCATGACAGCAATGAGGATCGCGTAGATTACTACACCATCCAGAGGCTGATTTTCACCTACAACTTCAACGTACGGCACGCGCTTGATGACTCCCCGGCTGATACGAATGCCACGCCTGGTGTGTCATTTGTCCGTCCGGATACATGTGTCCCCGCTGGGGTCGGCGACTCGATGGGCTCGTTGAGTCATTTTGTGTGGCGCTGCGACGGGCTCTCGAACGTCCGGCAAGATATCGACGGCAATGTGACAGCGCCCGAAACTCTTATAGATTCCAGTTTCGATTGGAAAACGTCCTACTTCACCGGGTCCATACAGAGACCGGGCACCCATTACGACACTCCGCTGACGGGGATGCGCATTCCCGTGCGGCAGCCGGCGGATCGAAATGACCGACTAACCGCGGCAGAGGCGGCAGATACAGTTGAACTTGAGGCGGACGCGGTTGAGATGCGCCTCTACCTGATCACTGCGCATTTCAACGATGGAAGCTCTTCCTCTGACTACAAGCTTGTTCATGGGTAAGTGCCGCCTGGCGCGCAATAGGTCGAGCCTTCCCTAGACTCGACTGCCGGGATCAACAAGTCCTCCCATCCCATACGGAGTAGGGTCGGCCTGAGAATCTCAGGCCGACCCGTCCGCTTTGCGGGGTCATCGGGGGGTCACTTCTGATTGACAGTGAGGGTCTTCACAAGTAGGATTTGTGGAAACTGAATAGGGAAAATAAAGGCGACGAACGAGAGTAGTACCGTCCATCGCCGGGCTACAGAGAGTCGGGGATTGGTGGAATCCCGACGCCGGGCCGGACGGAAATGGACTCGGGAGCTGCGGACCGAAAGGTGCGGTGTCCAGCCGTAACTCAGTAGGCTTCGACGGGTTGGGACGCCGTTACACGTCCACGGTATACGCCCAATGGCCACGGCCACCGGGAAGTACCTAAAGAGAGCCCCCGCCGCTATGCGGGGGAATAAGGGTGGCACCGCGGGAATCCACGCGAGACGAGGACCCGTCCCTTTGAGGGACGGGCTTTTTGTTTGTCCCTCCATTTCAGACGAGGACGAGGGAGCAGCAGAAAGGCGGGACAGGAAATGGCGACGTATTTCCCGAGCGTGGACGAGGTAATCGCGATGCGCGGTCGTGGGACCATCGCGCCCGTGTGGCGCGACATTCCCGCCGACATGGAGACTCCCGTCACGGCGTATCTCAAGGTAGCGCGGGAGGCGCCGTCGTTCCTGTTGGAGAGTGTGGAGGGCGGCGAGCGCGTCGCCCGGTACAGCTTCATTGGCACTCTCCCAACCAAGGTGCTCACAACGGGGCCGAACACACCTGCAGGGAGCATCGATCCTCTGACTTTGATCGAAAAAGAACTTGAGGGCGTCACCACTGTGCGAGCGCCAGGCCTTCCAAGGTTCCTTGGCGGCGCCGTCGGATTCATTGCGTATGAGGCGGTTCACCACTTTGAGCCGCGCGTGCCGCGAAACGAGAACCCCGATCCCATGCAACTGCCGGAATCGGTCTTCATGCTGACTGACACGATGCTGGTCTTCGACCACGTCAAGCACGAGATCAAGATCGTGAGCCACGCCTCGCTCGAGGGGAGCGACGAACAAATCGCCGAGTCGTATCAGAAAGCCGTGGAACAAATCGACCATCTTGATGAACGGCTTGAGAGAGGAACGATCGAGGGCAATAACGTTCTGACGCCCGGCCTTACGGACGATTACCGCGGTGAACTGACGTCCAATCACACGGCGGATTCATTTATGCAACAGGTTGAGGAGGCGCGGGGGCTGATCACCGACGGCGAGTGCATACAGGTGGTGCTCTCACAGCGGCTGGCACGGCGGACATCCGCCGCGCCGTTTGACATCTACCGCGCGCTGCGGACGCTGAATCCCTCGCCGTACATGTACTTCCTGGACATGGGCGACTTTCACATCATCGGGTCGTCACCGGAGATGCTTGTTCGCGTTGAGGACGGGATGGCAACGACGCATCCCATCGCAGGCACGAAGCCGCGTGGCGCAACGCCTGAGGAAGACGACGCACTCGCCGAGGAGCTAATCACAGACGAGAAAGAGCGGGCGGAACACATCATGCTCGTCGATCTCGGTCGAAATGACATCGGCCGTGTCAGCGAGCCGGGCACGGTGAATGTCACCAAGCTCATGGAGATTGAGCGCTATTCGCATGTGATGCACATCGTTTCCAACGTGACGGGCAAGCTTCGGGACGGACTGACTGCATACGACACGCTGCGTTCCACCTTCCCCGCAGGGACGTTGTCCGGCGCGCCCAAGATCCGCGCAATGGAGATTATCTCCGAGAAGGAGCCGCATGAGCGAGGACCCTACAGCGGCGCGGTCGGCTACATCTCCAACGCGGGAAACATGGATATGGCGATCTGTATCCGAACGGTCGTGATGAAAGACGGGTTGGCGACGGTGCAGGCGGGCGGCGGTCTTGTGTACGACAGCGTGCCCCGTTCCGAATACGAGGAATCACTGGCCAAGGCGAGGGGGATGCTGGCCGCGCTGGACGCGGGGGAGGACCTGACGAACGACCGCATAAACAGGGCTGCAGCCGAACCGGTAGGAGGTGCGCGATGATCTTCCTGCTCGACAACTACGACAGCTTCACCTACAACCTGTACCAGTACCTGTCCGAGCTTGGTGAAGAGGTTGTCGTTGATCGAAATGACCAGACGACGGTGGAGAACATCGCGGAGATGCAGCCGGAGAAGGTTGTCATCTCGCCGGGCCCGTCGAACCCCGCCAACGCGGGCATTTCCAAGGACGTTGCACGATATTTTGGTGAACGAGGGACACCGGTGCTGGGCGTGTGTCTCGGTCATCAGTGCATCGGGGAGGCCTTTGGAGGGACGGTGGCCGGAGCGGGGGAGATCATGCACGGCAAATCCAGCATGATTTACCATGACGACAAGGGTGTCTACGAGGGTCTGCCAAATCCGTTTGAGGCGATCCGCTACCACTCGCTCGCCATCCTGCCTGACACCGTGCCTGAGGAGCTTGAGGTAACGGCGCGGACGGACAATGGCGTGGTGATGGGCGTGCGGCACCGCGAGTATCCCATCGTTGGGATACAGTTCCATCCGGAGAGCATTCGGACTGAGGTCGGCAAAGACCTTCTCCGCAATTTCCTGAAGATGTAGGCGCGAGGACATTTTGGCGCAAGACATTCAACAGCAGGGCGACGGATCCTCAGCATCGGGGCCAGCCGAACGTGAACTGACGCGGGGGCAGCGGCGAACGCTGTTGGTCACCACAGTTACGGGCCACGGCATCAAGCACCTGATGAATGCGGCATTTGCAGTGCTCTTGCCGGAGATGAAGACGACGCTGGGCCTGACGAACACACAAGTTGGCATCCTGTCAACGTCGCGATTCCTGGCAGGAGGGCTGGCAAACTTTCCGGCCGGGTACATAGCAGACCGATTTACGAATCTCCGCGCGATCGTCCTCGGTATCTCCATAGCGGGAATCGGTATCACGTATTTCCTGGTTGGGATTACGACATCGTTCTGGCTCATGACCGTATTTGCCTCCCTGATGATCGTGGCCATTTCGCTGTGGCATCCCGCGGCCATCGGTTCACTTTCACGGCAATTCACATCGAACCGCGGCTTCGCGATCTCCCTGCATGGGACAGGAGGGAGCGTCGGCGAGGCGGTGGGGCCGCTCATCGCCGGAGTGCTAGTCGGCGCCTTCACATGGCAGTTCATTTCGCAAGGCGCCATCATACCCGGGCTCATCCTGGGATTTGCGGTCTGGTTGATCCTGCGACGAATTCCCGCTGACATTGGGCAGGCGGCGTCATTCGGCGACTACTTCGTCGGAGTGCGCGGCCTCCTGAGCAACAAGCGCCTGCTACTTGTGCTGCTCTTCACCGGCGGCTTCGCAGGGGCACAGGCCACCATGTATACGTTCCTGCCCGTCTATCTGCGGGAGGACATCGCGCTGGAGCCGGAGGTCGTGGGCCTGTATTTGTCGCTTCTCAACGTGCCCGGACTCGCTTCACAGCCTGCGATGGGGTATTTGTCGGATCGCTGGGGGCGCAAAGCGGTACTATTCCCGGCTATGGCCTCTCTAGGCGTCTTCTATGTCCTGCTTGGTACAGTACCGGGCGGCTGGCCGCTTGTGGCAACGGTCATTGGCGCGGGCCTGTTCTTCTACCCAATGATGGCTATTTTCCTCGCGTCCGCTGCCGACCTCGCGCCTTCGGACGTGCAGTCGACGACAGTCTCGCTAGTGTTTGGCGTGGCGACGCTCGTCGGATCGTTCGCCCCTCTCGTCGCGGGCTACCTTGCGGACGAGTATTCGTTGAGGGCGACCTTCTATTTCTGTGCCGCGCTGGTTCTGTCTGCAGCGTTCGTCGCTTTGGTCACTCGGTGGGAGCGGCCACGTGAATATGCCACAACGGAATAGGCGACGCGGTTCAGAATTGCGACGGCGAGACAGTATTATGTGCTCGCAGCGAATTCCGGGATAGGGACGATATGGAGCTTTTCCGATGATTCGAGAGGCAATTGCACACCTGATTGAGGGCCGCAGCATCTCTCAGGCGGAAGCCGAGCAGGTGATGACGGAGATCATGGACGGCGAGGCCACGCCGGCACAGTTGGGCGCGTTCCTCATGGCACTCCGCACGAAGGGTGAGGGCGTCGACGAAATCGCGGGGCTCGCACGTGTCATGCGCGCTCGAGCGCTGCGCGTTGAGGTGGAAGATCCCGATTCTCTGCTGGATACGTGCGGGACGGGCGGCGACGCCTCCCACACCTTCAATATCTCAACGACGGCTGCCCTGGTAGCCGCAGGAGCGGGGCTGCGTGTTGCCAAGCACGGCAACCGCGCCGCATCGTCCGCGTCCGGCTCTGCCGATGTGTTGGAGGCGGCGGGAGTGACCATCGAGTTGGAACCGGAGCAGGTGGCGCACTGCATCGATAGTGCAGGCATCGGCTTCATGTTCGCGCCCAAGTATCACCCTGCTATGCGTCACGCAGCAGGGCCGCGCCGGGAGATTGGCGTTCGCACCGTTTTCAACATCCTGGGGCCGCTTACTAATCCGGCGCATGCCGGGCATCAACTCGTCGGTGTGCCGCGCCCGGAACTCGTAGAGACAATTGCTCAGGTTTTGGGCGAACTGGGCGCAAAGCGGGCCATCGTCGTGCACGGCGCGGACGGGTTGGATGAGATCGCGCTCAGCGGGCCGTCGATCATGGCGGAGTACCGTGACGGCTCCGTGACAGTGCAAGAGATCTCGCCGGAACATTTTGGGCTGGCCCATGCCGGTGTCGATCAGATACGAAGCGAGGACGTGGCTTCCAGTTACCGCATCTTTATGAACGTGATCAACGGGGAGCCGGGGCCGTACCGCGACATCGTGCTTATCAACGCCGCTGCCGCGCTGGTAGCCGGAGAGTCAGCAGACGATCTGGCGGGCGGATTGGAAGCGGCGCGCGAGTCTATCGATTCAGGGGCGGCGCGTGACCGTCTGGAAAAGCTGGTGGAGGCGAGCGGGGAGTAGGGGGTACCGGGAGGGCTGGATTCCTAGTTGGGTAGGATTGACGGGGCCTTAGTAATTGAATATGAGGAACCGAGCCGTATCCGTAGTCACTGCCACAAAGCCGACAAACGTGAGTGTCGCGATTACCCACAACATGATCACCGCAAAAATCAGTCTCCGCAGACTGAATAAGCGGATACCCATACCGGTCTCATATGTGGGAGGCTGTCTCAGGTCTGCCTCAAACATCGTGCTTACTACCCCCCTGCCAAGGTCGCTATGCATTGCGACACACGCCTTGGACCCGGCTGTTACTCCACACCGTTATAACCACAAAAGCAATTTGTGCCACATCGGGAGCAATTCTTGGATCACGAAAGGGACACGTTCCAGCCCGCGGCCAGAATGGCGAAGTTGGGCTAGCCTCCAACGTTGAACAATAAATAGACGATTATTGTGATGCTCCCGATGGCGATTGCCGCCACCAGCAAACGCCGACCTAGAAACTTCTTGAAGCTTTCACCGTCCTTGCGGCGCTCGCCTTCCCGCAGTTCCTGGTCAAACATGGAACGCGCTGTTGATCTAATTCGAAAGCGATTAGGCGGCGCGTGCGCCATACATGAGGAGCACGATAACGGGCAGCGCGGAGATACCCGCAACGATTGCCAGGTAGACGAGCGCGCGCTCAAGGGTAACCGGACGCCGGTGACCATCGTGCGTCTCCCGGTGCTTCTGCACCGCCTCCTGGGGGTCTGGCGTATTCAGATGAAACATGTCCCAATTGGACATGGGGCCTCCCTCGCGGCATCAGGCCGCAATGAATGGCATTATAGTCTTGCCCACGCAATAAGCAAGGAACGCTCGGAATGACGACAGGCACCTATCTCGACAAAATCCTGCCGCAGACGCGGGAGGATCTTAACGACCGCATGTCGTCTCAGCCTCTCAACGAGGTCAAGGCACGTGCCAAAGACGCTGAGGAAACGCGCAGCTACTACGACGCGTTCTCGGAGGACCGGCTGCATCTGATTGCTGAGGTCAAGCGGGCGTCGCCATCGAAAGGCGATCTTGCACCGGACATCGACGCCGCAGAGCTTGCCCGCGTCTACATCGATAACGGGGCGTCGGCGCTTTCCGTACTCACGGATAGGCCATTCTTCAAGGGATCGCTGGACGATCTCAAGGCCGTGCGCGAGGTGTCGGCGGAATCAGGAACACCCATCCTTCGCAAGGACTTCGTCATAGACGAGTACATGATCTACGAGGCTCGGGTGTGGGGTGCTGACGCGATCCTGCTGCTCGTCATCAGCTTGTCAGATATGCAATTGCAGGACTACCAAGGCCTGGCGGACGAACTGGGCATGGCGGCGTTGATTGAGACTCACGACGAGCTGGAACTGTATCGCGCGCTCGACATCAAGCCGCGCTTGCTGGGAATCAACAACCGCGATCTCCGCACGTTTGAGACGGACCTGAACACGACGCACGGCCTCGCGCCACGGGTTGGCGGCAGCACCCGCGTCGTGGCAGAGAGCGGCGTTTCTTCGATTGAGGATGCGCGCAGCATGAGGGCCGCCGGAGCGGACGCGATACTCGTCGGCGAGGCGCTTATCACTGCGGACGACACGGTGACGAAGGTCCAGGAGTTAAGTTCTGTTCGCATTCCGCGTCTGACCGGGATGGAGACGAACGTGCCGCGGGATGCGATTGAGCAGACCATCCCCGGGTTTGGAAACGTGCCGGGACAGGGCTACCCAACCCCGGGCGGCGGAGTGCCGGGCATTGGCGGGTTTGGGCCGCCGCGCTTTCCCGGGATGCCGGGCGATCTTGGGCCATTCGGGCCACGGGGCGGCTGATGGGCCTCGCTATCAAAATGTGCGGCAATCGGTCGGCGACCGATCTGATCAACGCCGCCGACGCGGGAGCGGATCTGCTGGGCATCATCTTTGCCGACGCATGGCGGCGCATCCCAGTGGAATATGCAAAGGAAATCGTTGCCACGCTGCGGGGCGAGGCGAATCATGTGCCGACCGTCGTGGGTGTATTTGTCGATCAGCCCGTTGAGGAAGTGAATGCGACCGCTGACGAGGTTGGGCTGGACATGATTCAGCTACACGGGACGGAGTCTCCCGACTATTGGGAGCAGATGGAGAGGCCACTGATTATCTGTCGGCGCATTTCCTCAGCCCTGACTCCGGAGCAGGTTGAAGACGAGTTGGAAATCGTTGCTGAGTTCATGCAGCGCACCGGCTCGTTGAGCCTGATTGAACCGCACGTGGAGGGTGAGCCGGGCGGCGCCCGCGTCAGCCTTGATTTTGCACTGGCAGAGCGGCTGGCGCGACGATACTCGTTCATCCTGGCAGGTGGACTTGGACCGGGAAACGTCGGTGAGGCGATTCGCTCAGTTCGGCCATGGGGCGTGGATGTTTCAAGCGGCGTGGAGACAGACCGTGTGAAGGACCCCTCCAAAGTGGGACGATTCGTATATGAGGCGAGGCGGGCGTCTACGGATGCCGTCGGCACGCACGCAGGTGGCGGGACAACGCGATGACCATCGTCAAGACGGGAGCAGACGCGGAAGCGCCGGGACGCTTTGGACGATTCGGCGGCCGCTATGTGCCGGAGACGCTGATGGCAGCGGTCACGGAGCTTGAGGAGTCGTACGCTGCGGCCCGCGAGGATTCAGAGTTCCTTAATCGGCTGGACCATCTTTCACGGACATATGCAGGCCGCCCAACGCCGCTAACGCTGGCCGAGCGGCTGACCGGGCAAAGCGGCGGGGCGCGCATCTATCTCAAGCGAGAGGACCTGGCGCATACGGGAGCCCACAAGATCAACAACGCCCTCGGCCAAGTGCTGCTGGCTCAGCGCATGGGCAAGACGCGGATCATCGCAGAGACAGGCGCGGGTCAGCACGGAGTCGCGACGGCTACCGTCTGCGCGCTTTTGGGGCTTGAATGCGTCGTTTATATGGGCGAAGAAGACATTCACCGGCAGGCGCCTAACGTATTCCGAATGCGTCTGCTCGGGGCGGACGTTGTGTCTGTGACTTCCGGTTCACGGACGCTCAAAGACGCAGTTAACGAGGCGATGCGCGACTGGGTGACAAACGTGGCAAACACGTATTACGTCATCGGCAGCGTCGTCGGGCCTCATCCCTACCCTGTTCTCGTGCGTGATTTCCAGTCAGTCATCGGGCTAGAGGCTCGCGAGCAGATGCTGGACGTAGAGGGACGACTGCCGACCCACCTTGTGGCGTGCGTAGGGGGCGGAAGCAATGCAATGGGACTGTTCCACGCGTTCTATGGCGACTCAGACGTTGCGATGGTCGGCGTGGAGGCTGCGGGGCATGGCATCGATACCGGCGAGCATAGCGCCAGCCTCGGCGCAGGCAAGCCGGGCGTGCTGCATGGGTCGTTCTCACAGGTGCTCCAGGACGAGTGGGGGCAGGTGACGGAGACGCACAGCATCTCCGCCGGCCTGGACTACCCCGGTGTGGGGCCGGAGCTTTCCTACTACCAGGACACCGGGCGCGCCACATTCACGAGTGTGACGGACACGGAGGCGCTGGAGGGGTTCAAGATGCTGGCGCGGACTGAGGGGATCATTCCTGCGTTGGAGTCATCGCACGCCATCTTTGAGGCGGCACGTCTGGCCGCAACGCTATCAAGTGAGGACATCATTCTGGTGAATTTGAGCGGTCGGGGTGACAAGGACCTGGCGACTGTGACCGGCGCGCTGGGCATCGAACTGGACCAAGCCTAGTCCCAAAAAGACGCTACCCCCTGACATTCGCTCGGCCTCGAATGAGAGGGGGCAGCGCAGCGCGGGGAAAGCAGTGAGGTACAGTTCACATATCTGCTACTATCCCGCGCGCCAACACACCAACGCCTAGTTTACCACACTGTAGCCAGCTATGGAATGGGGGGAGTCCCCACTTCTCCCTGTGGAGAGGCTACGGCAGGGAGAGCAGGTAGGATTCCAGGGCGAGGCGGGCGTTGGCGTTCTGGCGCAGGGCCTGTACGGTGAAGAGGGTCTCGGTCAGGGCCGATTGGGCTTCCTTCAGGGTGACGCCGATTTCGCGCACCCGTTCAAGACTTTCGGAATCTGTTACGTCCTCGGGAGAACCCGCCGCGACGACCAGCGCATCTCGCCAGATGGATGCCCACGCTTCTAGCCGCCCCAGCAAGCGCTGGCGATCCGCGTAGAAGTCGTCACCCATCCTGCCGGCACGGCGGAGACGGTCGGCGACAGGCTCTCCGCGAACGGCAAGGATTTCATCGAGGGCGGCACGACGAGCATCCAACGGGGCGGTATCGGCCAGGAGGCTGAGCGCGTATTCGAGGCGGCCACCTGAGAGCTTTGCGAGGCGGTTCGCGTCATCGTCGTCTGCCCCATTCTCTCGCAACGCATCCGCAACCTGGTCAAACGGGATTGGGCGGAGCGGTACGATCTGGCAGCGGGAGCGGATGGTATCGAGAATCGCCTCATCATTGGCCGTTACGAGGATGAGGGTAACGTTCGGATGAGGCTCCTCCAGGACCTTGAGAAGAGCATTCGCCGCCTCGCGGGTCAGGGTGTCGGCATCGTCGATGATGATGACGCGGCCTGATGCCTCATATGGCTGGAGGTTGGCAGCTGCCTGGAGATCACGCGCCGCCTCAATGCCGATGGAGCCTGTACCTGTGGCCGAGATGACCATGACGTCCGCGTGGTGACCGCTGTCGACGCGCCGGCACTGGCGGCACTCATCGCACGGCCTGCCCTGCTCAGCGTCACACAGGAGCGCCTTCGCGAATTCGCGGGCGAGGGCCAGTCCTCCAACTCCGGCTGGGCCGGTCAGCAGCCAGGCGTGCGCAAGTCTCCCCTGCTGGATGCTGCGATCAAGGAGGGCAATGGCGTCCTCATCGGCGGGAACTGTCCAAGGCATTTTAGAGGCCGTTCCGGCTTAGAGAGCGTTCCATTGTTTTGCTGTTATTCAGGACGGGAGCGCCGATGGATTCCGGCTTTCGCCGGTATGAGGGAAATGGCAGTTAGGACAGGGGGATTAGACATCGAGGCGCATGAGGTCTTCATAGGTTTCGCGGCGGCGGATGGTGCGGACATCGCCATTGGAGACGAGAACGACCTCCGGGCGGGGATTCGCATTGTACGTGGACGACATTGCGATGCAATACGCGCCGGACACTGGAATGGCGAGTATGTCCCCGGCGGCAGGCGTCGGCAGGGAGCAGTCGCGGACAAGGATATCCCCGGACTCGCAGTACTTGCCTGCAATGGTCACCGTGATCTCCTCCGCGTCCGCCATGCGTGAGGCGAGGACGGCCTCATATTCCGAGCCGTAGATGGCGGGGCGTATGTTGTCGCCCATGCCGCCGTCGACGGAGACATAGGTGCGGATGTCCGGCAGCAGCTTGGTCGCTCCGACGGTGTAGAGCGCGACACCCGCCGTGCCCACCATGGAGCGGCCGGGCTCGATGGAGATTGCGGGTAGCTCAAGTCCGTGGACATCGCAGCCCTGGATGATGGCCTTTGAGATGGTGGAGATATAGGTGTCCGGGGCCGGGGCTTCGTCCGTAGTGAGGTAGTTGACGGCGAATCCGCCGCCGGGACTGAACATGCGCATAGAGAAGGCGTACTTTTCCTTCATCTGCGCAGCGAATTCCATCGTAATCTGGATGGCTTCCTCATACGGCTTTAGTTCAAAGATGGGGGAGCCGAGGTGGAAATGGAGGCCGGCCACATCGAGCCTAGACGATTGCATTGCGCGGGCGATGGCCTCTTCCGCCTGCCCCGTCTGAATGGCAAGTCCGAACTTGCTGTCGAGCACACCGGTTGTGGTGTGGGCATGGGTGTGGGGATCGACGCCGGGGGAGACGCGGAACGAGATGCTCTGAGTTCTTCCCAAGCGCTCAAGGATGGATTCGAGCAGGCTTAGCTCATGAAGGTTGTCGACGACGATTGCGCCGATACCGGACTCGACGGCCTTTTCCAATTCCTCCGCGCCCTTGTTATTGCCGTGAAAGTGGACGTTGGCGGGGTCGACGCCAGCGGCCTGCGTGGTTGCCAATTCGCCGCCGCTGACCACATCGAATCCGACACCCTCCTCAGCAAGCAAACGGAAGAGGGCGACGTTGGAGAAGGCCTTGGAAGCGTAGATGATGGAGCTTTCGCCGGGGTAGTGGGTATCTAGGGCCGTACGGTAGCGGCGTGCAGAATCACGCAGTTCAGCCTCGTCAAACACATACAGCGGTGTGCCCTGTTCACGTGCGAGTTCAACGGCATCGAGGCCGGCGATCTCAAGGTGGCCGTTTGGGAGAGCCTTGGCAGAGTCCGGGAAGACCGGTAGGGCGTCAGTTCCTCTCATTCGTGGTAGTTCCTCTCGCTAGTGAATGCCGCATTTTGTAACAAGTTGCTCTGTACAGGATAACTAGGCCAGGCGGTAGGAGTTGCCCGCGTCAATTTCGGTGGCCTTGCCTTCGGCGGTGAGTTTGATGAGATGGGCGATGATCTGCTCGCGGGCGGCGTTCCATCGCCATTCTTCAAGATTGGCCGCTCCGTAGAGACGATCACGCATCGCGTCCACCTCGGTAACGCCGTCGCGCAGGCATTCCAGGATGGACTCATCGCGTGAGTTTCGGTGCCCGATGAGCTCTGCGAGTTTGGCGGCCGGGTCCGTGACGGGCGGGCCATGGAAAGACAGCAGGATATTCGCGTTCTGCTCGGCGAGATTCTGTAGGGAGTTGACGTAGGCGGCCATGTCGCCGCCCTGATCGAGATGAACGGCAGTCGTGCCGCGGCTCAAGACACAGTCCCCGCTGAATAGGACGCCATCGGGTTGGAGGATGTAGCACATGCTGCCGCCGACGTGGCCCGGCGTGGCAATGGCGTGGATAGTCTTTCCGCCGTCAAGGTCAAAGGTTTCACCTCCCATGAGAGGCGCGTCCACGACATGGCCGATGGCTTCCGTGATGGCGTCTACGTCCTCTACGCCGGCGTGGACTTCGATTCCGGGGAAGGCTGCGTGAAGGGCGGCAGCGCCTCCGCTGTGTTCCCCAAAGCGGTCTGTGATGAGGAGAATGGCGGGCGTGGGGGCGTCTCCGCGGATGGCGTTTACGGCTTCTACGACACGTTGGGAAACCTCGTCCTCGTCGTGGCCGGCGTCGATAAGCGCGCCGCCGGTCTCACCCCGCACCCAATAAACGTGGGGGGAGTCGTCCTCATCGGGGCGCAAGGTGATGGCAACGACACCGCTGGCGACTTCAGTGGTCATGTGATTCCTCCGTGCCGGCGAGCATTGGCGAATCGTACACGCGCAATTTTGGGCGTGGCGTGCAAGAATCCTAAGAAAGCGCGGTTACAGGTGTCAACGCGGGTGACGAACTTACGGGAGATTCAGGAATGACGCTGACGCATAGTGAGATGGATCTGCGGATCTTCAGCATGGAGGTTGGGAGCTGGGGAAATAACTGCTATGTAGTGGTCGATCCACTGCGTAACACAGCGGCAATCATCGACGCGGCAGCGGACGCCGCTCAGATTCTTGACGCCGTCGCGGGTCTCGACGTTCTCTACATCCTCACCACGCACGGTCACTCCGATCATTGGGGGGCGTTGGAGGAGGTTTCCGCCGCACTGCCTAACGCTATCGTCGCGGCGACACCGGGCGATGCGGGCGATCTCCCCGTCTCCCCCACTCTGCTGCTAGATGACGGCGATACGCTTCAGATTGGAACAGCGCCGCTGAGGGTGATCGCGACGCCCGGGCACACGCCGGGGAGCGCCTGTTACATCACGGGCCAGCATCTTTTCACGGGGGATACTCTTTTCCCGGGCGGGCCGGGACATTCACGAAGCCCCGAAAACTTGCGTGAAGAAATCACGAGCATCACAACGAAGTTGTACGTCCGGCCTGATGAGACCATCGTCTACCCCGGGCACGGTGCGGGAACGACGATAGGCGAGAGCAAGGCGGACTACGCGGTGTTTGCGGCCAAGTCGCATCCCGATGATCTGTACGGCGACGTGCTGTGGCTGGAATCGTGACCGGCGCGCAGGGGGACGGCGGAACCCGCGCCCTCCCAACGTCCACCACCATTGGTGGGTACACGATGACGGAGGCGCTTGCCCCGTATACAAAGAGCGTTCTGCCAAACGGCATCCGCCTGCTAACAGCGTCAATGCCGGCGACACGGGCCGTTTCAATCGCATTCTACGTCGGAACCGGCTCCCGATTTGAGCATGAGGCTGAGTCCGGTGCGTCGCATTTCCTGGAGCACATCCTGTTCAAAGGGACAGAGCGGCGTCCGTTGGCGCAGGACGTTTCCGAGACCATCGAACGCGTTGGCGGGTTCATGAACGCAAGCACGGATCGTGAAGTGACAGTCTACTGGGCGCGCGTGGCACGACCGCATCTGTCCATCGGCATCGATATTCTGTCGGACATGCTGTTGAATTCGACGTTCCCGGCAGAGGAGATCGAGAAGGAACGCGACGTCATTCTTGAGGAGATCCACACGTCGGTTGATTCTCCGGCGCAACAGGTTTTTCACATGGCGGACAAGATCATGTGGCCGGACCAGCCGTTGGGGAGGGACATCGCCGGAACGGAGGAGAGCGTCCGGGAGATTTCGCGGGACACCATCATGTCCTATATGCGCGAGCAGTACGATCCGTCGCAGGTGGTGATGGCGGTCGCCGGGCAGATTGAGCATGCGGAGATCGAGCAGGTGGTGGGCGAGTTGTTGGAGTCGTGGCCGAGCGGGAATCCGCGACCGATGCCTCCCGTGGATGATAAGCAGCCGGAGAGCCGTGTCGCCCTGGAATACCGCAAGACGGAGCAGGCCAACATATGCCTGATGTTCCCCGGCATGTCCGCGCATGATTCGGATCGCCGCGCGTTGTGGCTCTTGAATTCGATTCTCGGCGACGGTATGGCCTGCCGCCTCTTCCTCGAATTGAGGGAACGGCTGGGCATCGTCTATGAAGTGGACACGGATGTGATGTACTTGCAGGACACGGGCGCAATGGCGGTGTTCGTGGGAACGGTGCCGCAGCGTGGGCCGCAAGCGTTGGAGGCGGTCGTCAAGGAACTGGAGCGCGCGACGCGGGACATCACTCAGAGCGAACTGGATCGTGCGCTGGAGTTGTCCAAGGGGCGGATGTTGCTGCGACTTGAGGACACACGCAGCATTTCAAGCTGGTTGGGCGGGCAGGAGATCACCTTTGGGCATATCGAAACGCCGGAGGAGGTCGTTGAACAGTTGGACAGCATCACCGTGGATGACGTGCAACGCGTCGCACGGCGGGTTTTCGATCCCGATCGATATCGCCTTACCGTCGTGGGCCCGTATCGAAGTGACCGCAAGTTCAGGAACATCATCGAGGGGCGTTAGATGGTGGCCATGATGAGAAGGCTCACCCAAGTACTCACCGTCGTCGTGATCCTTGCGGTGCTCTACGAGGAATTGCGCAAGGGCCCGGAGAATGAACGCTGGCATGGACGCGTGCTCGGGTTCGTGCCCTACGATCTCAGACCACCGAGCCTTCGGCAGATACGTGAAACGTATTGGAATCCACAGGACTCGCGCATCTTTCCCGGGCGGGTAGCGGGCATCGGGTGGGGCGTCAATTTCGCCGCCCTCTTTGATCGCGTCAGCCGAATGTAGGGGCGCGCATCCCCGCTCCTTCATCCAGGGTAGTTGACTCCTGTAGGGATGCCTCTGCATAACCTTCCTTCACCGGTGGATAGGGTGTATTTTGGGTGGCACCCCCCACCCTGGCTCTCCCCCAAGTGGAGGAGGGTAATTGGGGTGTTATGTCCGTAGTGGACTTGTGCTATAGTCCACGCGGTGCCTGATTGGGACCAATGGGAGTGGGGGTAGACCGTCATGACGTTCAGCGACCGTACGCTGACGTGCTCCGAATGCGGGAACGATTACGTCTTTACTTCGGGGGAACAGCAATACTATTCGGATCGGGGTTTTCGGAACGAGCCAAAGAGGTGTCACGCCTGCCGGGTTGTACGCCGCGCGGACATGGCGCGGCGACGAGAGCCGCGAGATGCGGCGCCGGCAGAGCAGGATCGGCCTCGACGGCAGATGTATCCGGCGACATGCGCGGAATGCGGGCGTGAGACTGAGGTGCCGTTCGAGCCGCGCGGAATTCGGCCCGTCTATTGCGCCACCTGCTTCACACGTCAGCGGAATTCACCGCCCAGTCGCTTCCGAGACTGAATAGGCCGCGAGCCTGCTTTCTGTCCCGTTCCTTATTGCGACTGTGCTATTAATGGACAGGTAGCCGCGCGCGGCGCGGCACTACTCTCGGCAACGGTGCGGGCAACAAGAACGCATAGAGAACTGAAATGGAGGGGCGTGGCGAATGACGTATGTAGTCCTGCGTGAGGGTGAAAGCCAGGAGCAGTTAATCAAACGGTTCCGTTCCGTTGTTGAACGTTCCGGCATCCTGAGGCAGGCGAAGGAGAAGCGTCATTTCATCTCCAAGCAGGAACGAGCTCGCCTGAAGGCCCGCAAAGCGCGGCGCCGACGCAACTAGCGCGAGCTCATGGCCTGAGACGAACGACCATGACTCAATCACATTCTTCTGTGCCCACAAGTTCTGCGGAGGACTATTCGTTCAACGCGTTTGCCCGACAACCCTTTTACCAGGCAGAGAACAGTCGGCTGGTCGACCTCATAGGTTTACAGACCGGCAATCGAGTAATTGACCTTGCCTGCGGCCCAGGCGAAATCACGCGGAAGGTCCTGGACAAAGTGCGCGGAAACGGCGCATGGATCCTGGGCGTCGATTTGTCACCTGAGACGCTGGAGGAGGCGCGGCGACAGTTCACCGACGTGACGGATGCCGAGGTCTCCTTCGAAAATGCCCGCGCAGAAGACCTTTCAGAAATAATCTCGGAGCCTGTAGACGCCGTCGTTTTCTGCAACGCGATCCACCTGGTGGACAACAAGCCGGATGTACTTGCAGGAATCAGGGGCGCGCTCAAACCCGGTGGCATGTTCGCGTTCAACAGCACCTTTTATTCAGGCTCTATCGTGGAGGGCACAGAGCCCTTCTACCGCCGGTGGATGATGCGCTCCCTGCGTCTCCTCAAGTCGGAACACGGATTGAGCCCTGTGAAGAACAAGGTGATGGCGCGGCAGCAGTTGACACCGGATGAGTACAAGACATTGCTGACAGACGCGGGTTTCAGCATCCGGGATGAGCGTGTTATCCCAATCGAGGTGCCAATTGAGGGGTGGCTTTCCATCTGCTCATTCTCAGACTTCGTCGAAGGGGCGTTGCCGGGTGTGCAGATAGAAACTGCGAGCGAGGTGTTGCGCGCAACCATTCGTGAGACTTTCCGCGACATGGAGTTGTCCTTCGTTCCCCGCAACTGGCTCGAATTCGTGGCTGTGCGCGACTAGCGCCACGTCGAGCGGCCGGACGGAGACCTTTCCGATGCCGGGCATCACCCCAGATGAATTTCGCCGTGTAATGGGTCGGTTCGCCACCGGCGTTGCCATTGTCACGACTCGAGCAGGTGATGATGTGCATGGCACGACGATGAGCGCAGTTTGCTCCGTATCGTTGCAGCCACAGCTCGTGCTTGTCTGTGTCGACCATGAATCAGATATCCACGCGCTTATCCGCCAAAGCAGCGTTTTTGCCGTCAATGTGCTGCACGAGGGACAGGCAGATTTGGCGAATGAGCTGTCTCACAAAGGCACGCCTGAACAGCAGGCGGCCCACCGGCTGGAAAACCTGCTCCATCAGAACGGCGAAACGGGCGCGCCACTCCTGGAGGACAATCTGGCACATGTGGAATGCCGTGTTGAGAACATCATCGAGGCGGGAGATCACACGATTTACGTCGGCTCTGTAGTTGCTGCGGGCGCAAGTCCGCACGCTGATCGGCCATTGCTGCACTATGAAGGGCAGTATGGATCGCTAAGTAGGGATAGATAGCATCCAACTTTGTTGACACCGATTCCGTTCCTACCTACAATTTGAAGTCGCGCCCCTTACGAGGGACGCGGGGTACTTGTGCCTGTTTTCGTGTTTGACGACGCGGATAGTTGGAACGGTCTCAGCCCCTGCCTGTCACGGACATGGGATTGGGCTGAGGAAGCCAAGAGAAGCAGCGGAATGTGTATGCCCACGCGCGTGCGCAGCGGGTATGAACAAGAGGAAGTAACGGGATGCCGACAGTCAATCAGTTGGTGCGGAAGGGTCGACAACGACCACGGACGAAGTCCAAGGCGCCTGCTCTGCAGGTAAGTTACAACGCGCTTACCAACAGGGTTGTGCGGAATCAGCCGTCGCCTCAGAAACGGGGTGTCTGCACACAGGTCCGGACAATGACGCCCAAGAAGCCGAACTCCGCACTGCGCAAGATTGCCCGCGTTCGATTGACGAACGGGACAGAGGTCACGGCCTATATTCCCGGCGAAGGACACAACCTCCAGGAGCACTCAACGGTGCTGATCCGGGGGGGTCGTGTGAAGGACCTTCCGGGCGTTCGCTACCACATCATTCGCGGCGCCTTGGATTCCGGCGGCGTGAATGGCCGGAAGCGTGGCCGCAGCAAGTACGGAGCCAAGAGAAACTAAAGATATGTCACGACGTCGACGGGCGATCAAGCGCCCCATCCTCCCTGATCCGCGCTATGGAAGCGTGCTGGTGACTCGGTTCACCAATCGCGTCATGCAGCGTGGCAAGAAGAACACGGCCCAGAGTATTGTCTACGGCGCGCTGGCAAACATCGCCTCCAACGGGGATGACCCAATCGAGACGTTTGAGCGTGCAATACGCAACGCGACGCCGCTGCTGCAGGTTCGGCCCAGGCGCGTGGGCGGCGCGACGTACCAGGTGCCCGTCGAAGTGCGCGGCGAACGCGGTCTGACACTGTCAATGAGGTGGATCATCGATTCCGCCAGGCAGCGGAGCGGCCGCCCGATGCTCGACAAGCTCACGACGGAGATTGTGGAGGCGGCCCAGGGACAGGGCAACGCGGTTCGCCGCCGTGAAGAAATGCATCGAATGGCTGAAGCCAACCGCGCCTTCGCGCACTACCGTTGGTGAAGCGGACTATCTAACACAGCGCAGGGGAAAAACTGAAATGGCCACCGACTTATCACTCTCCCAGATCCGAAATATCGGCTTTATCGCGCACATCGACGCTGGAAAGACAACGGTTTCCGAGCGTGTGCTGTATTTCACCGGCCGGACTTACAAGCTGGGCACCGTCGATGAGGGCACGGCCGTCATGGACTGGATGCCTCAAGAGAAGGAACGCGGAATCACCATCGTGTCCGCAGCGACGACCGTGGACTGGAACGGGTTTACGGTCAACATTATCGACACGCCCGGGCACGTCGATTTCACCGCGGAGGTTGAACGCAGCCTCCGCGTTCTTGATGGTGGCGTTGTTATTCTCGACGCCAATGCGGGCGTCGAGCCGCAGTCAGAGACTGTGTGGCGGCAGGCGGACAGGTACCACGTGCCGCGAGTCGTTTTTGTCAACAAGATGGACAAGATCGGCGCGGACTTCTTTGCGTCGGTCGACTCAATTCACGTTCGCTTGAACGCTATCCCCGTCCCTGTTCAGATTCCATGGGGCAAGGAGGATGATTTCCGCGGCGTTATTGATTTGATTCGACAGGTTGCCATCACCTGGGAGGACGCCGACGGCGCGACGATGCTGGAGCAGCCGATTCCAGATGAGTTGGTTGAGGACGCGGCCCGCTACCGCGACGCAATGATTGAACGCGCAGCTGAGCAAGACGATGAGTTGATGGTCAAGTACCTCGAAGGGGAGGATTTGACCGAGGACGAGATTCGGCGCGGGCTGCGCGCCGGAACGGTCAAGATGGCCATCTATCCGGTGTTCTGCGGCACGGCGCTGCGGAACAAGGGCGTGCAGCCGCTCATCGACGCAATTACCGACTATTTGCCTTCACCGCTGGACGTCCCGCCGGTACAGGGAACCGATCCTCGCAACGAGGAGGTTGTCATTGAGCGCGCGCCGGACCCGTCCGAGCCGTTCTCTGCCCTCGCTTTCAAGGTCGTCACAGACCCGTTCGCGGGCCGTCTGGTTTATCTCCGCATCTATTCGGGCACAGGCAAGGCGGGGGCGACGGTCCTCAATACTAGCCGGCAGGGGCGCGAGCGCCTTGGTCGCCTGATCCAAATGCACTCCAATCACCGTGAGGAACTTGAGGAGGCGGAGGCGGGCAATATCGTCGCCGCCGTCGGACTGAAGGACACGTTCACCGGCGATACGATTAGCGCCGTCAACAGCCCGGTCCTTCTCGAATCCATTCGCTTCCCGGAACCTGTTATTTCTGTGGCTATTGAGCCGAAGACGCGGGAAGAAGAAGAGAAGCTGGTGGACGCCTTGGTGAAGCTGGGGCAGGAGGATCCGACCTTCCGATCGTCACACGATCTGGAGACTGGTCAGACGGTCATCTCCGGCATGGGCGAGTTGCACATTGAAGTTATTGTCGATCGTCTCAAGCGTGAGTTCCGCGTGGACGCCCGGACGGGCCGCCCGCAGGTGGCATACCGCGAAACGATCACGAGGGTGGCAAGAGCGGAAGGCCGCTACGTTCGGCAGACAGGCGGGCGCGGCCAGTACGGTCACGTCTGGCTTGAGGTTGAGCCGCTGGAGCCGGGGAGCGGCATCGAATTTGTGAACAAGATAGTTGGCGGCGCGGTGCCTCGCGAGTACGTTCCTGCGGTTGAGCAGGGCGCGCGTGAAGCGGCGCAGAACGGTCAACTGACCGGATTCCCCATCGTTGACCTTCGCATCACCATCGATGACGGATCGTTCCACGAAGTGGACTCGTCCGAGATGGCGTTCAAGATGGCAGGATCCATGGGATTCAAGGCTGCCATCGGACGTGCGAAGCCCGTTGCTCTCGAGCCAATCATGAAGGTTGAAGTGGTTGGGCCGGCGGCGTCCATCGGCGATGTGATGGGCGATCTGCAGAGCCGGCGCGCGCAGGTGCAGGGCATGGAAAGCCGGGGCGATCTCGGAATCGTGACGGCATTCGTTCCCCTCGCGGAGATGTTCGGGTATGCTACATCTCTGCGCTCCGCCACGCAGGGGAGAGCAAGCTACAGCATGGAGTTCGATCACTACAACCACGTCCCGCAAAACGTGGTGGAAACGCTGACGCGGCGACCGGCAGGCGTCGGCGTACGCTAAGCGGATCACCAAGGAAGAATAATGACGACCGTACGGCAGAGACAGAAGATACGCATCACGCTGAAGGCGTTTGACCATCGCCTGCTGGATGCGTCTGCCGTGCAGATCGTGGAAGCTGCGGAGGGGACGGGCGCGCAGGTGTCCGGGCCAATCCCGCTGCCGACACGTATCAAGCGATTCACCGTGATTCGCTCGCCACACGTCGATAAGGACTCGCGCGAGCAGTTTGAGATTCGCACCCATAAGCGAATCGTCGATATTCTCGACCCGACATCCCGCACCATTGATTCACTGACGCACCTGGACCTTCCGGCGGGCGTCAGCATCGAAATCAGTTCATAGGACTCACGACAGGTAATTTCCGACAATGCTATCCGCACTATTAGGAACCAAGCTCGGCATGACGCAGTACATCCATGAGGATGGAACGGTGTCCGCCGTGACGGCCATCCGTGTAGGGCCCTGTACGGTGACGCAGGTCAAGACGGCAGCGACGGACGGCTATGACGCGGTGCAGATTGGTTTCGAGGAGGTTCCCGAACGCAAGCTGAACGGGCCACGCCTCGGCCACCTGTCCAAGAATGACATCAGCCCGCTGCGGCATCTGCGAGAGGTGCGAGCGCAGGGTAATATGCCCGCGGTCGGAACCGTCGTAACGGCTGACCAGGTATTTGAGGTTGGAGAGCAGGTTGATCTGACGGCGAAGTCCAAGGGCAAGGGTTTCGCGGGCGGCGTGAAGCGCTGGCATTTCCGCGGCGGCCCAAAGACGCACGGACAGGGCGATCGGTGGCGAGCGCCGGGCTCCGTTGGCGCAGGCACGACTCCCGGCCGGGTTCGCAAAGGACTCAAGATGGCCGGGCAGATGGGCAATAAGCGAACAACACAGAAGAGCGGTCTCGTTGTGGCCGTGGACGCGGAGCGCAACCTGGTATTTGTACGCGGCTCCACCCCCGGGGCGCCGGACGGAATCGTCCTCATACGCAAGAAGGCGAGCCGCTGATATGGAAGTAGACGTCCGCAATACGAGCGGGCAGGTCGTTGACCACGTAGAGGTAAGCGACCTGCTCTTCAATGCGCCTATCTACGAGGCACTCGTTCACCAGGCGCTCGTGCGGCAGCGCGCGAATGCGCGGCAGGGAACGCATTCCACCAAGACACGAAGTGAGGCGCGCGGCGGCGGACGCAAGCCGTGGCGGCAGAAGTACACGGGCCGGGCGCGTCAGGGCAGCATTCGATCTCCCCTGTGGCGGCACGGCGGAGTGGCATTCGGCCCCAAGCCGCGCAGCTACCGGCAGGATATCCCGGTTCGAATGAGACGGCAGGCGCTGCGCAGCATCCTGACAAGCAAACTGGCCAACGGAGACCTGGTCATCATTGACAGCTTTGGGTTGGAGAAACCGCGCACAAAGGACGTGGTGGCAACGCTGCAGAACCTTGAGGTCAATTCCCCTGCCCTGCTGGTGACGGCGGAGCCGGAGGAGAACCTGATTCGCTCCGCGCACAACGTACAACGAGTCAAGACGTTGCCGGCACGCTATATGAACGTTGGTGATTTGCTGGCGCATCGCAAGCTGGTAATCACCTTGGACGCGGTCCGCAGCGCGGAAGAATTGTGGGCGAAGAGCGGCAGAAAGGCGGAGAGGTAGACATGGACCTGCATCCGCTTGAGGTTCTGCGCCGCCCCGTCATCACGGAGAAGTACACGGCGCTCCAGGACCGGAACAAGTACGCCTTCGAGGTGCATCGCAAGGCCAACAAAAAGCAGATACGAGAGGCGGTTGAGATTGCGTTTCGCGTGCGTGTTTCCAGCGTGAACGTGATGAACGTGAAGGGTAAGACCAGGCGCGCCGGGCTGAAGACGTACCTGACGAAGCCGTGGAAGAAGGCCGTTGTGACCCTGCATGCAGGCGAACGCATCGAGGTCTTCGAGGGCGTGTAAGGGTAGAACGATGGCAGTCAAGACAGTCAAACCCACATCACCCGGCCGTCGCGGCATGGTTCTCGACGCCTTCGACGATATCGATAAGGTGCGGCCGGAAAAGACACTCGTGGAGCCTCTCAAGAGCAACGCGGGGCGCAACCACTCCGGCCGTGTTACCGTTCGCCATCGGGGCGGCGGCGTGAAGCGTGCCTATCGTGTTATCGATTTCAAGCGCAACAAGCACGGCGTCCCGGCGTCCGTCAAGACGATTGAATACGACCCGAATCGCTCGTCACGAATTGCACTGCTGCATTACCACGACGGCGAAAAGCGCTATATCATTGCTCCTCTTGGCCTGCAGCGCGGCGACGTGCTGTCGTCCGGGCCGGAGGCGGAGGTTCGCGTTGGCAACGCGCTGCCCCTGGGTGTGATCCCAACGGGCACAACGGTGCACAACATCGAGATTCATCTCGGCAAGGGCGGACAGCTTGTCCGTGGAGCGGGCACCGGCGCGCAAGTCATGGCGCACGAAGACAAGTACACGCTGCTCAGGCTGCCCTCCGGCGAACTGCGGCGCGTGCTTTCCGCCTGCTACGCGACCATCGGGCAGGTCGGCAACCCCGACCACAAGAACCTGTCATGGGGCAAGGCGGGCAGGAAGCGTCTTAAGGGATGGCGTCCGACGGTGCGCGGCTCCGCTATGTCTCCGCGCGACCATCCACACGGAGGCGGTGAAGGGCGCTCGCCAATCGGGATGCCGGGGCCGAAATCGCCGTGGGGCAAGCCGACACTCGGCAAGCGGACACGCAGGAACAAGAAGACGGACGTGTTTATCGTCCGTCGGCGCGGCGGACGCCGAGGCTCGCGCCGCTAGAGATCTGAACGAGAACGGACGAGAACAAGGAACGCTGAAGAAAAATGTCGCGATCAGTCAAGAAGGGACCGTACATAGAGCCCAAGCTCTTGCGCAAGGTATCCATCGCGCAGCAGACGAACTCGCGGGCGGTGATCCGCACGTGGTCGCGCGCGTCAACCATTGTGCCGGAGATGGTGGGACTGAACATGGCGGTGCATGACGGGCGCAGGCATATTCCCTTGTTCATCACGGAGAACATGGTGGGTCACAAGCTTGGAGAATTCGCGCCGACACGGACATTCCGCGGCCACGTTCGCAATGAACGGCAGGCCAGGCGGTAGGGCGGAGCGACGCGATGCAAGAAACAGCACGAGCACGCCGAATGTCTCTTTCCGTGCGCAAACTGCACCTCATCACGCAGATGCTGCCCGGCATGAACGTGGACGATGCGCTCACACAGCTCCAGTTCATGGCGAGTCCGTGGGCCAAGGAAGTCGCCAAGGTGGTTCGCGCCGCGGCGGCGAACGCGGAGAACAATTACGACCTGGATCCGAGCATGCTGCGCATCGCGCGCATGGACATAGGTCCGGCGGAGACGCTGCGGCGATACAAGCCGCGTGCACGCGGGCAGGCCGGCAAGCACTTCCGCAAGCACAGCAATTTGACGGTCATCGTGGATGACGAGGAGAACGGCTAATGGGTCATAAGGTTCACCCGTTTGGGTTCCGCCTCGGGTACATCCGTGATTGGCAGACGCACTGGTTCGCGGATCGCGCGGAGCAGTATCGAACGAATCTGCAGGAGGACCTGCAGATTCGGGATCACATCATCAATAAGCATCGCGACGCCGCGGTTGCGCGTGTAGAGCTTGAGCGCAAGGCGAGCGAGGTTCGAGCGCTCATCCACACGGCTCGGCCTGGCGTGGTCATCGGGCGCGGCGGCCAACGCGTTGAGGAACTCCGCCAGGAGCTCGAAACGCTGACAGGCAAGCGTGTCCGTGTGGACATCAACGAGATTCGACAGCCGGAGCTTGAGGCAACGCTGGTTGCGCAAAGCATCGCGGATCAGATTCAGCGACAGGTTTCGTTCCGGCGCGCCACGCGGCAGGCCGTTCAGCGGTCCATGCAGGCAGGCGCGCAGGGAATTCGCGTCGCGGTATCAGGAAGACTGGGCGGCGCGGAGATTGCGCGCACAGAGAAGGCGATGGACGGCCGAGTCCCACTCCACACTCTGCGCGCCGATATTGACTTCGGCACCGCGGAGGCTCGGACGCAGATGGGTCAGATCGGCGTCAAGGTTTGGGTCTATCGCGGCGATATTGTGATGGAGGCGACACCGGAGGAGCTGGCGCGGCGCAGCGCCCTGATGTCCACCCCTGTGGCGTCCTCAGATAACGGTGCTGCGGAAAGCGCGGTGGCGGCTACCGAGACGCCAGCGGTTGCGACCGAGACGCCAGCAGCTCAGGTTGAGGCTCCGGCGGCGGTTGCTGAGACACCGACGGCTGAGGCCGAGACGCCAGCAGCTGAGGTTGAGGCTCCGGCGGCGGTTGCTGAGACACCGGCAGCTGAGGCCGAGACTCCCGCGGCTGAGGCCGAGACGCCAGCAGCGATTGCTGAGACACCGGCAGCTGAGGCCGAGACGCCAGCAGCTGAGGTTGAGGCTCCGGCGGCGGTTGCTGAGACACCGGCAGCTGAGGCCGAGACACCGGTGGCTGAGGAGACTGCTCCCGCCGCAGTCGAAGAGTCGGATTCTACTGAGGACAACGAGTAGCCATCATGCTGCAACCACGACGAGTCAAATATCGCAAGCAACACCGGGGCCGGATGCGTGGAATGGCGCAGAAGGGGAACACGGTGGCGTTCGGCGAGTTTGGAATACAGTCGATGGAGCCGATATGGCTCACGGGCCGCCAGATTGAGGCGGCGCGGCGAGCGATGACCCGACACGTCCGGCGCGGTGGCCAGATATGGATTCGTGTGTTCCCGCATAAGTCGATTACAAAGAAGCCACTGGAAACACGGATGGGCGCCGGCAAGGGGAACGTGGACGGCTGGGTGGCCGTTGTGCGCCCCGGCAAGATCCTGTTTGAGATTGCGGGAGTTCCTGAAGAAGCTGCGCGTCGGGCGATGCGGCTGGCGCAGGACAAGCTGCCCATCCGCACGCAAATCGTCACTCGTGATATGGAGTAGTCCGAGATGGACATGGAAGAGATACGCGCGCTGAATGATGACCAACTCCAGGAGGAGTTGGAGAATGCGCATCGTGAGCTGTTCAACCTGCGCTTTCGCGCGGTGACGCGACAGCTGGCGAATACGAGCGAGGTTGGCAAGGCGCGCAAGAGTGTCGCCCAATTCAAGACTGTAATCCGTGAGCGGCAGTTGGAGGCCTTCGCGGTGGAGGAGACAGCGTAGATGCCCGGTCAGAAGACACGTGTGGGCCGCGTGGTCAGCACGAAGATGGAGAAAACGGTTGTCGTGACCGTTGAGCGGCAGCGCACCCACCGCCTGTATAAGAAGGCAGTTCGCCGCCTGACGCGGTTCAAGGCGCACGATGAGAACAGTGTGTGTGCCGAGGGCGACCTTGTGCGCATCCAGGAGACCCGTCCGCTGTCCAGGGACAAGCGGTGGCGCGTCACCGACGTGCTGGAGCGCGGCGTTGTCGCGGCGTTGCCTGATGATGCGAGGGCGGGCACGGAATGATCCAGGTTCAAACACGCCTTCGCGTCGCGGACAATTCCGGCGCTCGCGAGATACAGTGCATCAACGTGCCGGGCGGCACGCGGAGGCACTATGCGTCCGTGGGGGACATCATCGTCGCTTCCGTCAAGGAGGCACAGCCGAACGCCGGCGTCCGCAAGGGTGACGTCGTTCGCGCCGTTGTGGTGCGCGTGGTCAAGCCGCATCGGCGGCCTGACGGCTCATATATTCGGTTCGATGAGAATGCGGCGGTTATCCTGAACGATCGTGATCTACCGCGAGGCACGCGTATTTTCGGGCCTGTCGCTCGAGAACTACGCGATAAGAATTTCATGAGAATCATTTCTCTCGCCCCGGAGGTCTTGTAGCGATGGCGGCGACGATCAAGCGAAACGACACGGTGTACGTGGCCGCGGGCAAAGACCGGGGCAAGCGCGGCACGGTTGAGCGGGTGATTCCCTCCAGTGGCCGCGTGGTCGTGCAGGGCGTGAATATCATCAAGAAACATCAGCGCCCACAGCCGGGCGTGCGGCAGGGCGGCATCATCGAGCTGCCCAACCCGCTGCATATCTCCAACGTGAGGCTGATTTGCCCCCACTGCGATAAGGCGGTGCGGGTGAGTTTCGGAACACTAGAAGACGGACGCAAGGTCCGACGGTGCAAGTCATGCAACGAGACAATCGACTAGACAACGACGATATAGAGCGCGATCTGCCGTTCCCCGTTCCTGCGGGGGCGTCGACTGACGACGCCCAGGAGAGCGAGGAGGCGGAAGCCCCTGCCCGTCAGCGCCGCTCATCCGGACGGCGGCGACAGGCCGAATCTTCGGATGAGGGGCAGCAGGAGACCGCTTCGACAAATGGCGCGAGACCCGCGGAGATTCCACGCCTTCGCCAGATGTATAGGGATGAGGTGGCCCCTGCCCTAATGCAGGAGTTCAACTTCACGAATGCGATGCGTGTGCCGAAGGTCACGAAGATCGTGCTGAACATCGGAGCAGGAGACGCGCGTGATGAGGCACGGGTGCTGGAGGGAATCCAACGCGACCTGACGACGATCTCCGGCCAGAAGCCGGTGGTCACTCGCGCCCGGAACTCCATCGCCGGATTCCACATCCGCGAGGGGAACACCATCGGCGCGTCCGTGACGCTGCGCGGCGCGCGTATGTGGAACTTCCTCGACAGGCTGATGAACGTCGCGCTCCCGCGCACACGAGATTTCCGGGGTGTCTCGACAAGGGCGTTCGACAGGCGCGGCAATTACAGCGTTGGGCTGCGCGAGCAAATCATCTTTCCCGAAATTGATTACAACCGCGTGGATCGGATTCGCGGCCTGCAGGTGAACATTGTGACGACGGCGCAGACGGACGATGAGGGGCTCAGGTTACTGGCCCTGCTGGGAATGCCGTTCGCGCGTGAGGAGATCACCAACTAATGGCGAAGAAGTCAAAGATTGCCCGCTGGAAGCGCCCGCCCAAGTACAAGGTGCAAGCGTACAACCGCTGCCACGTATGCGGCAGGCCGCGGGCGTACTACCGAATGTTCGGCCTATGCCGCATATGTATGCGGGAGAGGGCGCTCACTGGGCAGCTTCCTGGCGTGCGCAAGGCGAGTTGGTAGAGGAGAGAGCGTAAACACATGACCGTTAGCGATCCCATCGGCGATATGCTCACCCGCATCCGCAACGGGTTGATGGCTCGACATGAGTCCATCACCGTGCCGGCGTCCAAGACCAAGGTCGCCATTGCGGAGATACTGAAGCAAGAAGGGTTCATCCGCGACTTCTCAATACTGAGAGGGACGACGCCTCAACAGATTGTGCGCATGCAGATGGCGTATCGCGAGGGCAACAGCCCCGTCATCAACGGGCTGCGACGCGTCAGCAAGCCTGGTTTGCGCGTGTACGTGCAGCGTGGTGAGATTCCGCGCATCTTCGGAGGCCTTGGCATCGCGGTCGTCTCAACGTCGAGCGGCGTGATGACTGGCCGGGAGGCGTGGCGCAAGGGTATTGGAGGAGAGCTGCTCGCCTACGTGTGGTAGGTGGCGACCCGATACCAAAGCTCGAAACACAAAGCAGCTTGATAAAGAGATTCTGAGGAACACGGTCTAAAGAAATGTCACGAGTAGGACGGATGCCAATACCGGTGCCGGGGGGCGTGCAGGTCACGATGGCCGACGACCCGCAAGGGACGACTATTGCCGTCAAGGGGCCGCGCGGCGAATTGACGCGCCGGTTCCATCCCGCCGTGCGATTTGAGCAGAATGACGGTGTCATCACCGTCCACCGCAAGGATGAGAATAATCGCGCATCTGGGGCGTTCCACGGGCTGTCCCGTGCGCTGTTGGCCAACATGGTGACCGGCGTGTCCGAGGGCTATCGCCGCACTCTGGAGATCCAGGGAGCGGGCTACCGAGCGCAACAGTCAGGACCCGGCATCACGCTGAGCGTCGGATATTCACACACGGTTGATGTCCAGCCGCCGGAGGGCATCACGCTGGAGGCGGAAACCAACACGCGCCTGCACGTGGACGGCATTGACAAGGAGCTTGTCGGTCAGACGGCCGCCAAGATCCGCGCGGTGCGCAAGCCGGGCGTGTACACGGGCAAGGGCATCCGCTACCAGGGTGAGCAGGTGAGACGCAAGGCCGGCAAGGGCGCCGGACGCAGATAGGCGGAGTAGCAGCAGACATGCCACGCATCAAGACAGCAAGAGAGGGCCGCAGCCGACGCCACCTTCGGCTGCGGCAACGGGTTACCGGCACGGAGCAGCGGCCCCGGCTGTGCGTCTTCCGCAGCCTGAACCATATCTACGCGCAGGTGGTTGATGACTCGCGCGGCGTGACTCTCGCCGCCGCTTCGACACGGGACAGGGACATTCGGGACGAAGCGGGCGGACACAACAAGTCGGATCGCTCCAAGATGGTTGGCGCGGCAGTTGCGCAGCGAGCGGTCGCGGGCGGTATCACGACTGTCGTTTTCGACCGGGGCGGGTACCAATATCATGGCCGGATCAAAGCCGTGGCCGAAGCGGCGCGTGAAAACGGCCTGGTTTTCTAGGGACGAGGAGCGGACGGAGAAACGATGACACTAGGACGCACACGTGGTGCCCGCGGGCGCACACGGGAACGACAGCGCGACGCGGATCGGGAATCAGACGGCCTGACCGAAAGCGTGGTGTCGATTCGGCGCGTGGCAAAGACCGTTGCCGGTGGTCGGCGTTTCACGTTCAACGCGCTCGTCGTCGTTGGCGACGGCAAGGGCAAGATTGGATACGGCCTCGGCAAGGCGGCGGAGGTGCCGCTTGCAGTGCAGAAGGGCGGCGCAATTGCTCGTCGCTCGCTGATTGACGTGTCAACGCTGGAGAGCAGCGTACCGCAGCAAGTCGTCGGTCGATTCGGAGGCGCGCAAATCCTTCTCCGTCCAGCCGCGCCGGGTACAGGTGTGCGAGCGAGCGCCGCTGTGCGCGCCGTGGTACAGGCTGCAGGTGTTCGCGATATTTTGACGAAGTCTCAGGGCAGCAACAACCCGATCAACGTCGTGCAGGCCACGATAAAGGGCCTGCAGATGATGCGCGACCCGCGTCAGACGATTTCATTGCGCCGCATGGTCCGGGGCGAGGAACCGCTCCCCGAGAAGGAGCCGGAGGCAGCCCCCGGCTATGACGGGCCCACGCCTATCGTGCCGCAGCCGGTAAGCAGCGACACGTTCCTGGCGGAGAATGCCGAAGAGGAGCAGCCCACGGCCACAGAAGCCCAAGCGAGTGAGGTCGAGGCAGAATCCGAAACTGAGACGGAGACCGCCGCTGACGCTGAGCCGGATTCATCCGACCAAACGGAGGAGCCTTCCGCCGAGGCGGAAGACGCGCCGACTGCCGATACTGAGGAAACTCCCGCCTCCGAGGCTGAGGAGTCTGCGACAGCGGACGCAGCCAGGGATGCGGAAAGCTCTAGTGATGATGAGAACGAGGGCGCAGGGTCATGACGAAAGTGCGTGTGACGCTCACCAAGAGCCCGATTAACCAGAAGTCGGACCAGGTCAAGACGCTGCGCGCGCTGGGCCTTCGACGCATGGGCGACGAGCGGGAGCACGATTACTCACGCTCGATTCGGGGAATGTTGATCAAGGTGCGCCACCTGGTGACGACAGAACTGAGGGACGAGGGAGGCGCGAGCGCCGATGCATGAGAATGAGCTGCGATCGCCTGCCGGATCCCGCAAGCGCAGGCGGCGCGTGGGCCGGGGCAACTCCTCAGGCCGCGGCACCTACGCCGGCAGGGGCATGAAGGGTCAAAAGTCTCGTTCCGGCGGCGGGGTGCGCGCGAGCTTTGAGGGCGGTCAGCTATCGCTGGTCAAGAGGCTGCCGCACAAGCGAGGCTTCAAGAATCTATTCCGTGTTGAATATGAGCCCGTGAACCTATCGAGCCTGATGGACCTGCCCGCCGGTTCGGAGGTCAGTCCGGAATCGCTGCGTGAACAAGGGATTATCAGGTCGCTCAAGAAGCCCATCGTCATTCTGGCGGACGGAGAAATTGAGCAGCCTCTCACCGTTCGCGCCCACCGCGTGTCTCGTACTGCGCGTGAGAAGATTGAAGCGGCGGGCGGCAGTATTGACACCCTTCCCAAGCCTGTCATTCATCGGCCCCGATAAAAGGGAGCGTATCGCGTCGTGAGTTACTCATCGACGACCGAGCGGCGTCAGCCGCGTCCGGCCCTTATCCAGGCGATGATCGATGCCTGGTACCAGCCGGACCTCCGACGCCGCATCCTCTTCACCTTCGCGATTCTTGTAATCTTCCGGTTCATCGCGCACGTTCCCGTGCCGGGAGCGGACATTGTCGCGCTGCGGCAGCTTTTCCAGAGCAACCAGTTGCTGGGATTCCTGGATATCTTCAGCGGCGGCGCGATGCGTAACTTGTCTGTTGCCGCGATGGGCGTGTACCCATACATCACCGCAAGCATCATCCTGCAGATCATGATTCCGGTGATTCCTCGCCTGTCCGCGCTTGCCCGAGAAGGCGAGGCCGGACGGCAAAGGATCAACCAGTACACGCACTGGATGACGGTGCCCATCGCTGCGGCGTCCGCTTATGGACAACTTATTCTCCTTAGCAGGCTCGGAGTTCTCGGCGCGCTTTGGCCGTACCCGGGCGGCGAGTTCCTACCGACGCTCGCGATGATCGTGAGCATGGCGGGGGGCAAAATGCTGCTGGTGTGGGTGGGGGGGGTGGTG
>JAPOOK010000001.1 GCA_026713485.1 Chloroflexota bacterium | reverse complement strand
TACACGGCTGCTGACCCGGATGGAGATGAGATCACGTGGGGCGTTGTGGGAGCGGACGTGTCGCGATTCTCGATCAAGGAGACGGGTGAGTTGTCATTCAACTCTCCGCCGGACTATGAGAAGCCACGCGACGGCAACAAGAACAACGTCTATGAAGTGACGGTAACAGCGTCGGACGGGAATCTTGAGTCCACGCTGGACATTGAGATTATCGTCACCAATGTGAATGAGTCTCCCATGGTCACTGGCCTTGCCACTGTCAGTTCTGCCGAGAACGGCACGGCGTCTGTAGCAACGTACACGGCTGCTGACCCGGATGGAGATGAGATTACGTGGGGCGTTGTGAGAGCGGACGTGTCGCGATTCTCGATCAAGGAGACGGGTGAGTTGTCATTCAACTCTCCGCCGGATTATGAGAAGCCACGTGATGCCAATAAGGACAATACGTACGAAGTAACGGTAACAGCGTCGGACGGCCATCTTGAGTCCACGCTGGACGTCGAAGTTACTGTCACGGATGTCGCCGAGGCCATCCTCATTACGGGCGCCGCCATTGTCGGCTTTGCCGAGAACAGCACGGTGCCCGTGGCAACGTACACGGCCACTGACCCGGAAGGAGGTGAGATCACGTGGAGTGTTGAGGGAGCGGACGTGTCGCGATTCTCGATTAAGGAGACGGGTGAGTTGTCATTCAAGTCGCGGCCAGACTATGAGAGGCCGAGTGATGCCAATAACGACAATGTGTATGAGGTGACGGTGAGAGCGTCGGACGGGAACTTCAATGCCGCACTGGATGTGGAAGTCACCGTGATAAACGTCAATGAGTCCGTGACTATCAGCGGCCCCGCGTCGGTTACCTTTGCGGAGAACGACACTACAACTGTTGCCGTGTACTCCGCCACGGACCCAGAAGGAAGCAGAATTACGTGGGAGGTTGTGGGTATTGATGCGACGCGGACCTCCATCAGCGAGTTGGGAGAGTTGACATTCAACGTCCGGCCGGATTATGAGAACCCGGAAGATGCAAACAAGGACAACGTGTATGAGTTGACAGTTACTGCGTCTGACGGTGATCTTACGTCCACGTCGGATGTTGAAGTTACCGTTACGAATGTTGCTGAGCCCGCTACGATCAGCGGCCCTGTCAACGTTAGCTACGAAGAAAACGGCAATGGCCTTGTCGCAACCTACGCGCTCGTCGATTCCGAGGGAGGGGGCGATGCCCCGACAGATTTTCGGACTGTGGGTATTGATGCTGCTCACTTCGTGATCGATGTTCAAGGCGCTCTGGCCTTTATAACGTCTCCGAACTTTGAAAGCCCTGTCGATTCGGACGTCAACAACACGTACGTGATTCAGATTGTTGGGAATGACGGTGGATACGAAAGCGGTCTGGATGTGGTCGTCGAGGTTACAGATGCCAATGACGCGCCGCACTTTCCGTCTAGAGCCATCGTCACTGAGATTCCAGAGAATTCATGTCCGGGCGCCTACAGCCTTTACCGGGGGATTGGAGGCGATTCGGGTATCGAAACGGATGAGGATGGAGATACTCTCACATACGCGCTGTCTGGACCGGATGAGCAAACCTTCGTGATTCACCCGCCCACCGGTTATGTGACACTCGGCCCTGGCACACTCCTGGATTTCGAGACCTCGCGAAAACCATTCATGCTACGCGTGTCCGTTTCCGATGGACGCGACAACCTCGGGAATACTGAGAATGAATTCAACGCAGACGATTACCTCGATCTCACGGTAGTGGTCAGTGATGTCGATGAGCCGCCGGTCTTTAGCGAAGCCCAACTCATCCTGGATTCGTGCGGCAGTCCGGTGGGATATGGACCTGGTCAATTGCGAAGGGAGGTGACGGCCGGCGTTCGTGGTGGGAGTCCTGTCGGAGCCGCGCTCTCAGTCATAGATTCCGAGGGAGAGTCTGTCCGTTTCAGAATTGTCAGTCAATCGGACCCGGGAGCGTTCATTGTTGAGTCGTCGACCGGACAAATCATGGTTGCGCCCGATTTCTCGCCCAGAGACGCCCGGCGTGTGTATACACTCCGCGTCGCCGCAATGAAGGGCGGGATGGAGTCCCAAATTGAAGTCCGTATTGCCGTAATTAAAGCGCCAAAGCCGACGCCTGAACCTGATGTAGAGGATTCGTCTACCCCCAACCCGAAATCTGGGAATGATGCTGAGGTGTCAACACCCGTGCCAAGCGATGAAATTTTGGGCGATTCATCACCCCTTGACGGGAGTGATACGAACTTGGCCCCCACGCCCGACATTACTGAGCGGTTGCCTGACATTGAAGATTCGTCTACTCCCAACTCGGAATCTGGGAATGATGCTGAGGTGTCAACACCCGTGCCAAGCGATGAGATTTCAGGCGATTCATCGCACCTTGACGGGAATGCCACGAACTCTACTCCCTCTCCTAACACTCTTAGCCGGCCACCCATAGATTTCAAACAGGTGGACCCAGTATTTGTGCTTGTGCCTGGCGCAGTGCAAACACTGCTATTTGGCAGGTCAGAGGTCCAGGATCAGACCGGCCGTGCAAGATTGACTGCTCCCGCTGCCACACTGGCAGTCCCGTACCAGGTTCGCCTGACACAGGACGAAGCCGCATGCGCCTCTCTAAACGCAACAGCTCCACCGCAGGATTGCGTGTGTGTCTCCGTGGAGTTCTTTGACGTGGGAGGCGCCCCCTTGGAACAGGAATCTCTTAATCGCCCAGCGTTGCTTGAGATTGTCCTGAGAACGCAGGACGAGGCAGAGAATACCGAAATCGAAAAGGAGCGCGCAGAAATTGGTCGTGACTCTGTTGAGGTGATGATGAGGAAGGACGACGAGCATGAGTGGGCATACATTCGCGGAGACTTGAGAAGACCGGCAGACGGCTCGTCAATCCTGATGGTACGAGTGAGAGCACCGGGGCAGTACATGGCGCTAGTGACCGAATCCGGAACTGAAAGAAAGGCCCCTGTCGGCACAATCCCCCTGAATCTAGTGAAGACTGCGGTTACACAACAGGTACAGACTACGGTCACGAAGAGCGTCGCAGAGCGCTCCGTAGCGTTTTTCTACGAACCAGTTGTTGTTCATCCCCAGGCACAGCCAGCGCCATTCGTTTCAGCTGAACCTCAGCCATGGCAAACGATGCGTCTGCTTATTGCGCTACTATTGGATGTGACGGTTGCGCTTTCCGCCGGCATTCTTCTCCAACGCTTCACTTTCCGACGGCACTAGACGACCGCGGAGGTGTTGATTGCCCGGACGTACCTTCTCCCACCCCGCCATTCAAGTCACGGATCTCAGAAAGTCGTATGGCAGCTTTGAGGCCGTCAAGGGAGTCGATTTATGCGTCGAAACCGGAGAAGTGTACGCCCTGCTTGGCCCCAATGGGGCTGGGAAGACGACAACAGTCGAGATTCTCGAAGGCCACAGGGAACGGAGTGCCGGAACAGTTACGGTCCTGGGGCATGATCCTGCACGGGGTGAGAGAGAATTTCGGGAACGCATCGGCATCGTCTTACAGACGACGAGCGTTGACCAGTATCTGTCCGTCTCGGAAACAGTGAATCTATTTCGCGGCTATTATCCCAATCCACTTCCGCTTGATGTCGTCCTCGAAGCAACCGGCCTGACGGAACAAGCCCGTGTTCGCGTGGGTAAACTCTCTGGTGGTCAACAAAGGCGGCTTGACGTTGCCGTTGGACTGGCTGGAAACCCTGAGTTGCTGTTTCTCGATGAGCCGACGACTGGCTTCGACCCGTCGGCACGCCGCGGCGCATGGGACATGGTGAAGAACCTTCAGAATCTTGGCAAGACCATTCTGCTGACGACGCACTATATGGAAGAAGCTGAATACCTGGCGGACCGTGTAGGAATCATGGTCGAGGGACGCGTTGTCGTGGAAGGTCCGCCACAGGAAATTGCAGGCTCAGGCGGCGCAACTCTCATCCGAATCCGATTGCCGGACGGCACGGCAGCACCGCCTGAAAGCTTGGGCGTGCATCCTGCAGTTGGGCCGGGAACCTATGAGATCCAAGCTGCGTCACCAACGGTGGTCCTTTACCAACTAACTACGTGGGCGGTTGAGAATGACATCGAGTTTGAGGACATTGCCGTCACACGGCCGTCCCTCGAGGACATCTTCATTGAGGTGACGAGCTCGAACCTGCAGGGCGGAGGTGGCAAGGCGTGAATGCCCTTAAGCTGTCGCTGCGCCAGGCGCGTTACCAGAACACCGCCTTTTGGCGAAATCCGGCCGCCGCTTTCTTCACCATTGTGTTTCCGCTAATGTTCCTGGTTATCTTCAATCTGTTATTCGGCAGCAACGAGGTTCAGTTCGAAGGTGGCACGGCGAGTCTGTCAACGTTCTATGTGCCGGGCATTGTGGTCTTCGCTCTTGTGGGTGCCTGCTATAACAACATCGCGATGACTCTCGCCTTTAGCCGAGACAACGGCCTTCTCAAGCGGATTCGCGGTACGCCTCTGCCGCCGGGGTCGTTGATTGCGGGCTACGTTATCCATTCCGTGTCGGTTGCTATTCTGCTTGTCACAATTGTGTTGGTGTCCGGGGTGGTCGTTTATGACGTAGATTTGCCCACTACACGCATGGCCGCGTTCATCGTGACGTGCATTGTTGGGGCAGCAACGTTCTGCGCACTGGGTGTAGCCGTGGCAAATTTCATCCCGAACGCAGACGCCGCGCCGGCCATTGTCAATGCGAGCATTCTGCCTCTACTGTTCATCTCCGATGTCTTCATACCGATGGACGATGCGCCGGCATGGCTGACCACGTTTGCGGATATCTTTCCCGTGCGCCACTTTGCTACCGCCATGCACGAATCGTTCCAACCATTCGCAGCCGGCTCCGGCTTTGAGCCGATCAACCTTGGGGTCATGGGAGTGTGGTTACTGGCAAGTGTTGTGTTGGCCGTGCGGTTCTTCAAATGGGAACGGCGACGCTAACGCTAACTACTGTGGATGCGATAACGGAGAGTTGCGGTAGCTATTCTTCGTTGTCCTCTCGTCCCAGGAAGACCTGCGTGAGGATATCCGAATCTTCGATTTCCTTGGGGGTGCCTTCAAAGGCCACGCGCGCCTTGTCCAGGATGTAGCCGCGGTCAACGATACTTAGCGCGCCCCTGATGTTGTGCTCCACGAGCACGATCGTTGTGCCAAATGTCTTGCTAATCTCAGTGACCCTCTGAAATACCTCCGAAACGATGATGGGAGCAAGCCCGAGCGTTGGCTCGTCCAGCAGTAGAATTTCCGGCGAAGACATGAGCCCGCGTCCGAGCGCGAGCATCTGCTGTTGCCCGCCGGACATAGCGCTTGCCGGATCACGCCGCTTTTGCCGCAGTATAGGAAAGAATTCCATGACGGCGTCGAGGCGCCTGCTCCGCTCTGCAGCATCGCGGACGTGCATTCCGCCAAGCTCTAGGTTTTCCTCCACATTCAAATGTGTAAAGACACGGCGACCTTGCGGCACCAGGGAGATACCGCGCTTAACGATCTCATGTGTTGGTGAAGCCAGGATGTCGTTGTGCCAACGGACCGTGCCTGTTGAGACCGGCGCCATACCCATCACAGCCTTGAGGACAGTCGATTTTCCCGCCCCGTTGGGGCCCATGAGTGAGACAACCTCGCCCGGGTAAATCTGCACGGAAACATGGTCAAGAGCCACGACCGCGCCATAGTGGACAGACACGTCACTTAATTCGAGCAGAGGCAAAGCGGTGCTTACTTGCTGTTGGGCGCCGCCGTGTTGGTCTCGTGCTGTCATGTTCTTCTCGCCGTCTTCAGTTGCCCAGATATGCCTCAATGACCGCCGGATCGTTGAGCACCTGGTCAGGGCGCCCATGTGCCAGGAGCCGTCCGCTGTCCATAACGATGAGGTAGTCGGAGAGCTCGCGAACAATCCCCATGTTGTGAGATACGAAGATGATTGTCCTGCCATATTCCTGCAGCTCTCGCATGACGCCTTTTACGACTTCGATCATGTGCAGAGCAAGCCCGGCAAAAGGCTCGTCAAAGAGATATATCTGGGTGTTCATCGCCATGAGGCGGCCAACCTCCAGGAGTTTTCGTTGGCCGTATGACAATTCTTCCGCCAAGTCGTTCCGCTTTTCCCACAGGCCCACCACGTTCAGGATTCTCTCCGCGCGCTCCCTGTGCTCCTTGCGAGCCCTCTGGAAGAGTGAGAGAAGAGACGACCTCTCCGTCATTACTACGTACAGGTTGTCTAGCACACTGATCTGCTCGAAGAGTCGCACGTCCTGGAATGTTCTGGTCAGTCCAATGTTGGGAGAATCGAATGGCTTGATTATGCGGAGGCGCTTTGGTCCAACAACAACCATTCCACCGTCGAGAGGCAAAGTTCCGCTGAGGAGGTTGATCAGAGTGGACTTGCCGGAGCCGTTCGGACCAATTATGGCGGTGATTAGACCCCGCGGAATGCTTATAGAGAGCCGGTCGACTGCATAGACGCCGCCAAAGCGCTTCTCAATGTCGAGCGTCTGAAGCACGAAAGAGCCTCCGATCCGGCGTTGTTCGTGCATTGTCATAGCTTGAACCGTCCTGCGACTCCTTGCGGTCTGAACAGCATTAGAAGCACCAGCAGTGTCCCTAATATTATCTGCCGAACCTGGCCGACATGCTCCGGTGGCAGAAACGGTACAAAGCGGACTCCCTCCTCAAGCAGCACGAATGCCAGCGCGCCGAGCAACGATCCCCAAATACTGGCCAGTCCGCCAAGAATCACGATGGCAACAAGAAGAATCGATTCAAGGAGGATGAAAGAGTTGGGGTCAACGAATGACGTATATGTGGCGAGCATTGCTCCCGCCAACCCCGCCATCATGGCGGAAATCACCCAAATGGCAAGCTTGTAGCGGGATGAACGGTAGCCGAACACCTCAATCGCGTCCTCATCCTCGCGCACGGCTTTGAGCACTCGACCGAATGAAGACGTGACGATGAGCCATGATATGCCGACGACGATGGCGAGGAATGCCAGTGTGAGCACCAGAAATTCAAGGTCGTCGTTGATCGTGTATCCAAAGATGGCGGGTTTAGGAATCTGGTGAATGCCGAAAGGCCCTCTTGTCACCCACTGCCAGTTAACGAAAACGTTATAAGCAATGATGGCGAAACCGAATGAAACGAGTACATAGACATCGTCTCGGAACCGGCTGAACGCCACTCCAACAACAAAAGCGACCACCCCGCACAGTGCCACTGCTACAGGCAGCGCGGCAAAAAACGGCCACGCGAAGATCTGGATGATTTCTCCCTCTAATAGCTCTTGGCGCGGGTTAGCCGTCAAAGCAGCCACCGTGTACGCCCCGATGCCGTAGAATCCCACGTGGCCGACGGAGAGCAGGCCAGTGTAGCCAAGAACGAGGTTCAAGCTAACTGCCAGCATCGCCCAGATTGCGAATACTGTCATCAGGGTGATTGAGAAACCCGTGCCGCGTGACAGCATGAATGACGCCGCAGCCAATACCACGACGACCGTCGCCCAGATTTCAAGGTGATTGCGCAGCGACAATAAGAGCGCCTGCGGTAGTTGCGAGAGTGCCCGCGAGATTGCCTGTTGACGTATTTGCATTGTCGTTCTACCGCCTCGGAATGATCCCTCTCGGCCAGAAGGATAGGAACACAATCAGGAGAATGAGCGCGACGCCGTCCTGCCATTCTCCGGCGATGTCCCATATGCCAAACTGCTCCACAACGCCCAATAGGAACCCGCCAAGGATAGCGCCGTAGAGATTGCCGATGCCGCCAACCACCGATGCAATCCAACCCTTCAGCAGTAGCTCCAAGCCCATGCGTGGCTGTATGGCGATGTCCTGTCCTGTGAGTATCCCGGCGAACGCCGCGTACATCGCTCCGATGAAAAACACGATTGCAATTATCGCCGTCGTGTTGATGCCGACAACGCGCGCGACCTGTTCGTCATCACCGATGGCGCGGATGACCTTGCCTAGCGGTGATTTGCGGATGAGGAGCCATAGAATGGCAAACCCGAGGAAAGCGCTGCCGATGGCGAACAGGGCAAATTCCTTGAACGTGGCGCCGCCCAGCGTTAGCAAATTATTGCCGAATGAGGCGGGCAGCGGGTGAGTCGTGTTGGAGAAAACCATGACGAGAATTGCGGTGATAGTCAGCAACACGCCAAGAGTTGCGACAAGCATAATCAAGGTTGAGCGAGCCCGTAAGAGGATAAATGCGTACAGCCCGCGATAGAGCGCCAGGCTTACGGCTCCCGCAAGGAGACAGGACACCAGCCAACTGATGTAAAGGCGCGATTCCGGAGTTTGAGCGAGGGCGATAGCTGCGGTTGCTCCTGCAACTAGCCCGATTACGGCGCTGAAAATCGTGACCAGTCGGCTCGATCCAGTTGAACCGAAGCCGAATCGGCCCAGTGCCCAATAGAGAACTGTCCCAATTACTGCAGTGCTGATAAGTGTTATCAGTGGAGCGGCGATCTGATGGAGATTGTCGGGATAAAGAAGCAGGATTGTGGTGTAGCCGCCCGCGCCGACCGCAATCAGGAGGTACGCTGCCCGGACAAGCAGAGGAGGGTAGCGGCCCTGCATGCGTTCAAAGAATGCCGTGTGTAACGCCCATGCCGTGACTCCGGCAACCACGGCTCCGAGCGCGATGTTTAGGCCGATATTCGCGGGGTCGTAGGAAGCGTCGGTTGTCTGTCCAGCTCTGAGATAGAAGACGAAGTACGCGCCGATTGCCGCCGCTGCGCCGTAATAGAGGTCAAAGAACCATACTGTGCTGTAAACAAGCGTGAATCCGAGCGCGAGCAGCGCATACACTGCGCCGACGTTCAGGCCGGTGATGGTGAACTGCAACGCCTGATCGGGCGACTCGGTAACTTTCCACCCAATGTACGCGACGGCCAGAAGCGTAAGCGCGATGGCAAGAATGAGAGTGGGCCTGCCGGGTCGCGACAGGATATCCATGTAGTGCGGCCTCCGGTTCAGGTGTCGCTCTCATCGTAACAGAGTGAGAGGAGCGAACCGGGAATCAGCGAGCCCGGCGTATCTTTCGAACGGAATCAATGCGGCTGACGGCGATGCGCCGCGCCGCCTCATCCGTAGAGATGCTCTCTGCCTTGGCGTTCTCGTAGACCGTGGTCAACGTATCGTAGATTTGGCCCGTCTTGCGACGCGCCTCCTCCGCGCTATAGCTGCGCCCAATCTCATGGGAGACGTTAATCACGCCGCCGGCGTTGACAATGTAATCGGGCGCGTAAAGGATGTCCCGCGCAGCAAGGTCACTCGCGTGGCGCGGCTCAAGGAGTTGGTTGTTCGCCCCGCCGCAAACGGCTGTGCATCGCAACTGCGGAATAGTCTCGTCGTTCAGTATTCCGCCGAGGGCGCATGGCACAAAGATGTCGCACTCGAAGTTGAATACTTCATCCTGGCTGATGGGAACCAGGCCAAATTGGTTCTGCGCCCGCTCCACTCGAGCCTGGTCAATGTCCGTTCCGTAAATGACGGCGCCCTCGCCCTTGAGATAGGGCAGGAGATAGTTCCCGACCTTTCCCAAGCCCATGAGTACAACACGCATTCCACTAAGATCATCGGAGCCCCAGAGGTATTGCGTGGTGGCCAGCAGACCCTGATAGAGGCCGTACGATGTCATGGGAGACGGGTCACCGCTGCCCCCGGATTCCGAGGGCAGACCGGTGACGTAGTTTGTTTCCCGAGCCACCCACTGCATATCCGCCGTCGTCGTGCCGACATCCTCTGTAGTTATGTACTTCCCGTTGAGGGAGTCCACTTTGGTGCCGAAAGAACGGAGGAGGGCCTCAGTCTTGTCCCGAGCGGCATTGCGCATGATGATCGCCTTGCCGCCGCCAAGGTCGAGCCCGGCGGCGGCGGACTTTAGAGTCATGGCCTCTGACAGCCGCAGTACATCCATGATGGCGTCCTGCTCCGTAGCGTGCGGCCAGATGCGGAGGCCGCCCAGCGCGGGGCCAAGCGTGGTGTCATGAATGGCAATCGCACCGCGGAGGCCAGTGGAGGCATCCCCGAACACCATCAACTGCTCGTGGCCATGTTCCTCCATGTAGCTGACGTAATCGCTCATGGCCGTTTCCCTGACATTAGCGCTTCACGGAACGACAAGGCAGGAGGTTGATTGGCATGCGTTACTTTGTGCCCTCGTTGACCTGACTGACGAAAGCATCGAGTGCGCCGGCGATGTGTTCCAGGACATCCTTGATGCTCTGATCCTCGTGCGAACGCGCAAGATCATCGTCGTCTACGCGCAACAGCGCCCCGTTTAGCGCGCCAAGCGACTGTGCGGTCTGATCCAGGATGGCCCCCGCCTCCGACTGCGCCGGATGGCCTGTGACATCAAGGATCTTATTGAGGTGGTTCACGTGCTCACGCGTGTGGTTGGCCGCGTAGTAAAGGACAGCCCGCAACTGTGTTGGACGTCCGCCGTAACCTGGAATTTCCTTGTCGAGGTCTTCGTTG
Organism: Chloroflexota bacterium; assembly: GCA_026713485.1. Lineage (GTDB taxonomy): Bacteria > Chloroflexota > Dehalococcoidia > UBA6926 > UBA6926 > VXMO01. The sequence goes on along the minus strand of JAPOOK010000001.1, from coordinate 5,624 downwards.
CTCAAGCCAGCACCTGCATTGGCAAGCGCCGCAAAGCTCGTTGCCATTCGGTCAATCAAGGCTTGTGTGTCTGTTCGCGCCATTTCGTTCGTCCCTCCCCAATGGTTGATGATGTCCTATGGCCATGCTAGTCACACGGCCAAATCAATCGTAGTGAATGCGCCACGCCGCGTCCATACGGCGGAAGAGGAGACGTCAGGAGTCCGCGCCGTCCGGTGTCTCCTCCACCTTCTTTTGGAGGCTGTCCATCCACAATTCTGTAATGCGGCTGATCATCGGCCGTAGACCGGTGACGCCAAGCAATTGAGGAGCAGGTCCGTCAAAGACCTCTTCAGATGTCATGATCGTGCCGTCTCGATCCGGCGTAAACGTCCATGTGTGGATGCTGGTAACGCCGAATCGCCGGCCTGTCCAGGCGATGCTGCGGGGCAGGTCAACGTTGACAATCGTGACATCCACGCCCAGGGTTGCCGGGCCGAGACCCATCGTCATACGTAACCGCGATCCGTCTGTCCAAGCCTCCCCTTCGACCCAGCTCGCGCCACGAAACGTGGGGATCCAACTAGGCCACCCCATGACATCGGCGAACTGCTCCCACACCTTCTCTGGTGGGGCCGCGATTCGGTTGAAATGCTTGACTTCTAATGCCATTAGCCACGCTCCAAATGTGTCAATTCGGCCTGGTGCTTGAGGGATGCCAGCCAGCCCCGCGACATAGCTTGGATGATGGGCCGAGGATAAAAAATGCGCACGGGCAGGTAGGGGCTGTGAAAAGTCTTCTGATCCGTAACGTGAGTTGCGGAACCATCAGCTTGTTCTTCAAATGTAAATCGCCGCGTTCCCTTGACGGACAATACTGTCGATTCCCACGTCACGGCGTCTTGGCCAAACTCTGTGACGAAAACGTTGAACCCTATGGGCCTATTCGCCATGCGGAGGGTCACGTGAAATCCAGAGCCAATTGCCCACGGCTCACCGCTCATCCAGGCCGCATCTCGGCAAACGCTATTCCACTTCGGCCACGATTCCAGATCGTCGAAGGCTGCGCGAACGGTCGCCGGCGAAGCGAAGATCTCCGTCGATTCTCGAAGCACCAGAGTTCGCACAGTAGGGGACATCAGTTGGCCTCTATTGCCTCGTTTCCTACAACACGACCAGAATCCACTAGGGATGCAGTAAGGAGGTGTAGATAAATCATGCCACCAAATGGCTGCCACGTCTCTAGGATACGGCTTACACCGTCATAATTGAGACGATGATCGAGCCCCAGCCATTGCTCCAGGTGTTTGCGCACGCCCACGTCGTCGCCTGGGAAGATGTTGAGGCGACCATCTCCACGAAGCAGGGTGTATTCGGCAGACCATCGTCCCACACCGTACAACCGACGCAGCCTCTCTACCGCTTCGTCGTCGCTGAGGTCTGCGATGATTGATCTTTCCAACTCACCATCTGCGGCAAGGGCTGAGAGTTCAACCATTGCGCGCGCTTTTTGGCGGCTGTAACCGAGATCTATGAGGTCTTGCGCAGACAACTGAACCACATTCTCCGGAAGCGGAAAGGACACGGCATCCTTCATTTTCGTGCCACACGCGGCGGCAAGCCGCCCAAGGATGCGGAGCCCAGCAGTCAGGGTGATTTGCTGGCAGGTAATGGCGTTGGTTAGCGCCTCGAATAAGGACGGATAGCGTGGAGGTTTCAAACCCGTTAGCTTGGTCGCCAATGAGGAAAGTGTGGTATCAGCTGATGACATCCGATGGAATTCTGAGAGATCAATATCCGTTCCCAGAAGGTTGCGCACAACCGGATCCACCGCGCCACGAACGGCGTCATCTGTGACATCGAAGGATTCGGCATCCGCAATGGCGGTGACAAGAAGCAATGGAGTGTTGGTGGTGCCTGTCTGCGACACTGAAACGTCAATTGGGTGACCGTCGTGAACTATCAGGCGGCTGTATTTTCTAGTGGCTGGGTCCCATCGGTCCCACGTGTTGTCCTCACGACGCTTGAGTGCCCATGCGGTCAGATCGAGGCGGTAGGGGGGCTGTGGGGCGATGTCAAAATCAACGCGGCGCATGAAACCATTATGGCGTTCACGCCCCGCAGCTGGCCGAGGCTTATTGCCAGAGGGTAAGGATGAGCGCGATGACAATAAGTGAGACGAAATTTTCTGCCGCGTTAATGATGTAGAGCTTGAGCGGACGTCCCTCAAAGATGTACGCGGTGGCCATCGGCGCGAGAACCAGGCCTACGGCGGCTAGCGCTCCAATCAGCAGTCCGCTGATAAAGGCGTCCGCGCCAGTGAGTTGAACAAGGATGGCGACGGTAGTGACGCTGAGGAGGGCGCCAATGGTTGCAACGGCAAAAGCTCGTACATGTCCCCCGCGCGCGTTGATCTCTTCAGCCGTTGTTCCAAGCGCGTCCATCCATACGTTTCCAACTGCGAATGGCATGTAATACAACATCCCGAAAGCCATCGCAAAGATAGTCGCGGCCACGACCGCCAGCCAGTTGATGGCTCCAAAATCAATACTGAGGCTTCCTGCTTCGATCATTTCTCAGCCCCCAAACACTATTCTTCTGCGTGCATCCTAGTTGAATAGCTCGTCGCGTTCCTGAGTAAAAGCAGCGGACGATTCGATGGCGTCCGTGATGGAGAACGCGGCGTATGACTCTGCTGAACCGTACTCTCGCGTTTGAACGACAACCGGCATCGGCAGCGCGTCGCCCATTAACAGAGCTTGCTGGCGACTCTCCAGACGCGCAAGAACGTTGCGCAGCTTGGAACGTTCAGACATACCAGCCAGGATTGCCTCAATGTCGCGCTCGCTGTCCAGAAGACAGACGAGCTTCGTGCCAATCTGTGAGAGAACCTCGTCATGGATGCTGCTCGGCCGCTGATCGACGACCAAGAGAGTCACGCCGTGCTTGCGATCTTCCCGTGCTATCGAGCCGAAGATTGCCTGACTTGCCACACCTCGACTCAAGAATTTATGAGATTCTTCGATGGCGATAACGAGCGCCTTCGGCTCCTCACCTGCCTCGCCCATGGCCCTTTCGGATCTGCTGACGTATTGCTCATGGATTCGCCTCGTCAGGAGATTGGCGGCAAGCATGTAGGCCAACTCATGCCGGCCATATTGCCCAAACTCCAGCACGACCGACATTCCCTTTTGAAGGTAGTCGACGATGCTCCTTACTGAACCGCTGCCAGAGTCCTCCGTGATGAATCCAAACCGTTCGAATGCGCGGAGGCGTCGCTGGAGGGCCTGCATCGTGCCCTCGTGTTCCCCCATCTCAGCGCGCAATTCGTTCATGTCTTCGCCATCCAGACTCATGAATTTCGTGAACCATTTGCGACCGTACTTGCTGTGGAGGCGGAAAGGCAGCTGTCGTCCCGCGTCAGTTAATCCAAGCGCCTCGGTAAGCGCCTCGATATCCTCCGGTTCGATTTCGTCATGTCCAATTCGAATCTCACCATCCGTGGGAACGCCGCGGCGATCCGACGCCGCCTTGTCAAGTGTGAGTACTACAATTCGGCTACCGAAGAGCTGTTTGAGGCCCTTGACCTGTCGCCCGCGCTCTCGGTCCGTACCCGACCAGCCATATTCGTTGTGCATATCGAATACGAGAACACCGGCCTCTCTGGACTTTACAAGTCCCGCAAGAAGCTGTCTCACAAGGAACGTCTTGCCTGTTCCGGACTTGCCAAAGACACCGACGGATCGCTCAGCAACCTTTTTGAGATCGAGAACGATGTCGACGTTTTCCATGGCAAGCGGCTGTCCAATACTGAGATGGGATTCGTCCGCCTCGCCGAATACGCTTCGGACGTCTTCCATGTTTGCGTCAACCACGCGAGAAAAATGGCGAGGAACAGTTCGCACGGGCCGAGATTCTCCGGTTGTGGGGTCGATGATGAGCGTGGGAAGCACATCCACCATTCCGTAGTAGGCAGTTCCCTCCAGCACATCCGATACAAATGGATCATCAAGGTCAGGGACGATTGTTTCAACCGACTTGTCAATAGACTCAAGCCTGATGTCTGTGATCATGCCGAACGAGCGGTTAGATTGCCCCTCAATGGAGACATACGCACCGACAGCGATGTCCTCAACTGACCGTGAGCGAGACAGCCTGACCTCTACGCCCCGGCTGAGGGAGCCACCGATGACGACTCCAACTTCGCGCTCGCCCTGGCTTTCGATGTGTCCGTTGGATGTCATGTCGTTTCAGTCCCGGCGGAGTTGTGGGTGTCGGCGTTGGCGAGCCATCCTCGCGCAAAGTCAATGAACTCTTCGAGCAGGCGCGTTGTGATGTGGTCTTGCTGGTACACCATGAACAAGTCTCGCTCCAACGTCACGCTGTCCAGCGCCACAGTAGCGATTGTTCCGGCCTTCTCGCCCTGCCGCGCAGCGAGGGCGGAGACGAATGACACGCCCATGCCGGTCTCCACTCCACTGATTACAGCCTGTGTAGATCCCAGCACCACGCTGGGCGCTCGTAGGTGGGTGTCTGCGCCGGACGTTGCAAAAATACGCTGGATTGAGGCCATGGTGCCGGAGCCTGACTCTCGCGTAATTAATTGCTGACCGCCCAGTTCGTTGATGCTCACCGACTTCCTATTGGCGAATAGGTGATTGGCGGGAACGATTAGGACCAACGTGTCCTTGTAAATAGGCTCCTGCTTAAGTCCAGAGCGGTGGGAAAGCGCACCAGTGAATCCCACGTCGCACGTGCCATTCTCCAATTCGGTTAGCACCGCTTCCGTGTCGCTTACGTTGAGGGTTACGGTGATATTGGGATGCAAAGTAGTGAAATCGGCTAGAAGGCCGGGGAGTAAGAATTCGCCGGGTATTGTGCTCGCGGAAAGGCGCAGCGCGCCGGTGAGGTCGTGGGCAAGGCGTGCAATATCCTCGCGCATCTCCATTTCAGAGGCAGCAATTCGTTCTGCGTGACGAATAAAAGCTTCGCCGTGCGGAGTTAAGCGAATGCGAGTGCCTCCGCGATCAAGAAGTCTCGCACCTAATTCTCGTTCGAGACGTTGTACGTGGAGGCTGACGGCAGGTTGGCTGACGTTGAGCGCGGCGGCCGCTTCGGAAAAGCTGCCATGTTTAATGATTTCCAGCACGGTGCGGATGTGGGTAATATCCATAGCTAATTACGCTCACCAACTGCGGGACGAATCTTGGCTAGAACCGTTTGGAGTCCTTGCATATCGTCACGCATGAGATTCACCAGCCGGCGTCCGGTCTGACGTAGAAATTCCTCTTGCGCGCCTGCTGAACCGTAGACACTTGCGAGTGTGCGTATTGCCGCGGGCAAGAATTCGTTTGTCGCGTTAATGCGTGCGGCCGCTATGTTTTGCAGCGTTAGCGGATCGTTTGCAAGGCTGGCAATGGCCTCCACTCCCGCTGGGTATACAAATGCGTGGAGGCGGGGAGGGCGGGGCGGTAGATAGGCATAGAGTCTATCGTCTGAGCGGTGCGCCACAATGACGGCTGAGAAAGTCGTACGAATCAGACGCGAGATTTCGGGGTGACGCTCATAGAATTCCTCTTCAGTTTCATAATTTGCGCCACGTGCCGTCGGCCGTCGGCCGGCGTCTCGAGGAGTCGTTTCGGCTG